>NZ_JBHVMF010000005.1:0-306754 GCF_042797055.1 Streptomyces sp. NPDC057854
GTACCGCGGGGGGGGCCGCGCCCCCCCCCTGCGCGGGGGGGGGGCCCCCCCCCGGGGGGGGGCCCCCCCCCGGCCGTCTGTGCGGAGGAGGGGCGGCGGGTCAGTCGCGTTCGCCGTTGCCCAGGTGGTGGACGCGGACCATGTTGGTGGTGCCGGGGACGCCGGGCGGGGAGCCGGCGGTGATGACCATGGTGTCGCCCTCGTTGTAGCGCTGGAGCTTCAGGAGCTCCGCGTCGACGAGGTCGACCATCGCGTCGGTGGTCTCGACGAAGGGGACGAGGAAGGACTCGACGCCCCAGCTGAGGGTGAGCTGGTTGCGGGTGTTCTCGTCCGTCGTGAAGGCGAGGATCGGCTGCTGCGCCCGGTAGCGGGAGAGGCGGCGGGCCGTGTCGCCGGACTGGGTGAAGGCGATCAGCGCCTGGCCGCCGAGGAAGTCGGCGATCTCGCAGGCCGCGCGGGCGACGGAGCCGCCCTGGGTGCGCGGCTTCTTGCCGGGGACCAGGGGCTGGAGGCCCTTGGAGAGCAGCTCCTCCTCGGCCGCCGCGACGATCTTCGACATCGTCTTGACGGTCTCGATCGGGTAGGCGCCGACGGAGGACTCCGCGGAGAGCATGACCGCGTCGGCCCCGTCCAGGATGGCGTTGGCGACGTCGCTCGCCTCGGCGCGCGTCGGACGCGAGTTGGTGATCATCGACTCCATCATCTGGGTGGCGACGATGACCGGCTTGGCGTTCCGGCGGCACATCTCGACGAGCCGCTTCTGCACCATCGGGACCCGCTCCAGCGGGTACTCGACGGCGAGGTCGCCGCGGGCGACCATGACGGCGTCGAAGGCGGCGACGACCTCGGCCATGTTCTCGACGGCCTGCGGCTTCTCGACCTTGGCGATGACGGGGACCCGGCGGCCCTCCTCGTCCATCACCTTGTGCACGTCCTTGACGTCGGCGGCGTCGCGCACGAAGGACAGCGCGACCATGTCGCAGCCCATGCGGAGCGCGAAGCGGAGGTCCTCGACGTCCTTCTCGGAGAGGGCCGGGACGTTGACCGCCGCACCGGGCAGGTTGATGCCCTTGTGGTCGGAGATGACACCGCCCTCGATGACGACCGTCTTGACCCGGGGGCCGTCGATCTCGACGACCCGCAGCTCGACGTTGCCGTCGTTGATGAGGACCTGGTCGCCCTTGGAGACGTCGCCCGGGAGGCCCTTGTAGGTGGTGCCGCAGATGGACTTGTCGCCGGGGACGTCCTCGGTGGTGATGGTGAACTCGTCCCCGCGGACCAGTTCGACCGGACCCTCCGCGAAGGTCTCCAGCCGGATCTTGGGGCCCTGGAGGTCGGCCAGCACACCGACGGCGCGGCCGGTGTCGGCGGCGGCCCTGCGGAGACGGTCGTACCGCTCCTGGTGCTCTGCCTGGGTCCCGTGGCTCATGTTGAATCGGGCCACGTTCATGCCGGCCTCGATGAGAGCCTTCAGCTGCTCGTACGAGTCGACGGCGGGGCCCAGCGTGCAGACGATTTTGGAACGGCGCATGAGGCGGATCCTATCGGTTTGTTTCACTGCGGAATATTCCGACTGGCGGAAAGTACAAATGGGCGCGGGCCCGCTCAGGCGTTCACCTTTCCGGCCGTCAGCTCGAAGGTCTGGCGGGCGATCTCCAGCTCCTCGTCGGTCGGCACCACGGCGACCGCCACCCGGGCGTACTCGGGCGAGATCACCCGGGGTTCACCGGACCGCACGGCGTTGAGCCCGGCGTCCACGGCGAGGCCCAGTTCCTCCAGGCCGGCGATGGCGGCCTCCCGTACCGGCGCCGCGTTCTCGCCCACGCCGGCGGTGAACACGACCGCGTCGACCCGGCCGAGCACCGCGTAGTAGGCGCCGATGTACTTCTTCAGCCGGTGGACGTAGATGTCGAAGGCGAGCGCGGCCCGCTCGTCGCCCTCGTCGACCCGGCGCCGGATCTCGCGCATGTCGTTGTCGCCGCAGAGGCCCACCAGCCCCGACCGCTTGTTGAGCAGGACGTCGATCTCGTCCGCCGACATGCCCGCCACCCGCTTGAGGTGGAAGGTGACCGCCGGGTCGATGTCTCCGGAGCGGGTGCCCATGACCAGGCCCTCCAGCGGGGTCAGACCCATCGAGGTGTCCACGCAGCGCCCGCCGCGCACCGCCGAGGCGGAGGCGCCGTTGCCGAGGTGCAGCACGATCACGTTCACCTCCTCGGGTTCCTTGCCGAGCAGCTTCGCCGTCGCCCGGGACACGTACGCGTGCGAGGTGCCGTGGAAGCCGTAGCGGCGGATCCGGTGCGCGTCGGCGGTCTCCACGTCGATCGCGTACCGGGCCGCCGCCTCCGGCATCGTGGTGTGGAAGGCGGTGTCGAAGACGGCGACCTGCGGCAGGTCGGGGCGCAGTGCCATGGCCGTGCGGATGCCGAGCAGGTTCGCCGGGTTGTGCAGCGGCGCCACCGGCACCAGCCGCTCGATCTCGGCGATCACCGCGTCGTCGATGACGGTCGGCTCGGTGAAGCGCAGCCCGCCGTGCACCACCCGGTGGCCGATCGCGGCCAGCTCGGGGGAGTCCAGGCCGAGCCCGTCCGCCGCCAGCTCCTCGGCCACCGCCTTCAGCGCCGCCGCGTGGTCCGGGATCGGACCGGTCCGCTCGCGCCGCGCGCCGTCGCCTCCCCGGAGCGGGGTGTGCGCGAGCCGGGAGGTGTCCTCGCCGATCCGCTCGACGAGCCCCTGCGCCAGCCGGTCGCCGCCGGCCATGTCGAGGAGCTGGTACTTCACCGACGAGGAGCCGGAGTTGAGGACGAGGACGCGGGTGGGGGTGCCGGTCATGCGGGGAGCTCCTGAGCCGGGGTCGGGACCTGGGACTGGATCGCCGTGATGGCGACCGTGTTGACGATGTCGCTGACGAGGGCGCCGCGCGAGAGGTCGTTGACCGGCTTGCGCAGGCCCTGGAGGACCGGGCCGACGGCGACGGCGCCGGCCGAACGCTGCACCGCCTTGTAGGTGTTGTTGCCGGTGTTGAGGTCCGGGAAGATCAGCACGGTCGCCTGGCCGGCCACCTCCGAGTCCGGCAGCTTGGTCGCCGCGACGGACGGCTCCACGGCGGCGTCGTACTGGATCGGGCCCTCGATCCGCAGCTCCGGGTGGGTCTCGCGGACCAGCTTGGTGGCCTCGCGGACCTTGTCGACGTCGGCGCCGGAGCCCGAGGTGCCGGTGGAGTACGAGAGCATCGCGATCCGCGGGTCGACGCCGAAGCGGGCCGCGGTGGCCGCCGACTGCACGGCGATGTCCGCCAGCTGCTCCGCGTCCGGGTCGGGGTTGACCGCGCAGTCGCCGTACACGAGCACCTTGTCGGCGAGGCACATGAAGAAGACCGAGGAGACGATCGAGGCGTCCGGCTTGGTCTTGATGATCTCGAAGGCGGGGCGGATGGTCGCGGCGGTGGAGTGCACGGCGCCGGAGACCATGCCGTCGGCCAGGCCCTCCTGGACCATCAGGGTGCCGAAGTAGTTCACGTCCGAGACGACGTCGTACGCGAGCTCCACGGTGACGCCCTTGTGGGCGCGCAGCGCCGCGTACTTCGCGGCGAAGGAGTCCCGCAGCGCGGAGGTCTGCGGGTCGATCAGCTGGGTGTCGCGCAGGTCCACGCTCAGGTCGGCGGCCTTCTTGCGGATGGCCTCGACGTCGCCGAGCAGGGTGAGGTCGCAGACGTCGCGGCGCAGCAGCACGTCGGCGGCGCGCAGCACCCGCTCCTCGGTGCCCTCGGGCAGCACCACCCGGCGGCGGTCGGCCCGGGCCTGCTCCAGCAGCTCGTGCTCGAACATCATCGGGGTGACCCGGCCGCTGGGCGCCACCGAGATCCGCTTGAGCAGGTCGGCGGTGTCGACGTGCCGCTCGAAGAGGCCGAGGGCGGTCTCCGCCTTGCGGGGGGTGGCCGCGTTCAGCTTGCCCTCCAGGGCGAAGAGCTCGGCGGCGGTCGGGAAGCTGTTGCCGGGGACGGAGATCACCGGGGTGCCGGGCGCGAGCCGGGCGGCCAGGGTGAGGATCGCGTCGGTGGGCCGCTCGTCGAGGGTGAGCAGGACGCCGGCGATCGGGGGCGTACCGGCGGAGTGGGCGGCGAGCGCGCCGACGACCAGGTCGGCGCGGTCCCCGGGGGTGACGACGAGGCAGCCGGGGGTCAGCGCGCCCAGGAAGTTCGGCAGCATGGCGCCGCCGAAGACGAAGTCGAGGGCGTCGCGGGCGAGGCCGGCGTCGTCGCCGAGGACGACGGTCGCGCCGAGCGCGTGGGTGATCTGGGCGACCGTGGGCGCGGCGAGCGCGGGCTCGTCCGGCAGGACGTAGCAGGGCACGGGGAGGCGGACGGTCAGCCGCTCGGCGATCGTCTCGCGGTCCTCGGCCGCCACCCGGTTGACGACCATGGCGAGCACGTCGCAGCCGAGGCCGTCGTAGGCGCGGAAGGCGTTGCGGGCCTCGGCGCGCACGGACTCGGCGGGCTGGCCCTTGCCGCCGACGACGGGGATGACGGAGGCGCCGAACTCGTTGGCCAGGCGGGCGTTGAGGGCCAGCTCGTCGGGGAGCTGGGTGGCGGCGAAGTCGGTGCCGAGGACGAGGACGACGTCGTAGTCGCGGGCGACCGCGTGGAAGCGGTCGACCAGCCGGGAGACCAGTTCGTCGGTGCCCTGCTCGGCCTGGAGCGCGGACGCCTCCTGGTAGTCCATGCCGTAGACCGCGGAGGGGTCCTGGGTCAGCCGGTAGCGGCTGCGCAGCAGGTCGAAGAGGCGGTCGGGGCCGTCGTGCACCAGGGGGCGGAACACCCCCACCCGGTCCACCTGCCGGGTGAGGAGCTCCATGACTCCCAGCTCGACGACCTGGCGGCCGTCCCCGCGGTCGATCCCGGTCACGTACACGCTGCGCGTCACGCCGTGGTCTCCTGTCCAGTCCTGCGGAAGGGGCCCGTCCCGCGGACGGGCCGTCCTGCGTGAGGGCCCGGCCCGCCGTGGGACCCGGCCCTCGCCCTGCGTCAACCCCCGGCCCCGAAAAGAAGCCGATAGGGCGGCATTACCCCCTTGACAATACCCCCGCACCTGGATAGGTCGCCCGCTGTACGAAAGACCTTCCCGGGGGGACGAAAGCCCCCGTTCGGCCCCGTTCCCGGCACGCGCGGAGCGGCGGCGAGCGGCCCGGACGCACCGTCCGTGGGAGAATCGAGACGGCTTGAACGGACCGCGACCGAGCAGGAGACACAGCACGATGCGCATCGGAGTCCTCACCGCAGGCGGCGACTGCCCAGGCCTGAACGCAGTGATCCGGTCGGTCGTGCACCGGGCCGTGACCAACTACGGCGACGAGGTCATCGGCTTCGAGGACGGCTACGCCGGACTCCTCGACGGCCGCTACCGCCCCCTCGACCTCAACGCCGTCAGCGGCATCCTCGCCCGCGGCGGCACCATCCTCGGCTCGTCCCGGCTGGAGCGCGACCGCTTCGCCGCGGCCTGCGACAACGCCAAGGCGCTCGTCGAGAAGAGCGGCTTCGACGCCCTCATCCCGATCGGCGGCGAGGGCACCCTGACCGCCGCCCGGATGCTCTCCGACGCCGGCGTGCCGGTGGTCGGCGTCCCCAAGACCATCGACAACGACATCTCGTCGACCGACCGCACCTTCGGCTTCGACACCGCCGTCGGCGTCGCCACCGAGGCGATGGACCGGCTGAAGACCACCGCCGAGTCCCACCAGCGGGTGATGGTCGTCGAGGTGATGGGCCGCCACGCCGGCTGGATCGCGCTGGAGTCCGGCATGGCCGGCGGCGCCCACGGCATCTGCCTCCCCGAGCGCCCCTTCGACCCGGCCGACCTGGTCAAGATGGTCGAGGAGCGGTTCGCCCGCGGCAAGAAGTTCGCCGTCATCTGCGTCGCCGAGGGCGCCCACCCCGCCGACGGCACGATGGACTACGGCAAGGGCGAGATCGACCAGTTCGGCCACGAGCGCTTCCAGGGCATCGGCACCGCCCTCGCGTACGAGCTGGAGCGGCGCCTCGGCAAGGAGGCCCGGCCGGTCATCCTCGGCCACGTCCAGCGTGGCGGCACCCCGACCGCGTACGACCGCGTCCTCGCCACCCGCTTCGGCTGGCACGCGGTGGAGGCCGTGCACCGCGGCGACTTCGGCAACATGACCGCGCTGCGCGGCACCGACGTGAAGATGGTGCCGCTGGCGGAGGCCGTCACCCAGCTCAAGACGGTCCCGGCGGACCGGATCCGGGAGGCCGAGTCGGTCTTCTGACCGCTCCCCGCCCCCCTGGACGGAGGTCCCGCACGGCGGGACCTCCGTCGTCTCTTTCCCGGGACCTCGGCCCTCTCTTCCCCGGAAGGGACGGCTAGTGCCCGACGGCCGCCCAGAAGTGGTCGGTGATCGCCTCCAGGTAGGCCCGGCCCTCGTCGCCGGTGGCGCCCGAGGCGCCCCAGCTGGACGTCGCCGCCATGCGGGCGTGGTACTCGGCGTGCAGCCGGGCGAGCGCCGGCTCCACCACGCGCCGGGGCAGCGGCAGCATCCGCACCGCCGGTTTCACGTACGCCTGCCAGCGGGTCGTCGCCGCGTCCCGGAGCAGTTCCGCGAGGCCGGCGTCGCCGCCGGTGGCGGTGATCAGCGCGCGCGGGCCGAGGCCGAGGACCTGGGCGAGCGCGGCCGTCTGCCGCTCGGTGCCCTTCCAGCGGCCCTCGTCCTCCATCCGGCGGTACGCGTGCGCGGCGACGCCGACCTGCCGGGCCAGCTCCTCCACGGACAGTCCGCGCGCCATCCGGTGCTCCCGCAGGGTGGAGGCGACGGCGATCAGGTCGGCGGGCGAGCACCACAGGACGCCCGCGAGGGCGGTCAGCTCCTGTTCGCTCGGCGCGAGGGTGCCGCGTTCCCAGGCGGCGACGGTGTCGGGCGTGACGGGGAGGCCGTACTGCGCCCGCAGGCCGTACGCGACGTGGTTCGGGGCCATGCCGAGTCCCTGGCGCAGGCGGCGGGCGGCCGGGGCGTCGAAGGGTGGAGAGGGATGGTGCACCACGCCACGGTAGGTGCGCGCAGTGACGGATGGCTACGGTGCGTTCATCCGAGGCCAGAGCCTGGAGGAAGGTGGGAACCGGTCGGTAATCGGTGCGTGACGTCCGGTCACCGGAAGACCGCCCCGTCAGCGGGCCGCGCGCCAGCGGTACTGGAGCTCCGGGCGGCCGATCTGCCCGTACTGCGGGGCCCGCACCGCCCGCCCCTCCGTGACCAGGTGCTCCAGATAGCGGCGGGCGGTGATCCGCGAGATGCCGACCGCCGTCCCCGCCTCGGCGGCGGTCAGCCCGGCCGGCGCCTCGCGCAGCGAGCGGGTGACCGCCTCCAGCGTCGGCCCGCTCAGCCCCTTCGGCAGCGTCGCCGGCCGCGGGGCCCGCAGCGCGGCGAGCGCCCGGTCGACCTCGTCCTGCCCGGACGCCTCGCCGGCCGCGCCCCGGAACTCGGCGTACCGGACCAGCCGGTCCCGCAGGGTGGCGAAGGCGAAGGGCTTGAGGACGTACTGGACCACCCCGAGCGACACGCCCTCGCGCACCACCGCCAGGTCGCGCGCCGAGGTGACCGCGATGACGTCGGCCCCGTGCCCGGCGGCCCGCAGCGCCCGCAGCAGGGCGAGCCCGTGCCCGTCCGGCAGGTAGAGGTCGAGCAGGATGAGGTCCACGGGCGTCCGGTCGAGGAGCCGTACCGCCGCGGCCCGCGAGTGCGCCACCCCCACCACCCGGAAGCCCTCCACCCGCCCGGCGTACAGCGCGTGCGCGTCGGCGGCGACGGGGTCGTCCTCGACCACCAGCACCCGGATGTCCTGCGGCCCGGTCACGCCCCGCCTCCCGTCGCGGCGGCGGTACGGGGGAGGGGGACGCGGACCGTGAAGCGGGCGCCGCCCTCCGGCGCCTCGTCCACGGTGAGCGTGCCGGACGCGCGGACGACGGCCTGCCGCACCAGCGCCAGCCCGAGCCCGCGGCCCGGACCCCGGGTGGACCAGCCCCGCCCGAGCACCGCGTCCCGGTCGGCGGGGCGGACGCCGGGCCCGCTGTCGTCGACCCGGAGCAGCAGCTCGCCGTCGCCCGCGCGTGCGGCGACGGTGACCGTCACGCGCGCGTGCGGGGTGCCGCCGGCCGCCTCGACCGCGTTGTCCACGAGGTTGCCGAGGACCGTCACCAGGTCCCGGGGCCCGAGCGCCGGCGGGAGCAGCCCGTCGTCGATCCGGCTGTCCTCGGTGAGGACCAGCTCGACGCCCCGCTCGTTGGCCTGCGCCGCCTTGCCGAGCAGCAGCGCCGCGAGGACCGGTTCGCCGACCGCGTCCACGACCCGGTCGGTGAGCGCCTGCGCCAGCTCCAGTTCGGCGGTCGCGAACTCCACCGCCTCGGCCACCCGCCCGAGTTCGATCAGCGACACCACCGTGTGGAGCCGGTTCGCGGCCTCGTGCGCCTGCGAGCGCAGCGCCTCCGTGAACCCGCGCTGCGAGTCCAGTTCGCCGGACAGCGCCTGGAGTTCGGTGCGGTCCCGGAGGGTGACGACGGTGCCGCGCCGCTCCCCGCCCACCACCGGGCGGGTGTTGACGACGAGGACCCGGTCGTCGGTCAGATGGGTCTCGTCCACCCGCGGCTCCGAGGAGAGCAGCGCTCCGGTCAGCGGCGCCGGCAGCCCGAGTTCGGCGGGCGACCGGCCGATCACCCCCTCGTCGAGGCCG
The DNA here is from genome assembly GCF_042797055.1 of Streptomyces sp. NPDC057854. Lineage (NCBI taxonomy): Bacteria > Bacillati > Actinomycetota > Actinomycetes > Kitasatosporales > Streptomycetaceae > Streptomyces > Streptomyces sp. NPDC057854. The sequence goes on from NZ_JBHVMF010000005.1 coordinate 8,732, forward strand.
AGGAGCGTGCGGGCCCCGTCGTTGATGAGCGCGATCCGGCGCCGCCCGTCGAGCATCACCAGGCCCTCCCGCACCGCGTGCAGCGCGGCCTCGTGGTAGTCGTGCATCCGGCTCAGCTCGGCGGCGTTCATCCCGTGGGTGTGCCGGCGCAGCCGCGCGTTGATCACGTACGTGCCGGCGCCGCCCAGCGCCAGCGCGGCTCCGGCCATCCCGAGCAGCGCGGCCACCTGCTCGCGTACCTGCGCGCTGATCCGCTCGATGGTGATGCCCGCGCTGACCAGGGCGACCACCCGCTCCCCGTCGAGGACCGGGGTGACCGTCCGCACCGACGGCCCGAGCGTGCCGGGGTACGTCTCCGAGAAGGTGCCGCCGCGGACCGCGGGTTCGATGTGCCCGAGGTAGGGGCGGCCGATCCGCCCCGGGTCCGGGTGCGTCCACCGGGTGCCGTCCGGCGCCATGATCACCACGAACGCCACGTCGGCGCGGCGCCGCAGCTGCTCCGCGTACGGCTGGAGCGCGGCGGACGGGTCGGCGGTGCGGGCCGCCGCCACCACGGACGGCGAGCCGGCGACGGCCGTCGCGGTGGCGGTGGACTGTCGGCGGGCGGTCTCCTCGGCCTGCGCCCGGTCGGTGACGTACGCGAAGACCGCGCAGCCGGCCACGACCGCGGCCATCAGCACGACCTGCATCGCGAAGAGCTGGCCGGCCAGGCTGCGGGGCCGCGGCCGGGGGAGGGGGCGGAGGAGCGGGAGACGCATGCGAGCAAGTGTGCACGCCGGGATTTGCTCCGGTGCATTGCGTTCCCGAATCGTTCCCCGCGCGGGCGGCCCGGTGACGTTTCGGCCATGAACGAAACGCACGCAACGGTGACCCGGGTCACAGGCTGATGGATAGTCGCGGAGTCCACCGGGACGTGGACACCCATCAGCACGAGGAGGACCCCGTGGCCGCACGCCGGGACCGTACCCACTATCTGTATCTGGCCGTGATCGGCGCCGTCCTGCTCGGCGTCGGCGTCGGCTTCCTCGCCCCCGGCGTGGCCGTCGAGCTGAAGCCGCTGGGCACCGGCTTCGTGAACCTGATCAAGATGATGATCTCGCCGATCATCTTCTGCACGATCGTGCTGGGCGTCGGCTCGGTCCGCAAGGCCGCCAAGGTGGGGGCCGTCGGCGGCCTCGCGCTCGGCTACTTCATGGTGATGTCGACCGTCGCACTCGCGATCGGCCTCGTCGTCGGCAACCTCCTGGAGCCCGGCTCCGGCCTCCACCTCACCAAGGAGCTGGCCGAGGCGGGTGCCCAGCAGGCGGAGGGCGCGAGCGAGGGCACCGCCGACTTCCTGCTCGGGATCATCCCGACCACCCTGGTCTCCGCCTTCACCGGGGGCGAGGTCCTCCAGACCCTCCTCGTCGCGCTCCTCGCGGGCTTCGCGCTCCAGGCGATGGGCCCGGCCGGCGAGCCGGTGCTGCGCGGCATCGGGCACATCCAGCGGCTCGTCTTCCGGATCCTCTCCATGATCATGTGGGCGGCCCCGGTCGGCGCCTTCGGCGCCATCGCCGCCGTCGTCGGCGCGACCGGCCTCGACGCCCTGAAGTCGCTCGCCGTCATCATGATCGGCTTCTACGTGACCTGCGCCCTCTTCGTCTTCGTCGTCCTCGGCGCGCTGCTCCGGCTGGTCGCCGGCGTGAACATCTGGTCGCTGCTGAAGTACCTGGGCCGCGAGTTCCTGCTCATCCTGTCGACGTCGTCGTCCGAGTCCGCGCTGCCCCGCCTGATCGCCAAGATGGAGCACCTGGGCGTCTCCAAGCCGGTCGTCGGCATCACCGTCCCCACCGGCTACTCCTTCAACCTGGACGGCACCGCCATCTACCTCACGATGGCCTCGCTGTTCGTCGCCGAGGCGATGGGCGACCCGCTCTCCGTCGGCGAGCAGATCTCGCTGCTCGTCTTCATGATCATCGCCTCGAAGGGTGCCGCGGGCGTCACCGGCGCCGGACTCGCCACCCTCGCCGGCGGCCTCCAGTCGCACCGCCCGGACCTGGTCGACGGCGTCGGCCTGATCGTCGGCATCGACCGCTTCATGAGCGAGGCCCGCGCCCTCACCAACTTCGCCGGCAACGCCGTCGCGACCGTGCTCGTCGGCACCTGGACGAAGGAGATCGACCGGACGCGGGTGACGGAGGTCCTGGCGGGGAAGTTCCCCTTCGACGAGAAGACGTTCGTGGACGACCACGCCGGTGAGGCCCCCGCGGCCGTGCCGGACCCGCGCGACCAGGGTGAGGAGCGCGCCCGCGCCGGCGTCTGACCGCCCCGCACCTCCTCCCGGGACCCGGGCCTTGAGCCGGATCCGGGCACCGGGAGGAACCCGCCCGCCAGGCCCTCGACCCCCGTCGAGGGCCTTCGTGCCGTACTGGGGTTGACGTTCCCCGGTGCCATGGCGATACGATACGTCTCGTCTTGTTGAACGGTGTGAGGAGAGCGGCATGGCGCGGGAACGGTTCGTGGACGTGGAGCCGGGCGTACGGCTCTGGGCCGAGGAGCACGGCGACGCGGACGCCCCGCCGCTGCTGCTCGTCATGGGCGCGCTGGCGTCCGGGCGGGCCTGGCCCGACGAGCTGGTGGCGCTGCTCGCCGAGCGCCACCGGGTGATCCGCTACGACCACCGCGACACCGGCCGCTCCACCTGGGCGTTCGACGAGCGGCCCTATCCGCTCGCCCGGCTGGCCGTCGACGCGGTCGCCGTCCTGGACGCCTTCGGGGCGGACCGGGCCCATGTCGTCGGCATGTCCCTGGGCGGGCTCCTCGGCCAGCTGCTGGTCGCCGACCACCCGGACCGGCTGCTGAGCGCCACCCTGATCGGCACCAGCGCGCTCAGCACCACCCCGTACGTCCGCCCCGACGGCACCCGGGTGCCGGCCGAGGAGCTTCCCGGACCCTCGCGGCGGCTCCTGGAGTTCTGGTCCCGGCCCGCGGAGGAGCGGGACCTGGAGGCGGAACTGGACCACCGGGTCGCGCACTGGCGGGCCCTGGCCGGCGACGCGCTGCCGTTCGACGCCGAGTGGTTCCGCGCCCAGGAGCGGGCGGTCGTCGCGCACACCGGACACCACCGGCCCGCCACCGCCCACGCCCTCGCGGACGCCTCCGGGCTCCTGCGCACCGAGGAACTGGCCGCGACCGAGGTGCCCGTCCTGGTGATCGCCGCCCCGGCCGAACCGGTCGCCCCGCCCCCGCACGCCGACCACCTCGCCCAGGTGATCCGCGGCGCCCGGATCGCGGAGATCCCCGGCATGGGCCACGCCCTGCCGCCGCAGGTGCACGCGCCGCTGGCGGAGGCGGTCCTGCGGCACACCGGAGCCTGAGAGCGGCCTCCCGCGGACACGAAAAAACCCCGGCTGAATTGACAGTCGGGGTGGTGCGGCGCCTATATTGGTGAATTCCGTTTGTTCGTCGGCGCATTCACGACGAATTCACGGAGCATTTCACTAAAGGCACTGTATCGCGCTGGGAGTCGAATTGTCAACCGAGCCAATTCGGGAAGAGCAGAAATTCATCACCTCGCTCTACGCGCGGCTCGACGACCTGAGGGACCGGGCCGAGGCCGCCGTCGGCGACGCGCTCAGGACGCCCGGGACCGGAAGCGCGCAGTCGCGCCTGGAGCGGGACATCATGGTGGCCGAGCAGTCGGGGCTGCTCGCCGCCTTCAACGCCGGCGAGACCGGCCTCTGCTTCGGCCGCCTCGTCTTCCGGGACGGGCGCGACCACCACATCGGACGCATCGGCCTGCGCGAGGACGACCCCCAGCGCACCCCGCTGGTCGTCGACTGGCGCGCCGACGTCGCCCGCCCGTTCTACCTCGCCACCGGCCACGAGCCGATGGGCCTCACCCGCCGCCGGCACATCACCACGAAGGGCCGCGAGGTCGTCTCGCTGCACGACGAGGTCCTGGACCTGGCCGACCGCACCCGCTCCGGGCACGAGGGCCGGGACGCCGACGAGGTGCTGCTGGCCGCGCTCGACGCCGCCCGCACCGGCCGCATGCACGACATCGTGCAGACCATCCAGGCCGAGCAGGACGCCATCATCCGCTCCCCGCACACCGGCGTCCTCGTCGTCGAGGGCGGCCCGGGCACCGGCAAGACCGCCGTCGCCCTGCACCGCGCCGCGTACCTGCTCTACGCCCACCGCGACCAGCTCGCCCGGCGGGCCGTCCTCATCGTCGGCCCCAACCCGGCGTTCCTCGGCTACATCGGGAACGTGCTGCCCTCGCTCGGCGAGACCGGCGTCCTCCTCGCCACCCCCGGCGAGCTGTACCCCGGCGTCCGCGCCACCGGCACCGACACCCCGCGCGCCGCCGCCGTGAAGGGCGACGCCCGGATGGCCGCCGCGCTGGCGGAGGCCGTACGCGACCGGCAGCAGGTCCCCGAGCGCGGGGCGCCGCTCGTCGTCCCGCACGAGGACGGCGACCTGGTCATCGACTGGGACATGGCCCTGGAGGCCCGCCACAAGGCCCGCGAGACCGCCCTCCCGCACAACCTCGCCCGCCCGTACTTCGTCTTCCGGATCCTCGACGCGCTCGCCGCGCAGCTTGCCGACCGCATCGGCGCCGACCCGTACGGCGGCCCCAACTTCCTCGGCCCCGACGACATCGCGCTGCTCGCCAAGGGCATCGCCGCCAACCCCGACGTGCACGCCGCGATCGACACCCTCTGGCCGGAGCTCACCCCCGAGGACTTCCTCGCGGACTACCTCGCCGAGCCCACCCACCTGCCCGAGGAGGACGCGGCGGCGATCCGCCGCGACGGCGGCGCCTGGACCCCGGGCGACGTGCCGCTGCTGGACGAGGCCGCCGAGCTGCTCGGCCGCGACGACTCCGCCGAGCGGGCCGCGCAGGAGGCCGAACGGCAGCGGCAGGTGCAGTACGCGCAGGGCGTCCTCGACGTCTCCTTCGCCTCCCGGACCTACGAGTTCGAGGACAAGGAGGAGCTGGACGAGGACGCCTCCGAGGTGCTGTCCGCGCACGACATCATCGACGCCGAGCGGTTCGCCGAACGGCACGAGGAGGCCGACCACCGCACCGCCGCCGAGCGGGCCGCCGCCGACCGCACCTGGGCCTTCGGCCACATCATCGTCGACGAGGCGCAGGAGCTGTCCGCGATGCAGTGGCGGCTGCTGATGCGCCGCAGCCCCACCCGCTCGATGACCCTGGTCGGCGACCCGGCCCAGACCGGCGACCCGGCCGGCGTCGGCGCGTGGGACGCGATCCTCGCCCCGTACGTGCAGGACCGCTGGCAGCACGTGCGGCTCGGGGTCAACTACCGCACGCCCGCCGAGATCATGGCGGTCGCCGCCGCCGTCCGCCGGGCCGACGACCCGCACTTCGAGCCGCCCGGCTCGGTCCGCTCCACCGGCGTCGAGCCGTGGGACCGGACGGTGGAGGACCCGGTGAAGGAGACCGCCGACGCGGTCGCCGCCGAACGGGGCGCCGAGGGCCGGCTCGCCGTGATCGCGCCGCCGGAGCTGCTGCCGGCCCTGGCCGCGGCCCTCCCCGACGCCGCGCACGGGCCGGCGCCCGACCTCACCCGGCCGGTGGTCCTGCTCGACCCCCGGCAGGCGAAGGGCCTCGAGTTCGACACCGTCCTCGTCGTCGACCCGGACGGCATCCGGGCCGGCGCCCCGCACGGCACGAACGACCTGTACGTGGCGCTGACCCGGGCCACCCAGCGGCTCGGGATCGTCAGGCGGGCCTGAGCCAGACCGTCGCGAGCGGCGGCAGCGTCATCCGGACGCTGGCCGCCCGCCCGTGCCAGGGCACCGACTCGGTCTTCACCGGGTCGGTGCCGACCACGTCCGACCCGCCGTACCGCGCCGCGTCCGTGTTCAGCACCTCGCCCCAGGCGGCGAAGGCGTCCGGCACGCCGAGCCGGTAGTCGTGCCGGACGACGGGCGAGAAGTTGCAGACGGCGAGCAGCGGCGAGCCGAAGGCGTCGTAGCGGAGGAAGGCGAGGACGTTGTCGTCGGCCGCGTCCCCGGTCACCCACTCGAAGCCCTCCGGCGCGGTGTCCCGCTCCCACAGCGAGGGCGTCGCCGTGTAGACCCGGTTCAGGTCCCGCACCAGGTCCTTCACGCCCCGGTGGTCGGCCGCGGCGCCGTACTCCGGGTCGAGCAGCCACCACTCCGGCCCGTGGTCCGCGGACCACTCCGCGCCCTGCGCGAACTCCTGCCCCATGAAGAGCAGTTGCTTGCCCGGGTGGGCCCACATGAAGCCCAGGTAGGCGCGGTGGTTGGCGCGCCGCTGCCACCAGTCGCCGGGCATCTTCGACACCAGCGCCCGCTTGCCGTGCACCACCTCGTCGTGCGAGATCGGCAGGATGTAGTTCTCGCTGTACGCGTACACCATCGAGAAGGTCATCTCGTGGTGGTGGTACTTGCGGTGCACCGGCTCCTTCTCCATGTACTGGAGCGAGTCGTGCATCCAGCCCATGTTCCACTTCATGCCGAAGCCGAGCCCGCCGAAGCCGCCCGGACCGACCACGTCCGTCGCCCGGGTCACCCCGTCCCAGGCCGTCGACTCCTCGGCGAAGGTGACGATGCCGGGGCAGCGGCGGTAGACGGTGGCGTTCATCTCCTGGAGGAAGGCGACCGCGTCCAGGTTCTCCCGGCCGCCGTACTCGTTCGGCAGCCACTCGCCGTACTCCCGCGAGTAGTCGAGGTAGAGCATCGACGCCACCGCGTCCACCCGCAGGCCGTCGACGTGGAACTCCTGGCACCAGTACACCGCGTTGGCCACCAGGAAGTTCCGCACCTCCTTGCGGCCGTAGTCGAACTCCAGCGTCCCCCAGTCCGGGTGGTGCGAGCGGCGCGGGTCCGCGTGCTCGTACAGCGGACGCCCGTCGAACTCGGCGAGCGCCCAGTCGTCCTTCGGGAAGTGGGCCGGCACCCAGTCCATCAGCACGCCGATCCCCGCCCGGTGCAGCGCGTCCACCAGGTACTTGAAGTCGTCCGGGGTGCCCAGCCGGGCGGTCGGCGCGTAGAAGCCGGTGACCTGGTAGCCCCAGGAGCCGCCGAACGGGTGCTCGGTGACCGGCATGAACTCCACGTGGGTGAAGCCCATCTCCCGTACGTACGCGGGCAGTTCCTCGGCGAGCTGCCGGTAGGTCAACCCGGGCCGCCAGGACGGCAGGTGGACCTCGTACACCGAGATCGGCGCCTCGTGCGGCGGGCGGGCGCCGCGCCGCTCCATCCACTCCTGGTCGGACCACTCGTAGTGCGACTCGGTGACGATCGAGGCGGTGTCCGGCGGGCACTCGGTGCGCCGGGCCATCGGGTCGGCGCGCACGGTGTGCGAGCCGTCGGGGCGGGTGATGTCGTACTTGTAGACCGCCCCCTCCCCGATCCCGGGCACGAACAGCTCCCAGACGCCGGTCGAGCCGAGCGAGCGCATCGGCAGACCGGTCCCGTCCCAGTGGACGAAGTCACCGGTGACGCGGACGCCCCGGGCGTTCGGCGCCCACACGGCGAAGCGGGTGCCCCGCACCCCGCCGTGGGTCATCACCCGGGAGCCCAGCGCCGTCCACAGCTCCTCGTGCCGGCCCTCGCCGATCAGGTGCAGGTCCAGCTCGCCCAGCGAGGGCAGGTGCCGGTACGGGTCCTGGACGACGAGCTCCGGCCCGTCGTCGTACCGCACGCGGAGCTCGTACGCGGGGACCTTCCGCAGCAGCGGCACCAGCGCCGAGAACAGGCCGTCGCCCTCGTGGCGCAGCTCGACCGTCCGCCCCTTCGGCAGGACGGCCGTGACCGCGCGGGCCCAGGGGCGGAGCGCCCGGAGGACGACGCCGCCCTTCACCGGGTGGGCGCCGAGCAGCGCGTGCGGATCGTGGTGCTCCCCGGCGAGCAGCCGCGCGCGCTCGCCGGGGTCGATCGGGGGCGCCGTGCGGGGCGTCTTGGCGGTCACCGGTAGCCTCCTGAAACGTCGAAAAGGGTACGAAATAGGCAACTCCCGTGCCGGGCGCCAGGACACTCCGCCGAACGGGCCATCTCGCCCGTCCGGAGCCGCCCGTCCGGCGGAGGTGTTCCGCCGTCCGGGTGCCGTCCGCTCACCGGGAGGTGGCGAGACGGTGGATGGCGGACATGGGCACGGGGAGCCAGTCGGGGCGGTGCCGGGCCTCGTAGACGACCTCGTACACCGCCTTGTCGGTCTCGTAGGCGCGCAGCAGCGCCGGGTCGGTGCGGGGGTCCGCGCCGGAGACCTCCGCGTAGCCGGTGCAGTACGCGGCCCGGCAGCGGGCCGCCCAGTCGGCGTTCCACGGCCGGTGGGTGCGGGCCGCGTAGTCGAAGGAGCGGAGCATGCCGGCGACGTCGCGGACGGTGGGCTGCGGGCGGCGCCGCTCGTCGAGCGGCTTGGCCGGCTCGCCCTCGAAGTCGATGACCGCCCAGGCGCCGTCGGAGCCGCGCAGGGTCTGCCCGAGGTGCAGGTCGCCGTGGATGCGCTGCACCGTGCCCGCGCCCTCCGCCTCGCCGGCCGCCGCGAAGACGGCCCGCAGTCCGGGGACGTAGGGCAGCAGCGCGGGCACGGCCTGGGCGGCGGCGTGCAGCCGCCGGTCCATCGCCGCGGCCAGGCCCTCGGTCTCGGCGCGCGGCAGCCGCAGGGTGGGCAGGGCCTCGGCGAGGGCGAGGTGCACCTCGGCGGTGGCCCGGCCGAGCGCCCGCGCCTCGCCGGTGAAGTCCCGCCCGGCCGCGAGGGCGTCGAGGGCGAGCCGCCAGCCGTCGCGGGAGTCCCGCAGGTACGGCTGGAGCACGCCGAGCGTCGCCGCCCCGGACTCGAACCAGGCGACCGGGGCCGGGACGCGGGCGCACCCCGCCTGGCCGAGGGCGAGGGGCAGTTCGAGGTCCGGGTTGGCGCCGGGGCTGACCCGCCGGAAGATCTTCAGGATGTACGCGTCGCCGAAGACGAGCGAGGAGTTGGACTGTTCGGCGTCGAGGACCCGGGGGGCGAGCGCCCCGGGCAGCGCGCGGGTGGCGTGGAAGCGGAGCGGCCCGGTGCGGCCGGGGGTGCGCAGCCGTTCGTAGAGGAGTCCGGCGAGGCGCGGGTCGCGCAGCCCCTCGTAGACGGCGCGGCCGGCCAGGGGACCCTGCCGGACACGGCCGATGAGGGCGGGGGCGAGACGGGGCGGCAGCTGGCTCCGTACGCCGAGGAGGATCTGGTAGCAGTCGGCGGGTTCGCCGGCCGGGCGGCCGGGCTGCTCGACCCGCAGCAGGAGGTGGAGGAGTCCGGGGCCGGCGCCGTCCAGCGGCAGCAGCTCGGTGGCCGCGTCCAGCGTGAATCCGGTGACCCGGCGCCCCTTTCCGGCGAACCAGCGCTGCCGGGGCAGCCATTCGCGGAGCAGGGGCGTCAGGGACGGAAGGAGGGCGTCCGGGGCCCGGGTGGTGGATGCGGTCTCCGGCATGGCGTCGCGTCCTTTCCCCGGGGCGCGCAGTTGGCTGTCGTAGGCGTTCAAATGCGCAGATTGTCCCGGATGGCGGCTGGGGCTGTCCGGATGTGCGGGACGTGTCGGAAAGGGAGGGCCCATATGGAGGGGCCCGGTTGGGCCTGGATGGTGCGGGTTCGTGCGTGGGGGCACCGTTCCCGTGGTGGGGCGGCGGTAACCGTCCCACCCCGGCAAACCGAAATTGATGTTCCGTCAACTCCGCTTCATGCGGAACCAGTAGAAGCCGTGACCGGCCAGCGTCAGCAGGTACGGCAGCTCACCCACGGCGGGGAACTCCACCCCGCCGATCAGCTCCACCGGCCGCATCCCGGCGAAGCGCCGCAGATCGAGTTCGGTCGGCTGTGCGAAGCGTGAGAAGTTGTTGACGCAGAGGACCAGATCGTCGGCGTCCTCCCGGAGGAAGGCGAGCACCGACGGGTTGGACGCCGGGAGTTCGGTGTACGTGCCCGTGCCGAAGGCCCGGTTCTGCTTCCGGATCTCGATCATGCGCTTGGTCCAGTGCAGCAGCGAGGACGGCGAGGCCATCCCCGCCTCCACGTTGGTCACCTGGTAGCCGTGGACCGGGTCCATGATGGCCGGCAGGTAGAGCCGGCCCGGGTCGCAGGAGGAGAAGCCCGCGTTCCGGTCCGGGGTCCACTGCATCGGGGTGCGCACCCCGTCCCGGTCGCCGAGCCAGATGTTGTCGCCCATCCCGATCTCGTCGCCGTAGTACAGCACCGGCGAGCCCGGCAGCGAGAAGAGCAGCGCGGTGAACAGCTCCATCTGCTTGCGGTCGTTGTCGAGGAGCGGGGCGAGCCGGCGCCGGATGCCGATGTTGGCCCGCATCCGCGGGTCCTTGGCGTACTCGGCGTACATGTAGTCCCGCTCCTCGTCCGTGACCATCTCGAGCGTGAGCTCGTCGTGGTTGCGGAGGAAGATGCCCCACTGGCAGCCAGAGGGGATCTCCGGGGTCTTCGCCAGGATCTCGGAGACCGGATACCGGGACTCGCGCCGCACGGCCATGAAGATCCGCGGCATGACGGGGAAGTGGAAGGCCATGTGGCACTCGTCGCCGCCCGCGCGGAAGTCGCCGAAGTAGTCGACGACGTCCTCCGGCCACTGGTTGGCCTCGGCCAGCAGCACCGTGTCCGGGTAGTGGGCGTCGATCTCCTTCCGGACCTCCTTCAGGAAGGCGTGAGTGGCCGGAAGGTTCTCGCAGTTGGTGCCCTCCTGCTGGTACAGGTACGGCACCGCGTCCAGCCGGAAGCCGTCGATCCCCAGGTCCAGCCAGAACTTCAGCGCCGACAGGATCTCCTCCCGAACCGCCGGGTTCTCGTAGTTGAGGTCCGGCTGGTGCGAGAAGAAGCGGTGCCAGTAGTACTGCTTGCGGACCGGGTCGAAGGTCCAGTTGGACGTCTCCGTGTCGACGAAGATGATCCGGGCGTCCGGGTACTGCTTGTCGTCGTCGGCCCAGACGTAGTAGTCGCCGTACGGGCCGTCCGGGTCGCTGCGCGACTCCTGGAACCACGGGTGCTGGTCGCTGGTGTGGTTCATGACGAAGTCGATGATCACGCGCATCCCGCGCTGGTGCGCCGCGTCCACGAACTCCACGAAGTCGGCGAGGTCGCCGAACTCGGGAAGGACCGAGGTGTAGTCGGCGACGTCGTAACCGCCGTCGCGCAGCGGCGACTTGAAGAACGGCGGCAGCCACAGGCAGTCCACCCCGAGCCACTGGAGGTAGTCCAGGCGGGAGGTGATGCCCTTCAGGTCGCCGACGCCGTCGCCGTTGCTGTCCTGGAAGGACCGGACGAGGACCTCGTAGAAGACGGCCCGCTTGAACCACTCGGGGTCGCGGTCCTGGGCGGGGGTGTCCTCGAAGGTGTCGGGGACGGGATCGTTGACAGTCATGAGGTGGGTGACCCTCCGGTCTGCGGGGACGGTCGCAGGACGAGCACGTGCGCGGGCGCGACGCCCGGTTCCAGGCGCACGTAGGCGTTCCTGCCCCAGTGGTAGGTGACGCCGGTGAGCTCGTCGCGCACCGGCACGGTCTCGTGCCAGCCGAGGCCGAGTTCCGGCATGTTCAACGAGACCGTCGCCTCCTGGGTGTGGTGCGGGTCGAGGTTGACGACCACCAGAACGGTGTTCGAACCCGACTTCTTCGAGTACGCGATCACCTGCGGGTTGTCCGCCTGGTGGAAGGTCAGGTTCCGCAGCCGGCGCAGGGCCGGGTTGCGGCGCCTGATCCGGTTCAGCGCGGTGATGAGCGGGGTGATCGTCGCGCCCGCGCGCTCCGCCGACTCCCAGTCACGCGGCCGGAGTTGGTACTTCTCCGAGTCCAGGTACTCCTCGCTGCCCGGGCGCAGCGGGGTGTTCTCGCACAGCTCGTACCCGGCGTAGATCCCCCAGGTGGGCGCCAGCGTCGCCGCGAGCACCGCGCGCGCCTCGAAGGCCGGGCGGCCCCCCTCCTGGAGGTACGCGTGCAGGATGTCCGGGGTGTTCACGAACAGGTTCGGGCGCATCTGCGCGGCCACGTCCCCGGACAGCTCCGTCAGGTACTCGGTCAGCTCGTCCTTCGTGTTCCGCCAGGTGAAGTACGTGTACGACTGCTGGAAGCCGATCGCGCCCAGCGTCCGCATCATCGCCGGCCGGGTGAACGCCTCCGCCAGGAAGATCACGTCCGGGTCCTGCGCGTTGATCTCCCCGATCACCCGCTCCCAGAACACCACCGGCTTGGTGTGCGGGTTGTCCACCCGGAAGATCCGCACCCCGTGGTCCATCCAGTGCCGCAGCACCCGCACGGTCTCCGCGACGATCCCGTCCATGTCCTTGTCGAACGCGATCGGGTAGATGTCCTGGTACTTCTTCGGCGGGTTCTCCGCGTACGCGATCGAACCGTCCGGCCGGTGGTGGAACCACTCCGGGTGCTTCTCCACCCACGGGTGGTCCGGCGAGCACTGCAGCGCGAAGTCCAGCGCGATCTCCAGGCGCAGCTCACGGGCCCGGGCCACGAACGCGTCGAAGTCCTCGATCGTGCCCAGGTCCGGGTGGACCGCGTCGTGCCCGCCCTCCGGCGAACCGATCGCCCACGGCACGCCCACGTCCTCCGGGGCCGCCGACAGCGAGTTGTTGGGGCCCTTGCGGTGGGTCTCGCCGATCGGGTGGATCGGCGGCAGGTAGACCACGTCGAAGCCCATCGCCGCGATGGCCGGAAGCCGTTCGGCGGCGGTGCGGAAGTTCCCCGGCACCGTACGGCCCTTCACCTTCCGCACGCCCTCCGAGCGCGGGAAGAACTCGTACCAGGAGCCGAACAGCGCCCGCTCCCGCTCCACCCGCAGCGGGAACGCCGGGGAGGCGGAGACCAGTTCGCGCAGCGGGTGCCGCTCCAGCGCCCCGGTCACCTGCGGCGCCAGCGCCGCGGCGAGCCGGGCGGCGGCCGGCCGGGACTCGTCCCGCAGCGCGTCCGCCGCCGCGAGCACCGCCTCCCGGCCGCCGCCCTTCTTCGGGACGCCCTTGGCGGCCCGTTCGTGCAGCTCCGCGCCCTCGGCGAGCACGAGCTCGGAGTCGATCCCGGCCGGGATCTTGATCTTCGCCGCGTGGCGCCACGTCGCCAGCGGGTCGCTCCACGCCTCGACGGTGTACGTCCACAGGCCCTCGGCGTCCGGGGTGACCTCGGCCCCCCAGCGGTCGGAGCCCTCGGCCAGCTCGCGCATCGGGGTCCAGGGCCCCGGCCGGCCGGTCGGACCGGTCAGCACGACATTCGCGGCGACCGCGTCGTGGCCCTCGCGGAAGACGGTCGCCGACACCTCGAAGGTCTCGCCGACCACCGCCTTCGCGGGGCGCCGGCCGCAGTCGACCATTGGGCGGACGTCCAGTACGGGAATGCGTCCCATGAGCGGATTCACAGCATCACCTGACGGTTTACGGGGGTGCGGGTGGTGGTGCGCTCTTTCTAGCCGCGCCGGAGGCCGCGGGGAGGCGGGCATCGCCGCGCCCCTCCGCGTTCACTCGGATGGCGGGCCCACAGGGATGAAGACGGGTACGGGGGAGACGGATTCGGGGGTACCGGGGGAAGCCTTGCCCAGCTTCCCGGGCGGGCAATCCGGCCCTTTGTTAACTACTAGGGCGTAGGGGGCCGGACAAGACGCGTGCCGGACACGAAACCCGCCCGGCCCCCGCGACCCGGCCCGATCCGCCGCCCCGCTCGCTACGCTGACGGTCCGTCGTTCACCCGGTGCGGAAGGCGGCAGCTCCCATGCAGACCGAGACCGGCGGCGCGCGGGCCGTCCTCCACCACGTCCTCGCCGGACGCTGCCGGCTCGCCGCGACGGGCCTCCGCCCCCTCGACCTCGCCGCCGGAGACCTCGCCCTCCTCCCGCACGGCGCCCCCCACCACCTCAGCCCCGGCCCGCCACCGGCCCAGCCCCCGCCCGCCGGCGGCGTCACCGTGGCCGAATCCGACGGGGTGCGGGTGCTGACCGTCCGCGTCGGGTACGCGCGCCGGGGACTGCCCGGAGGCGTCGCCGCGCTGCCGCGGGCGCTGCGGCTCGACCGGCGGCGGGTGGCCGCCGACCCGCTGCTCCGCGACACCCTCGCCCTGCTCGCCGCCCCCGGCCGCCGGCCCGGCCCCGGCGACCGGCTGCTCGGCCTGCGCGTCCTGGAGGCGGCCCTCGACCTCGCCGCCGCGCCCCCGCCGCCGGACGGCCCGCACCCCCACCCCGGCCTCGCCCGCGCCGCCGCCGCCATCGAGCACCGCTACGCCGAACCGTGGACCGTCGTCACCCTGGCCCGCGAGGCCGGCATGTCCCGCTCCGCCTTCACCGCCGCCTTCCGCGCCGCCGTCGGCACCTCCCCGGCCCGCCACCTGGCCGCCCGCCGGATACGGGAGGCCGCCCGGCTCCTCGCGGAGACCGGGCTCCCGCAGTCCGCCGTGCCCGCCCGCGTCGGCTACCGCAGCCGCGTCGGCTTCCACCTCGCCTTCCGCACCGCCTACGGCCTCACCCCGGGGGAGTACCGGGCCACCGCACCCCGCCGGACCTGAGCCCGAGGCACCGTGGCCCGGCGGCGGCCGAGCCCCTACGCTCGGTGCGGCACGCCGGACGCACAGCGTGGTGCGTCCACTCCGTACCGTCACCGGCCTGCGAAGGTGGGACACGTGAAGGCAATCCGTCGATTCACCGTCCGTCCTGTCCTCCCCGACACCCTTCGACCCCTCGCCGCCCTGGCGCGCAACCTGCGCTGGTCCTGGCACGAACCGACCCGCGCCCTCTTCGACTCCCTCGCCACCGACGGGCTCCGGGGCGCCGACCCCGTCCGCGTCCTCGGCGCCCTGGAGAAGCCCCGGCTCGCCGCGCTCGCCGCCGACCCGGACTTCCTCGCCCGGCTCGCCGCCGCCGCCGACGACCTCGACGCCTACCTCGACCGGCCCCGCTGGTACCAGGAGCGCGGCTCCGCCGACGGGCCCGCCGCCCTCGCGTACTTCTCGCCCGAGTTCGGCGTCGCCGCCGCCCTGCCCCAGTACTCCGGCGGGCTCGGCATCCTCGCCGGCGACCACCTCAAGTCCGCCAGCGACCTCGGCGTCCCCCTCATCGGCGTCGGACTCCTCTACCGGCACGGCTACTTCCGGCAGTCCCTCGGCCGCGACGGCTGGCAGCAGGAGCAGTACCCCGTCCTCGACCCCGGCGAGCTGCCCGTCAGCCCGCTCCGCGAGCCCGACGGCACCCCCGCCCGGATCACCCTCGCCCTGCCCGGCGGCCGCAGCCTCCACGCCCACCTGTGGATCGCCCAGGTCGGCCGCGTACCGCTGCTCATGCTCGACTCCGACGTCGAGGAGAACGCCCCCGGCGAGCGGTCCGTCACCGACCGGCTCTACGGCGGCGGCAGCGAGCACCGGCTCCTCCAGGAGATGCTGCTCGGCATCGGCGGCGTCCGCGCCGTCCGCACCTACTGCCGG
Source organism: Streptomyces sp. NPDC057854 (assembly GCF_042797055.1). Classification (NCBI taxonomy): domain Bacteria; kingdom Bacillati; phylum Actinomycetota; class Actinomycetes; order Kitasatosporales; family Streptomycetaceae; genus Streptomyces; species Streptomyces sp. NPDC057854. Next base: position 24,143 of record NZ_JBHVMF010000005.1, read on the forward strand.
CTCACCGGCCACCCCGAACCCGAGGTGTTCCACACCAACGAGGGCCACGCCGGCTTCCTCGGCCTCGAACGCATCCGCGAACTCCAGTGCCTCGGGCTCGACTTCGACGCCGCGCTGGAGACCGTCCGGGCCGGCACCGTCTTCACCACCCACACCCCCGTCCCGGCCGGCATCGACCGCTTCGACCGCGAACTCGTCGCCCGCCACCTCGGCGACGACGGCGTCCTGCCCGGCCTCGACACCGCCCGCGTCCTCGCCCTCGGCGACGAGACCCCGCTCGGCGGCGACCCCGGCGTCTTCAACATGGCCGCCATGGGCCTGCGCCTCGCCCAGCGCGCCAACGGCGTCTCCACCCTCCACGGCACCGTCAGCCGCGAGATGTTCGCCGGACTCTGGCCCGGCTTCGACGCCGACGAGGTGCCCATCACCTCCGTCACCAACGGCGTCCACGCCCCCACCTGGACCGCCCCCGAGGTCACCCGCCTCGGCCCCGACGCCTCCGACGCCGAGCTGTGGGAGCTGCGCCGCACCCTCCGCGCCCGGCTCGTCGCCGACGTCCGCGACCGGGTCCGGGCCTCCTGGCGGCAGCGCGGCGCCGCCGCCGCCGAACTCGGCTGGACCGACTCCGTCCTCGACCCCGACGTCCTCACCATCGGCTTCGCCCGCCGGGTCCCCTCGTACAAGCGGCTCACCCTGATGCTCCGCGACAAGGAACGGCTGCGCTCCCTGCTGCTCCACCCCGAGCGGCCCGTGCAGCTGGTCGTCGCCGGCAAGGCCCACCCGGCCGACGACGGCGGCAAGAGGCTCGTCCAGGAGCTGGTCCGCTTCGCCGACGACCCGCGCGTCCGGCACCGGATCGTCTTCCTGCCCGACTACGGCATGGAGATGGCCCGCGGCCTCTACCCCGGCTGCGACGTCTGGCTCAACAACCCGCTGCGCCCCCTGGAGGCGTGCGGCACCAGCGGCATGAAGGCCGCCCTCAACGGGTGCCTCAACCTCTCCGTCCTCGACGGCTGGTGGGACGAGTGGTTCGCGCCCGAGTTCGGCTGGGCGATCCCCACCGCCGACGGCGCCGCCGCCGACGACGAGGAGCGCCGCGACGACCTGGAGGCCGCCGCCCTCTACGAGCTGATCGAGCGCCGCGTCGCCCCCCGCTTCTACGACCGCGGCCCCGACGGCGTCCCCGCCGCCTGGACCGCCATGGTCCGCCGCACCCTCGCCGACCTCGGCCCCAAGGTGCTCGCCGACCGCATGGTCCAGGAGTACGTGGAGCGGCTGTACGTCCCCGCCGCCGCGGCCCGGCGCGCCCTCACCCCCGACCGGGCCCGGGAGCTCGCCGCCTGGAAGGCGCGGGTCCGGGCGGCCTGGCCCGGCGTCTCCGTCGACCACGTGGAGATCGGCGACGACCTCGCCGAGGACGGCGCCGAACTGGGCGCCACCCCCGCGGTCCGGGTCCGCGTCGCGCTCGGCGGCCTCACCCCCGACGACGTCGAGGTGCAGGCTGTCACCGGCCGGGTGGACGCCGACGACACCCTCGGCGCCACCCGCACCGTCACCCTCAAACCGGCCGGCGGACCCGACCTGGAGGGCCGGCAGCCGTACGCGGGCACCCTGGAGCTCGACCGCACCGGCCCCTTCGGCTGCACCGTCCGGGTGCTGCCCGCCCACCCGCGCCTCGCCCACCCCGCCGAGCTCGGCCTCGTCGCCCTGCCGGAGGACCCGGCCGCCGAGGTCGCCGGAGTGCTCCTCCGCTAGCGGCCACCCGGTCCGGTCCCGTCACGGCCACGCCCGCCCCGGGCGTGGCCGCCGGCTCCCGGCCGCGCGCCGCGTCCGCCTACGCTGGAGCGCATGATCAGGGTGCTGCTCGCCGACGACGAGGCGATGATCCGGGCCGGCGTGCGGGCCATCCTCACCACCGACCCGGGCATCGAGGTGGTCGCCGAGGCCGGCGACGGCCACGAGGCCGTCGAGCTGGCCCGCCGCCACCGGCCCGACGTGGCCCTCCTCGACATCCGGATGCCCCGCCTCGACGGCCTCGCCGCCGCCGACGCGCTCCGCCGCGCCCTCCCGGACACGGCCGTCGTCATGCTCACCACCTTCTCCGAGGACGACTACATCGCCCGCGCCCTCGGCGGCGGCGTCGGCGGCTTCCTCCTCAAGTCCGGCGACCCCCGCGAACTGATCGCCGGGGTGCGCGCGGTCGCCGCCGGCGGCGCCGCGCTGTCGCCCGCCGTCGCCCGCCGGGTCATCGACACCCTCGGCGGCGAGCGGCTGAGCCGCACGGCCGACGCCCGCGCCCGGCTCGCCCCGCTCACCGGCCGCGAACGCGAGGTCGTCGCCCTGCTCGCGGCCGGCTGCTCCAACCAGGAGATCGCCGCCCGGATGCACGTCGTCGAGGGCACCGTCAAGGCGCACGTGAGCGCGGTCCTGGGCCGGCTCGGCCTGCGCAACCGCGTCCAGCTCGCGGTCCTCGCCCACGAGGCCGGTCTGGTGGCGGAGGAACCGCCCGGTGCCTGAGACCTCCCCGGCCCGCCGCCGCCTCTTCGACCTGGCGCTGTGGCTGCTGCTCTCCGTCCCGGTGCTGCTGCGCTCCGACCCGGCCGACGGCGGCTCCTGGTTCCAGGTCGCCGCCGGCGTCACCGTCCTCGGCGGCTGCGTCGCCGTCAGCCGCCGGTGGCCGCTGCTGCCGCTCGCGATCACCTGCGCGGCCAGCCTGCCGGCCTCGCTGGAGCTGTTCACCCCCTCGTACAGCCTCGCCCTGGTCGCCTTCGGCTACCTCGCCGGGCGCCGGCAGGACCACACCCGCGGCTCGCTGTGGCTGTTCGGCGGCGTGGCGGCGGTGGGACTGCTGCTCACCCGGCTCACCGGCACCTCGCTCGGCCCCTGGTTCACCCTGCTGCTCGCGCTCGCGCTGGCGATCGTGGCGCCCTGGCTGGTCGGCCGGTACGTGCGCCAGTACGACCGGCTGGTGCGCAGCGGCTGGGAGCTGGCGGACCGGATGGAGCGCGAGCAGGCGGCGGTCGCCGACCGGGAGCGGCTGCGGGAGCGGTCCCGCATCGCCGGCGACATGCACGACTCGCTCGGCCACGACCTGGCGCTGATCGCGGTGCGCGCGGGCGTCCTGGAGGTCGATCCGGCGCTCGGGCCGGAGCAGCAGCGGGCGGCGGGGGAGCTGCGGCGGGCGGCGGCGGAGGCGACCGAGCGGCTGCGGGACGTCATCGGGGTGCTGCGCGAGGAGGGCGCGGGGGCCCCGACGGCCCCGGCGGGCGAGACGGTCGGCGACCTGGTGGACCGGGCGCGGGCCTCGGGCCTCGACGTGACGCTGTCCGGCGCGGTGCCGGAGCTGCCGGGGATGCCGGGCCGGGCGCTGCACCGGGTGGTGCAGGAGGGGCTGACGAACGCGGCCCGGCACGCCCCGGGCGCGGCCGTCGCGGTCGAGGTACGGGAGGCCGGCGAGCGGGTGACGGTACGGGTGGAGAACGGGCCGGGTGCCGGTGCCGAGCCGGCCGCCTCGGGCGGGTCCGGTCTTGTCGGGCTCGACGAGCGGGTGCGGCTCGCGGGCGGCACGCTGACCCACGGGCCGGTGCCGGGCGGCGGGTTCGCGCTGGCCGCGGTGCTGCCCCGGCGGGCGCCGGCGGCGGTGCCGGCCGCGCCGACCTCGGCCCGGGAGCTGGACCGGGCCCGGCGGCGGGTGCGCGCGGACCTGGTGCGGGCGATCTGGATCCCGCTGGCGCTGCTGGCGGCGCTGGCGGTGCTGACGGCGGGCGTCGCGGTGTGGACGCAGTCCCGCTCGTACCTGGAGCCGGACAACTACGCGCGGCTGCTGGTCGGGCAGCCGTACGCGGAGATCGTGGAGGACCTGCCGGACCACGCGCTGGAGCGGCTGCCCGCGGGGCTGCCGGCGGAGCCGGCGGGGGTGGACGAGTGCCGGTACTACCGGGCGACGGTGTTCGCGGAGCGCCCGGTCTACCGCCTGTGCTTCACGGCCGGCCGGCTGGTCTCCCGGGACGAGCTGGGGTGAACGGGCGGACGCCCGGAGGGAAGGGTCCCTCCGGGCGTCCGCCGGGTGCGTGGGCCGTGCCCGTCCGTCCCTTACGGGAAGGTCAGCTTGAAGCTGTTGATGTAGCCGGTGTCGATGGAGGCGCGGTCCTGGACGCGGAGCTTCCAGACGCCGTTGGCCACCTCGGACGAGGCGTTGACGGTGTAGGTCTGGCTGATGTTGTCGGCGCTGCCGCCGGTGCGGTTGTGCAGGTTGTAGACCGAGCCGTCGGGGGCCACGAGGTCGACGATCAGGTCGCCGATGTAGGTGTGGACGATGTCCACGCCGACGGACAGGTTGCTCGGCGCGTTGCCGGTGCGGCCGGTGACGGTCACCGAGGAGGTCACCGCGGCGCCGTTGTCCGGGACGGAGACGTCGGCGGTGTTCTCGAAGACCGTGCCGGTGGGCGGGGTGGTGCCGGGGCGGGTGCCGACGTTGACGGCGGCCCAGGCGTGCTGCACGGCGAGGGCCTCGGGGCTGCCGGCGCCGTACAGCTCCTCGGCGGCGGCGACCGTTCCGGTGCGGGCGCCCGCGTAGTTGGTGGACGAGGTCCACTTGGTGGTGAGCGCCTTGAACCAGATCATCCGGGCCTTGTCGATGCCGATGCCGGTGACCGGGAGGCCGTCGGAGGTCGGCGAGTCGTACGTCACGCCGTTGACGGTCTTGACGCCGCTGCCCTCGGAGAGCAGGTAGAAGAAGTGGTTCGCCGGGCCCGAGGAGTAGTGGACGTCGATGGAGCCGATGCCCGAGTACCAGGAGTCCTTGGACGAGCCGTCCTTGCTGGGCTTGTCCATGTAGCGCAGCGGGGTGCCGTTGCCGCGGATGTCGATCTTCTCGCCGACGAGGTAGTCGCCCGGGTCCTTCGGGTTGTTGGCGTAGAACTCGACGGCCGCCGCGATGATGTCGGAGGTGGCCTCGTTGAGGCCGCCGGACTCGCCGCTGTAGACGAGCTTGGCCGTGGACGAGGTCAGGCCGTGCGTCATCTCGTGGGCGGCCACGTCGATGGAGGTCAGCGGCTTGGTGTTGCCCGAGCCGTCGCCGTACGTCATGCAGAAGCAGGAGTCCTGCCAGAACGCGTTGACGTAGGCGTTGCCGTAGTGGACCCGGGAGTACGCGCCGACGCCGTCGCCGCGGATGCCGCTGCGGCCGTGCACGTTCTTGTAGTAGTCCCAGGTGAGCGCGGCGCCGTAGTGGGCGTCGGCGCCGGCCGTCTCCAGGTTGGACGGCGTGCCGTCGCCCCAGATGTCGTCCGCGCCGGAGAACAGCGTCCCGGTGCCGGAGGTGCCGCGGTTGAGGTTGTACGTCTTGTGGTTGCCGCGGGCGGTGTCGGTCAGCGTGTACGAGGGCGCGGTGCCGAGCGTGACCTGGCCGCTGTACTGGGTGTTGCCGGTGCCGGTGTGCACGGCCTGCCACTCGTACAGCTTGGCGCCGGACTTGGCGTCGGTGACGACGTGCAGCTCGTTCGGCGTGCCGTCGTGCTGGAGGCCGCCGACGACGGTCTCGTACGCGAGGACCGGGGCGCCGCTCTGGCCCATCCAGACGACCTTGCGCGGGGCGCGCTCGGTGTCGGTGGCCTTCGACCCCTCGGCGGCGGCGCGGCCGAGGGCCTGCTTCTCCGCGGCGGCGGGGGCGACGGTGGCGGTGAGGTCGACGTTCTTCAGCTCCGCGCGGGACGCCTTGGAGACGCCGGTGGTGGCGCCGGCCTTCGTCTCGGCGACGACCAGGTCGCCGCCGAGGACGGGCAGGCCCGCGTAGGTGCGCTCGTAGCGGGTGTGGGTGGTGCCGTCGCGGTCCTGGACCACGTCCCGGACGACGAGCTTCTCCTGGCTGCCGAGGCCCAGTTCCTTCGCCGTCTCGGCCTTGCCGGCGTCGGCGGCCTTGATCAGCGCGGTGCGCTCGGCGGGGGAGAGGTCGGCGGGGAGCTTGCCCGGGTTGACCTTGCCGAGGGCGGCCGCCGCCCGCGGAGCGGTGGGCCATTCGTCGTCGGCGGAGGCGCTGCCGGTCTGGACGCCGACGGCGATCATGGCGGCTGCGGCGACGAGCGCGCCGGTCGCGGTGGCACGGCGACTGGGAGTGGATCTCACGCGAACTCCTTGTGCGAGGGGGGTACCGGGCCGCTGGGTGGGCGGCCGGGCGGAGCAAGCAGAGCGGTGGCGCACGATCGGGTGATGCGGCGAACGCGGTTGCGAGGAACCGGGGGAGAGACTGGCAGCTACCGCCGGTATCTGTCAGGACCGCGTCAACAAGTTGGCCGGAAGTCGTCCGCTGCGCGCACGGTCAGGTTCGTTAACCGGACGTTTCACCGATCTTGGGCCGGCCGCCCCACCCCGTTCGGCATGCGGAAACGCCGCGCGGCCCGCCCGGCACCGCCGCACCGGACCGCCCACCGTCCCGCCCTTCGGACGCGGACCCTCTCCCTCGGGCCGTTGGCCGAAAACCCCCGTCCTGAACCATCCCTTCCGGTACGTCAGCCCGCCAGGGAGTCGCGCCAGGCGCGGTGGAGGCCCGCGTAGCGGCCCTCGCCGCCGACCAGGTCGGCCGGGGCGCCGTCCTCGACGATCCGGCCCGCCTCCATCACCAGGACCCGGTCCGCGACCTCGACCGTGGACAGGCGGTGCGCGATGACCAGCGCCGTACGGCCCGCCAGGACCGTGTCCATCGCGTGCTGCACCGCCCGCTCGCCCGGTACGTCCAGCGAGCTCGTCGCCTCGTCCAGGATCAGCACCGCCGGGTCCGCGAGCAGCGCCCGCGCGAAGGCGACCAGCTGGCGCTGACCGGCCGAGATCCGGCCGCCCCGCTTCCGTACGTCCGTGTCGTAGCCGTCCGGCAGCCCGGCGACGAACTCGTGCGCGCCGATCGCCTTCGCCGCCTGCTCGATCTCCTCCCGGGTGGCGTCCGGCCGCCCGATCGCGATGTTCTCCGCGATCGTCCCGGAGAACAGGAACGCCTCCTGCGTCACCATCACCACCCCGCGCCGCAGCTCTGGCGTGGCCAGATCGCGCAGGTCCACGCCGTCCAGCAGCACCCGGCCGTCCGTCGGGTCGTAGAAACGGGCCAGCAGCTTCGCCAGCGTCGACTTGCCCGCGCCGGTCGCGCCGACCACCGCCACCGTCTGCCCCGCCGGGATCCGCAGGGAGAAGCGGGGCAGCACCTCGCCGCCCGTCCGGTACGCGAACCGCACCCCGTCGAAGACCACCTCGCGGCCCGGCGCCGACCCCGCCCGCTCCGGCAGCTCCCGCGGCGCCGCCGCCTCCGGCACCCCCGGCTCCTGCGCCAGCAGCCCCGCGATCTTCGCCAGCGACGCCGCCGCCGACTCGTACGAGTTGAGGAACATCCCGAGCCGGTCGATCGGGTCGTACAGCCGCCGCACGTACAGCACCGCCGCCGCGAGCACGCCCAGCTCCAGCGAACCGTCCGCGACCCGGTAGGCACCCCACAGGCACATCCCGGCCACCGCCGTGTTCGCCACCAGCCGCGAGCCCACCACGTAACGGGCCATCTCCAGCAGCGCGTCGCCGTTGCTCCGCTCGTGCCGGCGGTTGAGCCCCGCGAACTCCGCGTCGTTGACCCGCTCCCGGCGGAAGGCCCGCACCGGCCGGATCCCGTTCATCGTCTCCGCGAACTTCACGATCACCCCGGCGATCGCCGTCGACCGCTCCGCGAACACCGCGCCCGCCCGCCGCCGGTAGCTCCGCACCAGCAGGTACAGCGGCCCGAACGAGGCCACCGCCACCGCGCCGATCCCCAGGTCCAGCCAGAGCAGCACCAGCGCGATCGACACGAACGACAGCACCACCCCGATCAGCTCCTGCAGCCCCTCCGACAGCAGCTCCCGCAGCGACTCCACGTCCGTCGTCGACCGCGAGATCAGCCGCCCCGAGGTGTACCGCTCGTGGAAGTCCACGCTCAGCACCTGCGCGTGCCGGAAGATCCGCCCCCGCAGGTCCAGCAGCACGTCCTGGTTGATCCGCGCCGCGCCCCGCACGAACGCGTACTGGAGCGCGCCCGCGCCCACCGCGCACAGCAGGTAGCCGACCGCCACCGCGAGCAGCGGCCCGTGGTCCCCGGCCCGGAAGGCCGGCACGCCGCGGTCGATCGCGTACGCCACCAGCAGCGGGCCCGCCTGGACCGCCGCCTCCTTCACCAGCAGCACCAGCGCCGCCACCGCCACCCGGATCCGGTGCGCGGCCAGCAGCGAACGCAGCAGCGCGCCGGTCGCGCCGCGCGGCGCCGGCAGGTCGTCCCGGTCGAACGGGTCACCGGCGGCGGCCGGCTCCTCGCGTCCCGCCGGCCCGTCCCGCTCCTCCTCCGGCTGTACGAGCGTGGTGTCCGTCATCGCTCCCCGTCCTTCTCGCCCGACATCAGCCACGCGTACTCGGCGCTGCTCCGCAGCAGCTCCTGATGGGTGCCGACCGCCGCGATCCGGCCACCGGACAGCAGCGCCACCCGGTCGGCCAGCATCACCGTCGACGGCCGGTGCGCCACGACCAGCGCCGTCGTCTCCTTCAGCACCTCGCGCAGGGCCGCCTCCACCCGCGCCTCGGTGTGCACGTCCAGCGCCGACAGCGGGTCGTCGAGCACCAGGAAGCGCGGCCGGCCGACCACCGCCCGGGCCAGCGCGAGCCGCTGCCGCTGACCGCCCGACAGGCTCAGCCCCTGCTCGCCGACCCGGGTCGCGGCCCCCTCCGGAAGCCGCCCGACGAAACCGTCCGCCTGCGCGATCGCCAGCGCCCGCTCCAGCTCCGGCGCCCCGGCCGCCGCGTCCGCGCCCATCAGCACGTTCTCGCCGACGCTCGCCGAGAACAGCGTCGGCTCCTCGAAGGCCACCGACACCAGCGACCGCAGCCGCTCCCGCTCCATCAGCGCGACGTCCTCGCCGTCCAGCAGGATCCGCCCCCCGGTCGCCTCGTGCAGCCGCGGCACCAGCGCGGTCAGCGTCGTCTTTCCGGAACCGGTCGCGCCGACCAGCGCCAGCGTCTCGCCCGGCCGCACGTGCAGGTCGATGCCGTCGAGCACGGGCGGCGCGCCGTCCGGCGCGTCCGGGAAGCGGAACGACACGCCCTCGAAGCGCAGCCCGTCGGCGGCCCCCGGCACCGCCGCCGGGCCGGGCGCGTCCCGCTCCTCCTCGGCGTCCATCACCTCGAAGTACCGTTCCGTCGCCGTCACCGCCTCCTGGCTCATCGCCAGCAGGAAGCCGATCGACTCCACCGGCCAGCGCAGCGCCAGCGCCGTCGACAGGAACGCCACCAGGGTGCCCGCCGACAGCCCGCCGTCCGCGACCCGCACCGAACCCAGCACCAGCGCGGCGCCGATCGCCAGCTCCGGCAGGACCGTGATCAGCGCCCAGATCGTGGCCAGCAGCCGCGCCTTGGACAGCTCCGTGGAGCGCAGCAGTTCCGCGAGCCGGCGGAAGGCGTCCGCCTGGCTGCGGTGCCGGCCGAAGCCCTTGACGATCCGGATGCCGAGGACGCTCTCCTCCACCACGGTCGTCAGATCGCCCACCTGGTCCTGCGCCCGCCGCGCCACCACCCCGTACCGCCGCTCGAAGTACGAGCACAGCACCACCACCGGCACCACCGGCGTCAGCAGCACCAGCCCGAGCGGCCAGTCCTGGGCCAGCAGCAGGACACAACCCGCCACGATCGTCACCGCGTTCACGATCAGGAACGTCAGCGGGAAGGCCAGGAACATCCGCAGGATCATCAGGTCCGTGGTGCCGCGCGACAGCAGCTGCCCGGACGCCCACCGGTCGTGGAAGGCGATCGGCAGCCGCTGCAGCCGCCCGTACAGGTCCCGCCGCATCCGCGCCTCCACCGAGGACAGCGGACGCGCCACCAGCCACCGCCGCAGCCCGAACAGCCCGGCCTCGGCGACCCCGAGCAGCAGCAGGTACAGCGCCCCCAGCCACACCCCGCCCGGATCCCGCGCCGCGACCGGCCCGTCCACCAGCCACTTGAGCACCAGCGGGATGACGAGCGACAGACAGGAGGCGACGACCGCGACGAACGCGGCGGTGAAGAACCGCCCGCGCACGGGCCGCAGATACGGCCACAGCCGCAGCAGCACCCGCACGGCCGAACGGCGACCGGGCACGGACTCAGGGGTGGCGGTGTTCTCGGGCATCAGCCCCGACCCTACGGTTCACCCCTGACACCCCTCATCCGATTTTCGGCCACGCCCGTAGGATCCCTGGCCAGTACAGGCACCAGGGGTGGGAGACACACATGAGGACCCGGCACAGACTCCGCGCGGCGGTCGTCGCGCTGCCACTGCTCGCCGTCGCCGTCGCCGGCTGCGGGAGCGGCGCGGGGGAGACGGGGGGCTCCGGGGGAGAGGGCGCGAGCGCCTCCCCGACGCGGCCGTCCGTCCTCGAACGGCCCGTCCGGAAGCAGCCCGCCGCCGCGGGCGAGGTGCTCGCGGACAGCGGCACGGCCCGCTTCACCGCCACCGTCACCTACGTCACCTCCGGCGGAAGCGCCGTGGAACGGACGACCGGCGTCCTCGACTGGGCTAAGGGCGCCGCCCGTGCGGAACGGACCCGTCAGGTGCCGTCCGGCTTTCCGGCCGCGGTCGCGGACGTCCTCGGACTCACGCCCGGCCGGAGCGACCGGCGCGCGTACGCCGTCGAGGGGAACGAGGTCGCCTACCGTCCAGCGGACGGGGTCTGGCTCCGGTACGCCGCCTCCGACCCCAAGAAGTTCGCCGAACGGGCCGATGGCGTCCTCGGACTGGCGGGCGGCGCCGCCCCGTGGGGACGCACCCTCGCCGAGACGCTGAAGGTCTCCACCGCCCTCGACCACGAGGTACGGCCCGACGGTGGACACCGCTACCGGACGCAGGTCGACGGGCTGACGGCGCAGAGCGCGCTGCCCGCCGCCGTCGCCGCGCGGCTGGACGGGGCCGGCTCCGCGCAGACCGTCGTCGTCGACCTCGACCGGGAGGGCCGGCTCGTGCGCGCCGAGGCCGACTTCGGCCCGCTGGTGAAGGAGCTGCACCGGGCGGGGACGCTGCGCGGGCTGACCGGCCTCCGGGTCGACCTCGCCCTCACCGGGCACGGCGGGCCGGTCGCCGCGCTCGTCCCCGCGACCGAGCGGTCGGCTGCCGCCCGGACGGTGCTCACGCCGTTCGACGAGGTCGAGCCGGGGGCGTGCGCGTCCGGGGACACCGGCCTGGACACCCCCGACCTCGTCCGCGTCGTCCCCTGCGGGCGCGGCGCCGACCTGAGGGTCGTCGGGCAGCACCGGATCGACGAGCCCATCGAGGACGAGGACCGCGAGGCGCGGGCGGGGCGGCTCGCGGACGAGCGCTGCGGCGAGGACTTCCGCGCGGCGCCGGCCGCCTGGACGGCGGACGCGCGGCCCGCGGGCACGTACCGGGTCGCGGGCGACGAGCGGTTCGCCTTCCCGTTCAGCGGGAGCGACGGCACCCTCGTCGAGGGCGACGTCACCTGCTACGTCAGCCTCCGCTGAACCCTCCGCCGCCCGCCCGGTCCCTCACCCCACCACCCGCAGCAGCACCACCGACCGCGCCCCCACCTCCAGGACCGAGCCGCCCGGGTGGAGGGTGGCCGGGGGGGTGGTCTGGTCGTCGAGGGACGTGTCGAGGACGCGTTCGTAGGTCTGGGCCCAGGGCGGGCCCGGGAGGCGGAAGTCCAGGGGGCGGTGGCCCGCGTGGAGGACGGCGAGGAAGCTGTCGTCCAGGATCTGCTCACCGCGCTCGTCCCGGCCCGGTATGTCGCGGCCGGAGAGGTAGAGCGCGAGCGTGGCCGACGGGGCGTACCAGTCCTGCTCGGTCATCTCGGTGCCGGACGGGCCGAACCACGCCAGGTCCCGCAGCCCGTCCGCGCCCTGCGGGCGGCCCGAGAAGAAGGCGCGGCGGCGCAGCACCGGGTGGCGGTGGCGCAGCGCGAGGAGCCGCCGGGTGAGGGCGAGGAGCTGGGCGCGGCCGGGGTCGTCCGGCAGCGACCAGTCCAGCCAGCTGGTCTCGTTGTCCTGGCAGTACGCGTTGTTGTTGCCGCCCTGCGTGCGGCCCATCTCGTCCCCGGCGACGAGCATCGGGACCCCGGTGGAGAGCAGCAGCGTGGTGAGCAGGTTGCGGAGCTGGCGCAGCCGGAGCGCGTTCACCTCCGGGTCGTCGGTCTCGCCCTCCGCGCCGCAGTTCCAGGAGCGGTTGTCGTGGGTGCCGTCCCGGTTGCCCTCGCCGTTGGCCTCGTTGTGCTTGCGCTCGTACGTGACGAGGTCGCGGAGGGTGAAGCCGTCGTGGGCGGTGACGAAGTTGACGGAGGCGTACGGGCGCCGGCCGCCCCAGGCGTACAGGTCGCTGGAGCCGGAGAGCCGGTAGCCGAGGTCGCGCACGTCCGGCAGGGCGCCGCGCCAGAAGTCCCGTACGGCGTCCCGGTAGCGGTCGTTCCATTCGGTCCACAGCGGCGGGAAGGCGCCCACCTGGTAGCCGCCGTTGCCGACGTCCCACGGTTCGGCGATGAGCTTCACCCGGCGCAGCACGGGGTCCTGGGCGATGACGGCCAGGAACGGGGAGAGCATGTCGACGTCGTGCATGGAGCGGGCGAGCGCCGCCGCCAGGTCGAAGCGGAAGCCGTCGACGCCCATCTCGGTGACCCAGTAGCGCAGCGAGTCGGTGATGAGCCGCAGCACCTGCGGCTGGACGACGTGCAGGGTGTTGCCGCAGCCGGTGTAGTCGGCGTACCGGCGGGCGTCGGACTGGAGGCGGTAGTAGCCGCGGTTGTCGATGCCCTTCAGGGAGAGCGTGGGGCCCAGTTCGCCGGCCTCCGCGGTGTGGTTGTAGACCACGTCGAGGATGACCTCGATGCCGGCCGCGTGCAGCGCCCGCACCATCCGCTTGAACTCGCCGACCTGCTGCCCTGTGGTGCCGGACGACGAGTAGCCGGCGTGCGGGGCGAAGTAGCCGATCGAGTTGTAGCCCCAGTAGTTGGTGAGGCCGCGCCGCAGCAGGTGGTCCTCGTGGGCGAACTGGTGGACCGGCAGCAGTTCGACCGCCGTCACCCCGAGCTGCACCAGGTGGTCGACCGCGGCCGGGTGAGCGAGCCCCGCGTAGGTGCCCCGGAGACGTTCGGGGATGCCGGGGTGCCGGGCGGTGAAGCCCTTCACGTGCAGCTCGTAGATGACGGAGTCCTGCCACGGCGTCTTGGGCCTGCGGTCGTCGGACCAGTCGTCGTCGTCCCGCACGACGACGCCCTTGGGGACGTACGGGGCGGAGTCCCGCTCGTCGCGGACGGTGTCGGCGACGTGCTGCTGCGGCCAGTCCCGGACGTGCCCGTACACCTCCGGCGGCAGCCGGAAGTCGCCGTCGACGGCCCGCGCGTACGGGTCGAGGAGCAGCTTCGCCGGGTTCCAGCGGGCGCCGGTCCACGGGTCCCAGCGGCCGTGCACCCGGTAGCCGTACCGCTGCCCGGGGCCGACGCCCGGCACGAAGCCGTGCCAGATCTCATGGGTGAGCTCGGTCAGCGGCAGCCGGGTCTCGGTGCCGTCCGGCGCGAAGAGGCAGAGCTCGACGGCCTCCGCCCCGGCCGCCCAGAGGGCGAAGTTGGTGCCCCGGGTCCCGTCGGGGCCGGTCCGGCACCGCGCCCCGAGAGGCGTGGGCGCCCCCGGCCACACCGGGGGCGCGGGCCGTCCCGGGGCCCGCTCCGGTACCGCCTGCTGTTCGGCTGCGCTCGACACCGCCCTGGCCTCCCGCGGCTCCGGCGGGCCCGCGTGCCGGGGCGGAGGCGTCCCGGCCCCGGCCCCCGCGCGTCCTCCCGCACCCTCGTGTACTCCCGGTCGTACTCCCCTGTTCTTCCCGCGCCGGGGTCCCCCCAACATGGCCCGCATGGACGTTTCCCCTGGAGGGGGGTCGTCGTTGGGCCACGCGTGACACGTGTATGGGTACGGGCCGGACAACTCCTCGCGGTGGCGGGGCTCCTCGTGGGTCTCGCCGGCTGCACCGGATCGGACCGGGAAGGAGGCGTCGGCCTGGGCCTTCCCGGCAAGGCGAGGGCCCCCGGGGACGTGATCCGGGTCAGCCCGGAGGACGGCAGCCGCGGGGTGCCCGCGGACGGTCCGCTGGAGGTACGGGTGGACAGCGGGCGGCTCGAACGGGTGACCGTGACCCAGGTGGCGGACGGGCGCCGCTCCGCCGTCCCGGGTGCCGTCTCCGCCGACGGGCTGCGCTGGCGGCCGGCCGGCGGCACCCGGCTGGCGCTGGCCGCGAAGTACAGCGTGGACGCGGTCGCGCTGGACGCGCACGGGCGCCGCTCGGCCCGGCACACCACCTTCACCACGGTGGTGCCGGAGAGCCGGTTCATCGGCTACTTCACGCCGGAGAACCGTTCCACTGTCGGCGCCGGGATGATCGTCTCCTTCGGCTTCAGCCGCCCCGTCGAGAACCGGGCCGCGGTCGAGCGGGCCATCCGGGTCACCGCCGACCCGCCGGTCGAGATCTCCGGCCACTGGTTCGGCAAGGAGCGGCTGGACTTCCGGCCCGCCGCGTACTGGGCGCCCGGCACGAAAGTGACGGTCGAGCTGGCGCTCCGGGACGTCGAGGGCGCCCCCGGCGTCTACGGCATCCAGCGCAAGACGGTCGGCTTCACCGTCGGCCGCTCCCAGGTCTCCCTGGTCGACGCCGCCGCCCACACCATGGAGGTGCGGCGGGACGGGCGGCTGCTCGCCACCCTGCCGATCACCGCGGGCGCGCCGAAGACCACCACGTACAACGGCAAGATGGTGGTGACCGAGCTGTACGACGTGACCCGGATGAACGGCGCCACGGTCGGCTTCGGCGGCGAGTACGACATCAAGGACGTGCCGCACGCCATGCGGCTCACCGAGTCGGGCACCTTCATCCACGGCAACTACTGGGCCGACCCCGCGACCTTCGGCTCGGCCAACGTCAGCCACGGCTGCGTGGGGCTGCGGGACGTGAAGGGCGGCGGCTCCGACACCCCGGCCGGCTGGTTCTTCGACCGCAGCCTGATCGGCGACGTCGTCGAGGTGGTCAACTCGAAGGACCGGAAGGTCGCCCCGGACAACGGCCTCGGCGGCTGGAACCTGGACTGGGCGGCCTGGAAGGCCGGTTCGGCGCTCCGCTGACCCGCCCCGGCACGAGGGCCGGACGCGCGCCGCTCCCCGCGCGCCTCCGGCCCGTCCCGACTGGGACTGAACGGTGACATTCACGTGGAACTTTCGTGTCTTCCGGTGTGATTATCTAGCGCCGTGCGCGGGACGTGCGCACGGGGGTGGGGCCCGGCCGGCGGCCGGGTCGTGCGAGGGGAGAAGACCATAGTGAACGGGCAGCCGATATCGGGGACGTCGGCGCGGCGGCGGGGGCTGCGCCTCGGCGCCCTGGCCACGGGGACGCTGCTCCTCGTCCTGACCGCCTGTGGCGGCGAGGAGCCGTCGAAGACGGCCGACGGGGCCGGGGCCAAGGGCTCCGGCCAGGGGACCGCGGCCCCCGACAACGCCGCCTCGCAGGCGGTCGTGACCATCCTGCCCAAGGACGGCGCCGACGCGGTCGCCACCAGCGGGTCCCTCAAGGTGACCGCCGAGCAGGGCACCCTGACCACGGTGACGGTCACCGACACCGAGGGCGGCGACCCGGTCGAGGGGAAGATCTCGGCGGACGGCGCGAGCTGGGAGCCGCTGACCCACCTGTCCGCCGGCACCCAGTACAAGGTCCACGCCGTCGCGAAGGACGCCGAGGGCCGGGAGTCCGCCAAGGACACCACCTTCAGCACCCTGGTCCCGAAGAACACCTTCATCGGCCACTACACGCCCGAGGCGAACACGACCGTCGGCGTCGGCATGCCGGTCTCCATCAACTTCACCCGGGGCATCACCGACCCCGAGGCCGTGGAGAAGGCCATCAAGGTGACGGCCGTGCCGGCCGTCGACATCCAGGGCCACTGGTTCGGCAACGACCGCCTCGACTTCCGCCCGAAGGAGTACTGGAAGGCCGGGACGAAGGTCACCGTCGAGCTCAACCTGGACGGCGTCGAGGGCCGCCCGGGCGTCTACGGCAAGCAGAAGAAGTCGTACTCCTTCACCATCGGCCGCCGCCAGGTGTCCACGGTCGACGCGAGCGCCAAGACCATGAAGGTCGAGCGCGACGGGAAGATCGTCAAGACGCTGCCGATCACCGCCGGCGCCCCGTCCACGACCACGTACAACGGCCAGATGGTCATCAGCGAGAAGTACAAGGTGACCCGCATGAACGGGGCCACCGTCGGCTTCGGCGGCGAGTACGACATCAAGGACGTGCCGCACGCCATGCGCCTGTCGACCTCCGGCACCTTCGTGCACGGCAACTACTGGGCCCCGAAGTCCACCTTCGGCTCGCAGAACGTCAGCCACGGCTGCGTCGGCCTCTCCGACACCCGGGGCGCGGGCGACAGCTCCACCCCCGCCGCCTGGTTCTACGACAGCTCGCTCATCGGCGACGTCGTCGTCGTGAAGAACTCCAAGGACAAGCAGATCAAGCCGGACAACGGCCTGAACGGCTGGAACATGAGCTGGGAGGAGTGGATCGCCTGATCCGCGCCGTCCGGCCGGGCCCGGTGCCGCCGCTCTGTGAGCAACGGCACCGGGCCCGCTTCCGTTAACGGCCACTAACCTCTTCCCATGACTGTGAACCTCGAAGTCGCCGACGGCGTCGGCACGATCCGCCTCGACCGCCCGCCGATGAACGCCCTGGACATCGCCACCCAGGACCGGCTGCGCGAGCTGGCCCAGGAGGCCACCGACCGCGACGACGTGCGGGCCGTCGTCCTCTACGGCGGCGAGAAGGTCTTCGCGGCCGGCGCGGACATCAAGGAGATGCAGGTCATGGACCACGTGGCCATGGTCGAGCGGTCCCGCGCCCTGCAGGACTCCTTCACCGCCGTCGCCCGCATCCCCAAGCCGGTCGTCGCCGCCGTCACCGGGTACGCGCTCGGCGGCGGCTGCGAGCTCGCCCTCTGCGCCGACTACCGGATCGCCGCCGACAACGCGAAGCTCGGCCAGCCCGAGATCCTGCTCGGCCTGATCCCCGGCGCCGGCGGCACCCAGCGCCTCTCCCGCCTGATCGGCCCGTCCCGCGCCAAGGACCTCATCTTCACCGGCCGGATGGTGAAGGCCGACGAGGCGCTGACCCTCGGCCTGGTCGACCGGGTCGTCCCGGCCGCCGAGGTGTACGCGCAGGCGCACGCCTGGGCGGCGAAGCTCGCCCAGGGCCCGGCGGTGGCGCTGCGCGCCGCCAAGGAGGCGGTCGACCAGGGCCTGGAGACCGACATCGACACCGGCCTCGCCCTCGAACGCACTTGGTTCTCCGCGCTGTTCGCCACCGCCGACCGCGAGACCGGCATGCGCAGCTTTGTCGAGGAGGGCCCGGGCAAGGCGAAGTTCGCCTGACGTCCGCCCGTACGTCCGCCTGACGGCCCGTCGTCCGACGGCCCGTCACGGCGACGCGCCGCCCCGCGGGGGCCATTCCACCGGAACGGCCCCCGCGGGGCGTCCCGGGCGGTCATGATGGGGGGCATGGCGGGCCTGGAGAGCAGGGAGCAACCGCGGCAGGGCGGTGTGCCCGCCGCACGGTGGACTCCGACCCTGGAGGACGAAGAGGCCCTCGCGGCGATGCGGGAGTGGGGCAATCCGGCGGACGCCGACGTCCGGCTTCCGTCGCGGCCCGAGTCCGCCAGGACCGCCCGGCGGCTCACCCAGTACGTGGTGCTCCGCCAGTGGGGCCTGGGCGCGACCCTCGCCGAGCACGCGGTCCTGCTCGTCTCCGAGCTGGTGGGGAACGCGGTCCGGCACACCGGCGCCCGGGTCTTCGCGCTGCGCGTCCAGCGGCGGCCGGGGCGGATCCGGATCGAGGTCCGGGACCCCTCGCGCGGGCTGCCCTGCCTGATGCCGGTGGCCGAGCTGGACGTCAGCGGCCGGGGTCTCTTCCTCGTCGACAAGCTCTCCGACCGGTGGGGCGTGGACCTCGGGCCGCGCGGAAAGACGACCTGGTTCGAGATGCGGGTCACCGACCGCTGACCACCGGCCCGCTTTCGCGCGCGGAACGGCCCCGGACGCACGGAAGCCCCCGTGCGCCGTGGTGGGGCTGCTGGGGGCTTCCGTGTGAAGCGCCGTGGACGGGGGGGTGTATCCACGGCCGCTGAGTCGACCTGGCCCGGGTCAATGGGGGTCGTGACACCGACTATGACAGACGGCGGGCCACACCGCCAAACGCCCATATCGCACATAGACGTGGCAAATGCGGACACTTCAACGATGAATCGTTGGTGACGTGAAGCACCCGCCTTGCAAACTATGAATGACTATGCGCTTCATCGTTTGTTTCCCTCGATCATCCACATGGTGGACACCCGGCGCGGGGCGGAGCTCGTACCGCTCTCGGCGGACCCCGCCCGGCCCGCTAATCTGACCCCCGTCAAGAACAGCACCGAGAAGGGGCGGACAGCAGTGGCGGACATCGAGTCGGCACGCACGGCATTCAACCGATACGACGTGGACGGGGACGGCTTCATCACCGCCGCGGAGTACAAGAGCGTCATGGCCCAGCTGGGTGACTTCAACGTCACCGAGACGGTCGCCGAGGCCCTCATCAAGCAGCGCGACGACAACGGCGACGGCCGCCTGTCGTGGGACGAGTTCTGGTCCCACCTCAGCAAGGCGTGACCCGGGGCTGACCTGGCACGGGACCGGGACCGGGCGGCGTTCACCCTGAGTTGCCGCCCGTCCCGGGCTCGGTGACGATCGTCCGGTGACGCTTCCCGGACCTCTCGGCACCCCCCGCCGCCGAGGCGCCGCGGTGCTCCCCGCCGCCGCCGTCCTCGGCGTTCTCGCCGTCGCCCTGCTGGGCGCCGGACTCGCCCGCGCGGGCACCGGCGAACTCCGCATACCCGCGGCCGGCATCACCACCCTCCTGCGGATCCTGCTCCTGGCCGGCCTCGCCCTCGCCGCCGGCGAACTCGCCGGCACCCGGCTCGCCGGCGACGGCCCGCTGCCGCGCCCCTGGGCCGCCCCCGGCGCCCTGCTCGCCGCCGCGGCCTCCGCCGGCCTCCTGCTCCTCCTCGCCGCCGTCAGCGGACTGAGCCTCCCCGTCGTCTACGGGCTCCGCGAGGGCCGGCTGCTGCTCGTCACCGCCAACGCCTGCCTGCTCGCCGCGCTCTGCGCCGCCTCCCGGCGCCCCGCCCTGGCCGCCCTCCCGCTCGCCGCCGCGATCGCCGCCGAGGCGCTGCGCGCCCACCCCGAGACCGCCGGCTTCGGCACCGGCACCGCCCTCACCGTCGTCCACCTCACCGCCGCCTCGCTGTGGACCGGCACCCTGCTGTACGTCCTCCGGGTGGTGCGGCTGCGCGGCGGCGGGCGCGCGGTGCTGCTCCGGTACGCCAGGCTCGCCGCCTTCCTGTACGCCGCCCTGGCCGCGACCGGCACCGTCTCCACCCTGCGCCGGCTGCCGCTGGACGCCGTCCTCACCACCGCGTACGGCAGGGTCCTGCTGCTGAAGCTCGCCCTCTTCGGCGCCGCCAGCCTGCTCGCCCTGGCCGCCCGCTCCCGGCTGCTGTCGGGCACCGACGCGCGCCCCCCGGCCCGGGTCGAGCTGAGCGTGCTCGCCGTGATCGTGGCGCTCTCCGCCCTCCTCACGGTGGTGCCGGACCCGCACTGGATCCGCTTATGACCGCTCGGATCCGGCCGTCCACCCGGCATCCGGCCATCCATCCGAGGATTGGCCTAGACCTATTGCCCGCGACGGGGGCGGCCGATACGTTTCGTCCCGGCTGCGCAGCCGGCACGAAACGCACGGCACCATCCCGCACCACATCGCATCGTTCATTTCAGGAGGACATGCCATGTACCGTCGCGTCGCCGCCGCCCTCGCCACCGCGGCCACCGCTGGAGCCCTCGCGCTCGGCACCGCCGGCACCGCCGAGGCCGCCGCCCCCGGCTTCTACGCCCGCAGCCACCACGCCTCGTACGCCGAGTGCCAGGCCGCCGGCCAGGCCGGCGAGTGGATGTGGGGCAAGATCTACTTCTGCGAGCCCTTCCACCCCAGCCGCCCGGACGTCTACGTCCTCTGGGTCCGCTACTGACCCGAACGCACCACGGCCGGCCCCGCGGGGGGCGGGACCGGCCGTCAGTCACGCACGCGCGCGCGTGCGAGCGCTCAGCACTCGATGATGTTCACCGCGAGGCCGCCGCGGGCGGTCTCCTTGTACTTGACGCTCATGTCGGCGCCGGTCTCCTTCATGGTCTTGATGACCTTGTCGAGGGAGACCAGGTGGCTGCCGTCGCCGCGCATCGACATCTTCGCCGCCGTCACGGCCTTCACCGCCGCCATGCCGTTGCGCTCGATGCACGGGATCTGGACCAGGCCGCCGACCGGGTCGCAGGTCAGGCCCAGGTTGTGCTCCATGCCGATCTCGGCCGCGTTCTCCACCTGCTCGGGGGAGCCGCCCAGGACCTCGGCGAGCGCGCCCGCCGCCATCGAGCAGGCCGAGCCGACCTCGCCCTGGCAGCCGACCTCGGCGCCGGAGATCGACGCGTTCTCCTTGAAGAGCATGCCGACCGCGCCGGCGGCGAGCAGGAAGCGGACGATGCCGTCCTCGTCGGCGCCCGGGACGAAGTTCATGTAGTAGTGCAGGACGGCGGGGATGATGCCGGCCGCGCCGTTCGTCGGGGCGGTGACCACCCGGCCGCCCGCCGCGTTCTCCTCGTTCACGGCCATCGCGTAGAGCGTGATCCACTCCATGGCGTGCGCCGCCGGGTCGCCCTCGGAGCGCAGCTTGCGGGCGGAGGTCGCGGCACGGCGGCGGACCTTCAGGCCGCCCGGCAGGATGCCCTCGCGGGACATGCCGCGCGAGACGCACGCCTGCATGACCCGCCAGATCTCCAGCAGGCCCGCGCGGATCTCCTCCTCGGTGCGCCACGCCTTCTCGTTCTCCAGCATCAGCGAGGAGATCGACAGGCCGGTCTCCCGGGTGAGGCGGAGCAGCTCGTCACCGGTGCGGAAGGGGTACTTCAGGACGGTGTCGTCCGGGACGATCGGGTTCTCGCCCGCCACGGCGTCCTCGTCGACGACGAAGCCGCCGCCGACGGAGTAGTACGTCTTCTCCAGCACGAGGCCGCCCTCGGCGTCGTACGCGGAGACCGTCATGCCGTTGGCGTGGTACGGCAGCGCCTTGCGGCGGTGCAGGATCAGGTCGTCGTCGAAGGAGAACGGGATCTCGTGCGTCCCCAGCAGGCTGATCCGGCCGCCCGACTTGATCCGCTCGACCTCGTCGTCGGCCGTCTCCACGTCCACCGTGCGCGGCGACTTCCCCTCCAGGCCCAGCAGGACCGCCTTCGGGGTGCCGTGGCCGTGGCCGGTCGCGCCCAGCGAGCCGTACAGCTCGGCCCGGACCGAGGCGACCCGGTCGAGCAGCCCCTCGTTCCGCAGCCGGCGGGCGAACATCCGGGCCGCGCGCATCGGGCCCACCGTGTGGGAGCTCGACGGGCCGATGCCGATCGAGAACAGGTCGAAGACCGAGATGGCCACGGGGGGACTCCTTGTGGGGCTAGACGCCGTTGTCTGCCGGGGTGGTGCAGAGACAAGAGCAGGAAGCGGGGTGGGGGGAGGGGGCAAAGCGGCGGGGCACCGCGCCGCACTGTCCAGTGTGCGCGGTGCCCCGGAAGCTTCGTACGAACAAAAGCGTACGAAATTACTTCAGGCCGGGGTACAGCGGGTGCTTGTCGGCCAGCGCGGTCACGCGGGCCTTCAGCGCCGCGGCCTTGTCCGCGTCGAAGCCCGGCTTGAGCGTCTCGGCGATGATGTCGGCGACCTCGGTGAAGTCCTCGGCCCGGAAGCCGCGGGTGGCGAGGGCCGGCGTGCCGATGCGCAGGCCGGAGGTGACCATCGGCGGGCGCGGGTCGTTCGGGACGGCGTTCCGGTTGACCGTGATGCCGACCTCGTGGAGCCGGTCCTCGGCCTGCTGGCCGTCGAGCTCCGAGTTCCGCAGGTCCACCAGGACCAGGTGCACGTCGGTGCCGCCGGAGAGGACCGAGACGCCGTGCGCGGTGACGTCGTCCTGGACCAGGCGCTCGGCCAGGATCCGGGCGCCGTCCAGGGTGCGCTGCTGGCGCTCCTTGAACTCCTCCGAGGCCGCGACCTTGAAGGAGACCGCCTTGGCCGCGATCACGTGCTCCAGCGGGCCGCCCTGGAAGCCGGGGAAGACCGAGGAGTTCAGTTTCTTCGCGAACTCCTTCTTCGCCAGGATGATGCCGCCGCGCGGGCCGCCGAGCGTCTTGTGCGTGGTGGAGGTCACCACGTCGGCGTACTCGACCGGGTTCGGGTGCAGACCGGCCGCGACCAGACCCGCGAAGTGGGCCATGTCGACCCACAGGTACGCCTCGACCTCGTCGGCGATCCGGCGGAACTCCGCGAAGTCCAGCTGGCGCGGGTACGCCGACCAGCCGGCGATGATCACCTTCGGGCGGTGCTCCTTCGCCAGGCGCTCGACCTCGGCCATGTCGACCAGGCCGGCCTCGTCCACGTGGTACGCGACCACGTTGAACTGCTTGCCGGAGAAGTTCAGGCGCATGCCGTGGGTGAGGTGGCCGCCGTGCGCCAGGTCCAGACCCAGGATCGTGTCGCCCGGCTGGGCGATCGCGAAGAGCGCGGCCTGGTTGGCGGAGGCGCCGGAGTGCGGCTGCACGTTGGCGTACTCGGCGCCGAACAGGTCCTTGATCCGGTCGATCGCGATCTGCTCGGCCACGTCGACGTGCTCGCAGCCGCCGTAGTAGCGGCGGCCCGGGTAGCCCTCGGCGTACTTGTTGGTGAGGACGGAGCCCTGGGCCTCCATGACCGCGACCGGAGCGAAGTTCTCCGAGGCGATCATCTCGAGGGTGGACTGCTGGCGGTGGAGCTCGGCGTCGACGGCGGCGGCGACGTCCGGGTCCAGCTCGTGGAGGGGAGTGTTCAGAAGCGACATGAAGCGATCCCTAGGGGGTCTCGGTCAGCCTGCGGTGAAGGCGGTGTACTCGTCGGCGGAGAGCAGGGCCTCGGCCTGGCTCTCGTCCGACAGGCGCACCTTGAACAGCCAGCCGCCCTCGAACGGGGCGGTGTTCACCAGCGCCGGGTCGTCCACGACGTCCTGGTTGGCCTCGACGACCTCACCGGACACAGGGGCGTACAGCTCGCTGACGGACTTGGTCGACTCCAGCTCGCCGCAGGACTCGCCCTCGGTCACGGTGTCGCCGACCGCGGGAAGCTGGACGTAGACGATGTCACCGAGGGCGTTGGCCGCGTGCTCGGTGATGCCGACCGTGGCGACGCCGTCCTCGACGGCCGACAGCCACTCGTGCTCCTTGCTGTAGCGAAGCTGCTGGGGGTTGCTCATGGCCTGATTCTCCTGGATCGGGGGAGTGCGGATGTACGGGGGTCTTGCGGGGTGAGACGTTTCGCGAGACGAACGCGTCACTTCTGGCGCTTGTAGAACGGCAGCGCGACGACCTTGTACGGCTCGTGGGTGCCGCGGATGTCCACGCCCACGCCCTCGGTGCCGGGCGCCGCGTGCGCCGCGTCGACGTACGCCATCGCGATCGGCGCGCCGAGCGTGGGGGAGGGGGCGCCGGAGGTGATCTCGCCGACGACCTCGCCGCCCGCGACGACCTGCATGCCGGCGCGCGGGACGCGGCGGCCCTCGGCGACCAGGCCGACCAGCTTGCGCGGCGGGGCGGTCTCGGCGCGCTCGGCGGCGGCCTCCAGCGCCTTGCGGCCGACGAAGTCGCCCGGCTTCTCGAACTTCACGACCCGGCCGAGACCGGCGTCGAAGGGGGTGAGGGAGGTGGTCAGCTCGTGCCCGTACAGCGGCATGCCCGCCTCCAGGCGCAGCGTGTCGCGGCAGGACAGGCCGCACGGGATCAGGCCGGCGCCCGCGCCCGCCTCCGTCAGGGCCTTCCAGACGCCCTCGGCGTGCTCCGGCTTCAGGAACAGCTCGAAGCCGTCCTCGCCGGTGTAGCCGGTGCGGGCGATCAGCGCCGGGACGCCGGCGACGGTGCCGGGGAGGCCCGCGTAGTACTTGAGGCCGTCCAGGTCGGCGTCGGTGAGCTGCTTCAGGATGCCGGGGGACTCCGGGCCCTGGACGGCGATCAGGGCGTACGCGTCGCGGTCGTCGCGGACCTCGGCGTCGAAGCCGGCCGCGCGCTCGGTCAGGGCGTCCAGGACGACCTGGGCATTGGAGGCGTTGGCGACGACCATGTATTCCGTCTCGCCGAGGCGGTAGACGATCAGGTCGTCGAGGATGCCGCCGTCCTCCCGGCAGATCATCGTGTAGCGGGCGCGGCCGTTGCCCACCGTGGAGATGTTGCCGACCAGGGCGTAGTCGAGCAGGTCGACGGCCTGCGGGCCGGTGACGGTGATCTCGCCCATGTGGGAGAGGTCGAAGAGACCGGCCTTGGTGCGGACGGCGTTGTGCTCGTCGCGCTCGCTGCCGTACCGCAGCGGCATGTCCCAGCCGGCGAAGTCGGTCATGGTCGCGCCCAGGGAACGATGCACGGCATCGAGGGCGGTCAGACGGGGGGTGGTGCTCATGATGGACGTGGCTCCCGGGTCCCGAAGGCGGAAAACATGACAGGCAAGGACGTTCCTCCCCATCTGTCATGGAACCTGAGAGGTTCACCGGGGGCATCCCCGGCTTGCACCTTGGGTGGGGACACGACGGGCGTCCCGCTTTTCAGATCTGCCTCATCCACGCGGTACGGGGCCTGAGAGATTCAAGGGAGGGACTTGCTCCTTCGGCGCCCGGACGGCCCAGGGCCGGTCCGGAACTCTCCCGCGCGGATTCGAGCGGCCGGTATGCGGTTGTACGGCGCTGCGCGCGCCTGGCGCGCACATCATCGCACGCGGTGTCCGCGCCGCAAATCGCTTGTCTCGGATTACCGATTCTTTACACTTCGTGGGCAAGGGTCTCTGAGGTCGCCCGGTCCGTCTCCCGGGGCCCGACAGGGGGAACAGCGATGAGGATCCAGCACTCAGGCGTCGTCGCCGGCGACGCCATACCGGCCCAGCGGGCCCGCGCCCGGACCGCCCGCGGGCGCGTCGTGCGGGACCTGCGCGACCGCGGCGGGCGCGTCCCGCGCGCCCTGACCTTCGCCGCCGGCGACGTCGTCGTCGTCTCCGGGCTGCCCGGCAGCGGCAAGTCCACCCTGCTGCGGCGCACCGCCCAGGGCCGCGGCATCGACTCGCAGGACACCCGCGAGCGCTGGGAGGCCCGGATGCCCCGCCTGCTGCCGTACGCGCTCTACCGCCCGCTGGTCCGAATCGCGCACTACGCCGGGCTGCACCGGGCCCTGCGCTCCGGCGCCGGGGTCGTCGTGCACGACTGCGGCACCCAGTCCTGGGTGCGCGGCTGGCTCGCCCGCGCCGCCGCCCGCCGCGGCCGCGCCCTCCACATGGTCCTCCTCGACGTCGACCCGGACACCGCCCGGGACGGGCAGCGCGAGCGGGGCCGCGGGGTGTCCGCGTACGCCTTCGCCCGGCACCGCAGGGCCGTCGGCCGGCTCGTCGCCGCCGTCGAGGCGGGCCGGCCGCCGCGCGGCTGCGCCTCCGCCACCCTCCTCGACCGGGACGCGGCGACCGCGCTGCGCCGCATCGGCTTCCGCGAGCCGGGCTGACCGCCGGCTGCCCGGAGGCGGGTTCTGGTCACAGCCGGGGCGGGGCGGCGTTAGGGTGCTGCGGGACGGCCGGGACCAGGGCCGTACGAGAAGGGGACGGAACCGCCGTGGACGTGACGTGGCCGGGCAACGAGCTGGAGGAGGCGCTGGCCGCCGCGCTCGGGGAGCCCGCGGCCGGAGGCCGGCTCATCGAGGTGCTCGGCCGCAGCCAGGTCTGGGTCCCGCTGCCCAACGGCGGCGGCCCCGACAGCGCCGACCTGGACCTCGCCACTCTGGAGATCGGCGGCGGCGCGTACGTGCCGGTCTACAGCTCGCAGGAGCAGTTCCTCGCCTGCGTCGGCCCGCACATGTCCTTCGCCGTCGCCCCCGCCCGTGACTTCGCCCGCGGTCTGCCCCCGCAGCTCGGCATCGCCGTCAACCCCGGCGGCACCGTCGGCGTCCCGCTGCCGCCGCCCGCCGTCGCCGAGCTGTGCCGGGTCGGCCGCACCGCCCTCGACGGTCCCGCGACCGGCGGCCGGGTCCGGCTCTTCGAGCCCGACTGGCAGGACGACCCGGTCGACTTCCTCGCCGCCGCTGCCGCCGAGTTCGAGGCCACCGGCGTCGTCGCCACCGCCCGCCGCACCCTCGCCAGCGTCGAGGGCACCGAACCGGCCCTCTTCGTCGGCGTCCAGCTCACCGGCTGGGACGGCGTGGACCGCAACGCGCCGCTGGACGCCCTCGGCCGCGCCCTCGGCCGCGTCGAGGTCGCCTGGCCGGTCAACCTCATCCTCCTCGACATGGCCCAGGACCCGGTCGCCGACTGGATGCTGGAACGGGTGCGCCCCTTCTACCAGCGCACCGCCGGCTGACCCCGGCGCTGTCTAAGCTGGACCGACCGAGACCGATCCACCGAACCGAGCCGTGACCGAGCCGTACGACACCGAGGACAGAGGGGCGGGACCCAGGGTGAGCGCGTCAGGGGGCGCCACGACCGGACAGGTCGAGCACATGCTGCGCCAGGTGGCGCCCGGACGCTACGACGCGTACGAGGGGCTGCTGCACGCCCTGGCCGACGGCGAGCTGTACATGCTGCTCTGGCAGGGCGCCCCGGGGTCGCCGGAGGCCCAGTACGGCAACATGGAGGTCGACGGCCACGGCTACGCGCCCTGCGTCACCTCGCCCGGCGAACTGGCCGCCTCCGGCTGGCAGCGCGCCCACGAGCGCACCACCGGCCGGGAGATCGCCCGCGCCCTCTACCCGGAGCGCTGGGGCGTCTGGCTCAACCCGCACGCGCCCGGCGGCGGCGTCGGCATCCCGTGGGCCGATCTGCGCCGGATCGCCACCGGCCTCGACCGGATGCCCGCCGGACCGCTCCGGGTCTCCGAACCGGCCCTGGAGATCCCGCAGTTCTACGCCCAGCTCACCCAGAACGCGCACCGGACGCCGGCCGTCCGCTCGCTCCGCCGCGGCTGGGTGCAGCCCGCGCTGGGGACTCCGTACCTGGTCATCGGCCTGGACCTGTACGACGGTTCGGCCGCGACCGTCGACGAGGTGCGGGCGATGATGCGCCAGTCGATCAACGCCGTGCCCGAGGGGCTGCCGGTCTCGACGGTCGCGCTCTCCGACGCGTACGACCCGGTGGCGCTCTGGCTGCGGGCCCACGCGCGGCCCTTCTACGACCGCGAGGCGCACGGCACCCCGTCCCAGCATGCGGGAGCACACCGTCCGGGATACGGCTACCCGCCCGCGCGGCGCGGCTGACGCCCGCTTCGTCCCCGTCACCCCGCTCTGGCCGAAATCCCTTGCCAGAGCGGGGTTTTGCGTCCGCTTGCGGACGCTCCGGGCGCCGATGTCCGGCAACCGCCCGATTTGGTGACTGTCCGGGTCTCAGGTTGGTATCACCGCTATGCGG
Organism: Streptomyces sp. NPDC057854; assembly: GCF_042797055.1. NCBI lineage: Bacteria > Bacillati > Actinomycetota > Actinomycetes > Kitasatosporales > Streptomycetaceae > Streptomyces > Streptomyces sp. NPDC057854. The sequence continues at coordinate 51,717 of NZ_JBHVMF010000005.1, forward strand.
ACTGTTCTCTGCGCCGTCACTCGCCAGTAGCGTTCGGCCGGTCAAGACCACACATGGCGACCCAGGGGTGGACCCATGCGCATACTCAATTCCCGGTCGACCCGGGCTCTGACGGCGGCCATCACGGTCGGCCTCATCGCCACGGGCTGCGCGAGCGACCGGGACAAGGACGAGAACAAGTCCGGAGCCAAGGACACCTTCGTGTTCGGCGCCCCGGGCGACCCGGCCTCCCTCGACCCGGCCCTCGCGAGCGACGGCGAGACCTTCCGGGTCACCCGCCAGGCGTTCGAGGCGCTCCTGGAGCACGAGCCCGGCGGCAGCAAGCTCGTCGGCGGGCTCGCCGAGAAGTGGTCGAGCAACCCCGAGGGCACCGTCTGGACCTTCAACCTCCGCCAGGGCGTGAAGTTCCACGACGGCGAGACCTTCGACGCGAAGGCGGTCTGCGCCAACTACGACTACTGGTTCAACTGGAAGGGCACCTACCAGTCGAGCGCGGTCTCGTACTACTGGCAGACCATCATGGGCGGCTTCAAGGCCAACGAGGACAAGGAGACGCCCAAGGCGAACTACAAGTCCTGCACGGCCAAGGACGCCTCCACCGCCGTCATCGAGGTCCACGAGCCCTCCGCCAACCTCCCCGGCGGCTTCTCCCTGAACGCCCTCGCGATCCACTCGCCCAAGGCGCTCCAGGAGTACGCGAAGCAGCAGGTCACCGAGGCCGGCGACGCCATCACCTACCCCAAGTACAGCCAGGAGGCCGGCACGGTCGCCGGCACCGGCCCGTACAAGATCACGAAGTGGAACAAGGGCAACAAGGAAGTCGCCCTGGAGCGCTTCGACGACTACTGGGGCGAGAAGGCCAAGGTGAAGAACCTGGTCTTCCGCACGATCGACACCGAGGAGGGCCGCCGCCAGGCGCTCCAGGCCGGTGACATCGACGGCTACGACCTCGTCGCGCCCGCCGACATCAAGACCCTCGAGGGCGCCGGCTTCAAGGTCCCGACCCGCGACGTCTTCAACCTGCTCTACCTCGGCATGACGCAGGAGGCCAACCCGGCCCTGAAGAAGCCCGAGGTCCGCCAGGCCATCGCGCACGCCGTCGACCGCGAGAACATCGTCAAGACCCAGCTGCCCGAGGGCGGCAAGGTCGCGACCCAGTTCATGCCCGACACCGTCGCCGGCTACTCGGACAAGGTGAAGCAGTACCCGTTCGACACCGCCAAGGCGAAGACGCTGCTCGCCGGCGCCGGCGCGAGCGGCCTGTCGGTCGACTTCTGCTACCCGACCGAGGTCACCCGCCCGTACATGCCCGCCCCGCAGGACATCTTCGAGCTGGTCAAGGCCGACCTGGAGAAGGCCGGCATCAAGGTCAACCCCAAGCCGAAGAAGTGGAACCCGGACTACGTCGACGCGGTGGAGAAGGGCGGCTGCGCCCTCCACATGCTCGGCTGGACCGGTGACTTCAACGACGGCTACAACTTCATCGGCACCTGGTTCGCCGGGTACGACAAGCAGTGGGGCTTCAAGAACGACAAGGTCTTCAACGCGGTGAAGGCCGGCTCGCTCCAGGGCGACCCGACCAAGCGCACGGACCTCTACAAGGCCGCCAACGAGGCCATCATGGAGTACCTGCCGGGCCTCCCGCTGACGTCCTCCCCGCCGGCCATCGCGTTCGGCAAGAACGTCAACCCGCCGAAGGTCTCCCCGCTGACGCAGGAGAACTTCGCCGAGGTCTCCTTCAAGTAACACACCCGTAAGCGGTCCGCCCGGTCACGCGCTCCTCCCGTGGCCGGGCGTCCGCGCATCCACCCTCCACACGCAAGAAAGGGGCACGCGGGGTGTTGCGACTCGTCGTACGACGACTTCTCCAGCTCATACCCACCCTGCTCGGCCTGTCGGTTCTGCTCTTCATCTGGCTGAACCGGCTGCCCGGCGGACCCGCCTCAGCGATCCTGGGCGAGCGGGCGACCGAAGCCGATGTGGCGCGCATCAACCGCGCGCTGGGCCTCGACCAGCCGATCTACGTCCAGTACGGACGCTTCCTCAAGCGCCTCCTCGACCTCGACCTCGGCACCTCGGTGCAGACCGGACAGCCCGTCTGGGACGAGTTCGTGCTGCGCTTCCCCGCCACCGTCGAACTCAGCCTCGCGGCCATGCTCATCGCCACCGTCGTGGGCATCCCGCTCGGCTACCTCGCCGCCCGCAAGCGCGGCGGCTGGATCGACGTGGCCTCCGTCTCCGGCTCCCTGGTCGGCATCTGCATCCCGGTCTTCTTCCTGGCCCAGCTGCTCAAGGGCGCCTTCGGCGGGATCTTCGGCACCTTCGGCCGCCAGTCCACCGGCATCGACGCCACCACCGTCACCGGCTTCGCCGTCCTCGACGGCGTGCTCACCGGCGAGTTCGACGCCGCCTGGGACGCCCTCATGCACCTCGTGCTGCCCGGCATCGCCCTGGCCACCATCCCGCTCGCCGTCATCGTCCGCATGACCCGCGCCAGCGTCCTGGAGGTGCTCGGCGAGGACTACATCCGCACCGCCGAGTCCAAGGGCCTGGAGCGCCGCGTCGTCCGGGTCCGCCACGTGCTGCGGAACGCGCTGCTGCCCGTCGTCACCGCCATCGGCCTGCTCACCGGCAGCCTGCTCTCCGGCGCGGTGCTCACCGAGTCCGTCTTCACCTTCGGCGGCATCGGCTCCTTCATCCGGACCGCCATCGACGCCCGCGACTATCCGGTGCTCGTCGGCTTCATCATGTTCATCGCCATGATCTACGTGGTGATCAACATGCTCGTCGACCTCGCGTACAGCGTCATCGACCCGAGGGTGCGGGTGCACTGATGAGTCTCACCAACACTGCTTCCAAGATCGACCGGCTCGCCCAGCTCACGGCGAAGACCGAGACCGCCAGCGGCGCCAGCCTGTGGCGCGAGGCGATGCGCCGGCTGCGCGGCAGCAAGATGGCGCTCATCGGCGGCGCCATCATCGCCGGCTTCGTCCTGCTCGCGGTCATCGGCCCGTGGATCGCCCCGTACAGCCCCACCGAGCAGACCTGGCGCGGCGAGGTCTTCTCCAACCGCGGCGAGTTCGTCGGCGCCCGCGCCGAGAACTGGTTCGGCCTCGACCACCTCGGCCGGGACCTCTTCTCCCGGATGCTCGTCGGCGCCCGCCAGACCCTGCTCGTCGGCGTCGTCTCGATGCTCATCGGCCTGCTGATCGGCGCCGTCGTCGGCATCGTCTCGGGCGCGGCGGCCACCCTCGGCGGCAAGGCCGGGCGCCGGATCGACGACGCCATCATGCGCGTCACCGACATCCTGCTCGCGCTGCCGTCGCTGCTCCTCGCCGTCTCCGTCGCCGCCGTCCTCGGCCAGTCCCTCACCACCGTGATGATCGCCGTCGGCGTGGTGCAGATCCCGGTCTTCACCCGGCTGCTGCGCGGCTCGATGCTCGCCCAGGGCGGCAGCGACTACGTGCTCGCGGCCCGCTCGCTCGGCATCCGCAAGCGCCGGATCGTCTTCACCCAGATCCTGCCGAACTCGCTCAGCCCGGTGATCGTCCAGGCGACGCTCAGCCTCGCCACCGCCATCATCGAGGCCGCCGCCCTCTCGTACCTCGGACTCGGCAACCCCGACCCCGCGGTCCCCGAGTGGGGCGTCATGCTCTCCGCGGCCCAGCGCTTCTTCGACAACGAGCCGATGATGTCCATGTATCCGGCGGTCGGCATCATCATCACCGCCCTCGGCTTCACCCTGCTCGGCGAGGCCATGCGCGAAGCCCTCGACCCGAAGCTGCGAGGCTGACATGCCACTGCTCACCGTGGACGAACTCACCGTCACCTTCGGCGGCCGCGGCCGCAAGGACGTCCGGGCGGTCAACGGCGTCTCGTTCGGCGTCGACCAGGGCCAGGTCGTCGGCCTCGTCGGCGAGTCGGGCTGCGGCAAGTCCGTGACCTCGCTCGCCCTCATGGGGCTGCTGCCGAAGAAGGGCGTCACCCTCGGCGGCCGGGCCGACCTCGACGGCACGGACCTGCTGTCGCTCTCCCCGTCGAAGATGCGCGACCTGCGCGGACGCGACATGGCGATGATCTTCCAGGACCCGCTCTCCTCGCTGAACCCGGTCGTCCCCATCGGCGTCCAGGTCACCGAGATCCTCCAGCGCCACCGCGGCCTGAAGGGCGAGGCCGCCCGCAAGGAGGCCGCGCACCTGCTCGACCGGGTCGGCATCCCCGACCCGAACCGGCGGCTCAAGGAGTACCCGCACCAGCTCTCCGGCGGCATGCGGCAGCGCGCGCTCATCGCCATGGCGGTGGCCTGCGCCCCCCGCCTGCTCATCGCCGACGAGCCGACCACCGCGCTCGACGTCACCATCCAGGCCCAGATCCTCGAACTCCTCAAGGAACTGGTCGACCAGGAGGGCACCGCGCTGCTGATGATCACCCACGACCTGGGTGTCGTCGCCGGCCTCTGCGACCAGGTGAACGTCCTCTACGCCGGCAAGGTCGTCGAATCGGCCGCCCGCCGCGAGCTGTTCGCCCACCCGACCCACCCGTACACCCACGGGCTGCTCGGCTCCATCCCCCGGCTCGACGCCCCGCGCGGCGAACCGCTCCACCCGATCCGCGGATCCATCAACGACCAGATCGCCTGGGCCGACGGCTGCGCCTTCGCCCCGCGCTGCGACCGGTACGAGATGGAGTGCCTCACCGGCACGCCCGAACTGACCGAACCGCGCGCGGCCGGCCACCGCGCCCGCTGCGCCAACCCGGTCCTCGCCACGACGGAGGTACCGGCATGAGCCTGCTCGAACTCGACGGCGTGAAGGTCCACTTCCCCGTCAAGAAGGGCATCCTCTTCGACCGCACGGTCGGCCACGTCTACGCCGTGGACGGCATCTCGCTGAAGGTCGAGGCGGGCCAGACGTACGGCCTCGTCGGCGAGTCCGGCTGCGGCAAGACCACCCTCGGCCGGGCCGTGCTGCGGCTCGTCGACGTCACCGACGGCTCCGTCGTCCTCGACGGCACCGACGTCGCCAAGCTGCCGGAGAAGGAGCTGCGCTCCTTCCGCCGCCGGCTCCAGATGGTCTTCCAGGACCCGCTGGGCAGCCTCAACCCGCGCCAGAACATCGAGTCCATCCTCAGCGAGGGCATGGCCGCGCACGGGATCGGCGCGAACCAGGAGGAGCGGCGGGAGAAGATCCGGGAGATCCTCGCCAAGGTGGGCCTGCCCTCCAACGCGCTCTCCCGCTACCCGCACGAGTTCTCCGGCGGCCAGCGCCAGCGCATCGGCATCGCCCGCGCGCTGGTCCTGGAGCCGGACCTGATCATCTGCGACGAGCCGGTCTCCGCGCTGGACGTCTCCATCCAGGCGCAGGTCATCAACCTGCTGGAGGAGCTCCAGGAGTCGATGGGCCTGACCTACCTGGTCATCGCCCACGACCTCGCCGTCGTCCGGCACATCTCGGACGTCATCGGCGTGATGTACCTCGGCGCGCTCGTGGAGGAGGCGCCGAGCGACACGCTGTACGAGGAGCCGCTGCACCCGTACACCCGGGCGCTCATGTCCGCGGTGCCGGTGCCGGACCCCGAGGTCGAGGAGCGGCGCGAGCGGATCCTCCTGACCGGCGACCTGCCCTCCCCGGCGAACCCGCCGGCCGGCTGCCGCTTCCACACCCGCTGCCCGTGGGCCCAGCCCAAGTGCGCGGAGGAGCGGCCGGAGCTGACGGACGCGGGCGGCGGCCACAAGGTGGCCTGCCACTTCACCCAGGAGATCCGCTCCGGCGCCCTCCGCCCGGCGGGCGAGACGGACGCGGTGGTGATCCCGGCGCAGGCGGAGTCCCCGGAGAAGGAGACGGAGGCGGAGGCGGAGGCCGTGGAGGCCGAGGCGGCTTCCGACACCGCCGAGACCCCCGAGCCCGACGCCCCCGAGGCCGATGCCTCGGAGACCGGTTCCGGGAAGGCCGACGGGAAGTAGGCCGTACGGAGAGGGCCCGTCCGCCGCGTGGCGGACGGGCCCTTCCCGTACGCACGGCACAATTGGCCGGTGCTCCACGATCTGTTCAGTCCGTCCGTCCAACACACGCTCGACCTCGTCGGCATCTTCGTCTTCGCGATCTCCGGCGCCCTCCTCGGCGTCCGGAAGAACTTCGACGTCTTCGGCATGGCCGTGCTCGCCGAGGTCACCGCGCTCGGCGGCGGTCTCCTCCGGGACCTCATCATCGGGGCCGTACCCCCGGCCGCCTTCACCGACCTCGGCTACTTCCTGATGCCGCTGGTGGCGACGGTCCTCGTCTTCTTCCTCCACCCGGAGGTGGAGCGCACCCAGACCGCCGTGAACGTCTTCGACGCGGCCGGCCTCGGCCTCTTCTGCGTCACCGGGACGACGAAGGCGTACGACTACGGGCTGGGCCTCACCTCGTCCGCGGCGCTCGGCCTCGCCACCGCCGTCGGCGGCGGCGTGCTCCGCGACGTCCTCGCCAACGAGGTGCCGTCGCTGCTCCGCTGGGACCGCGACCTGTACGCCGTCCCCGCGATCGTCGGCGCCGCGATGGTCGTCCTGTGCATCCGCTTCGACGTGCTGAACGCCTACACCAGCGGCGCGGCCGTGCTCACCGCCTTCCTCCTGCGGCTGCTCGCCATGCGCTACCACTGGCGGGCCCCGCGCGCCTGGAACCGCTCCTCGGCCCGCGAGGAGACCGAAAAAGCTACCGCTCAGTAGTTTCCTGCTGTACCTTCGGGCCATGAGCACGAGTACCGAGACGAGCCCGGCCCCGGCGACCGAGGCGCGCAGCGAGTTCGACCGGGACACCGCCGTCACCCTCCGCGAGCCGGGGGTCTACGACGCCGAGCTCTCGGCCGGCTGGACGATCATCCACGCCGTCAACGGCGGCTACCTCCTCGCCCTGCTCGGCCGCGCCCTCGGCGACCACCTGCCGCACCCCGACCCCTTCACCATCACGGCGCACTACCTCACGCCGTCCGCGCCGGGCCCGGCGGTCATCCGCACCGAGACCGTCCGCACCGGCCGGACCCTCTCCACCGGCACCGCCTCCCTGTACCAGTACGCCGAGGACGGCACCGAGGTCGAGCGGATCCGCGTCCTCGCCTCGTACGGCGACCTCGGCGCCCTCCCGGACGACGTCCGCACCAGCGCCACCCCGCCCGCCTTCGCCCCGGTCGAGCAGTGCTTCAGCGCCGCCGACAGCCCGGCCCCGCCGATCCCCGGCTCCTCCGCCATCACCGACCGGCTCGACCTGCGCCTCGACCCCGCCTGCGTCGGCTGGGCCCTCGGCGCCCCCTCCGGCAAGGGCGAGATGCGCGCCTGGTTCGGCCTCGCCGACGGCCGCGAGCCCGACCCGCTGTCGCTGCTGCTGGCCGTCGACGCCCTGCCGCCGACCTCCTTCGAGCTGGGCCTCAAGGGCTGGACGCCGACCGTGGAGCTCACCGTCCACGTCCGCTGCCGCCCCGCCCCCGGCCCGCTGCGGGTCGCCATCACCACCCGCAACCTCGCCGGCGGCTTCCTGGAGGAGGACGCCGAGGTCTGGGACAGCGCCGGCCGGCTCGTCGCCCAGTCCCGCCAGCTCGCCCGCGCCCCGCGCGGCTGAGCCGGTACGCCGCCGTACGACCCCGGTGCGGAGGGGAGCGCCGCTCCGGGGCTCGTAGAATCGACCCACCATGGCTTACCTCGACCACGCCGCGACCACGCCCATGCTGCCCGAGGCGATCGAGGCGATGACCGCCCAGCTCGCCGTCACCGGCAACGCCTCCTCCCTGCACGCCGCCGGACGGCGCGCCCGGCGGACCGTCGAGGAGGGCCGCGAGACCCTCGCCGCCGCGCTCGGCGCCCGCCCCAGCGAGGTGGTCTTCACCTCCGGCGGCACCGAGGCCGACAACCTCGCCGTCAAGGGCCTGTACTGGGCCCGCCGCGACGCCGACCCCCGCCGCACCCGCGTCCTCGCCAGCCCCGTCGAGCACCACGCCGTCCTCGACGCCGTCGACTGGCTCGCCGCCCACGAGGGCGCCGACGTCGAGTACCTGCCGGTCGACGCCCACGGCCGGGTCCACCCCGAGGCGCTGCGCGACGCGATCGCCCGCGACCCGGACTCCGTCGCCCTCGCCACCGTGATGTGGGCCAACAACGAGATCGGCACCGTCATGCCGGTCCGCGCCCTCGCCGACGCCGCCGCCGAGTTCGGCGTCCCGCTGCACGCCGACGCCGTGCAGGCCGTCGGCCAGCTCCCCGTCGACTTCGCCGCCTCCGGCCTCGCCGCGATGACCGTCTCCGGCCACAAGATCGGCGGCCCCTACGGCATCGGCGCCCTGCTCCTCGGCCGCGAGCACACCCCCGTCCCGGTGCTGCACGGCGGCGGCCAGGAGCGGCACGTCCGCTCCGGCACCCTCGACGTCCCCGCCGTCGCCGCCTTCGCCACCGCCGCCCGGATCGCCGCCGACGGACAGGAGGACTTCGCGCGCGAGATCGGCGCCCTGCGCGACACCCTCGTCACCGCCGTCCGAACGGCCGTCCCCGACGCGATCCTCGGCGGCGACCCGGTCGACCGGCTCCCCGCCAACGCCCACTTCACCTTCCCCGGCTGCGAGGGCGACTCCCTGCTGCTCCTCCTCGACGCCGCCGGCATCGCCTGCTCCACCGGCTCCGCCTGCACCGCCGGCATCGCCCAGCCCAGCCACGTCCTGCTCGCCACCGGCACCGACCCGGACCTGGCCCGCGGCACCCTCCGCTTCTCCCTCGGCCACACCTCCACGCCCGCGGACGTGAAGGCCGTCGCCGACGCCATCGGCCCGGCCGTGGAGCGCGCCCGCACCGCCGGCCTCAGCTGACCGGCCGCAGCGCGCGGGCGAGCCGTCTAGACCGCGGCCGGGGGCTTCGTCAGCTCCCGGCGCACCAGCGCCAGGTACCGGTCCCAGTCCCAGTGCGGGCCGGGATCGGTGTGGTCGGTGCCCTCGACCTCCACGTGCCCGATGATGTGCTCCCGGTCCGCCGGTATGCCGTGCCGCCGGCAGATGTCCGCGGTCAGCCGCGCCGACCCCGCGTACATCTCCGGCGTGAAGTCCTGCGGCCGGTCCACGAAGCCCTCGTGCTCGATGCCGACGCTCCGCTCGTTCATGTCCCGGTTCCCGGCGTGGAAGGCCACGTCGAGCTCCCGGATCATCTGCGCCACGTGCCCGTCCTTGCGGACCACGTAATGGGTGGCGGCGCCGTGCAGCGGATTGCGGAACACCTTCAGCGCCGTCGCGTACGAGCCCTGCACCACGTGGATCACCACCCGGTCGATCCGGTAGTCGTCCGGACGGTCCGCGCGCCGCCAGTTCGCCTGGTGCGCCGCCGTCCACTCGGCCGCCTTGTGGTCCAGCTCCCCGTCGGTCCGCGGCTTCTCCATCCCCGGCAGCCGCCACCACGCCCGCGCCAGCTCCTCGCGCGCCAGCACCGCCGTGCCCAGCACGGCCGCGCCGCCGCCGAGCAGCACCGCCCGCCGGCCGACCCGCCGCTTCTTCCCGCTCTCGCCGCCCATGCTCCCCAGAACGCCGGTACCGGCCGCGCGGTTCCCGCCGACCCGTACCCTGGTAGGGCTATGACTGAGACCCCGCGCCCCCTCCGCGTCCTCGCCGCCATGTCCGGCGGCGTGGACTCCGCCGTCGCCGCCGCCCGAGCCGTCGAGGCCGGCCACGACGTCACCGGCGTGCACCTCGCGCTCTCCGCGAACCCGCAGTCCTTCCGCACCGGAGCCCGCGGCTGCTGCACCATCGAGGACTCGCGCGACGCCCGCCGGGCCGCCGACGTCATCGGCATCCCCTTCTACGTGTGGGACCTCGCCGAGCGCTTCCGCGCCGACGTCGTCGACGACTTCGTCGCGGAGTACGAGGCCGGCCGCACCCCCAACCCGTGCCTGCGCTGCAACGAGAAGATCAAGTTCGCGGCCCTGCTCGACAAGGCGCTCGCCCTCGGCTTCGACGCCGTCTGCACCGGCCACTACGCCACCGTCGTGCTCAACGAGGACGGCACCCGCGAGCTGCACCGCGCCTCCGACATGGCCAAGGACCAGTCGTACGTCCTCGGCGTCCTCGACGAGCAGCAGCTCGCCCACGCCATGTTCCCGCTCGGCGACACCCTCACCACCAAGGACGAGATCCGCGCCGAGGCGGAGCGGCGCGGCCTCGCCGTCGCCAAGAAGCCCGACAGCCACGACATCTGCTTCATCGCCGACGGCGACACCCAGGGCTTCCTCGCGAGCCGCCTGGGCAAGGCCGAGGGCGACATCGTCGACGAGTCCGGCACCAAGCTCGGCACCCACGAGGGCGCGTACGGCTTCACCATCGGCCAGCGCAAGGGCCTGCGCATCGGCCACCCGGCGGCCGACGGCAAGCCCCGCTACGTCCTCGACATCTCGCCCGTGAACAACACCGTCACGGTCGGCCCCGCCGAGTCCCTGGACGTCACCGCCCTCACCGCGATCAAGCCCCGCTGGTGCGGCACCGCCCCCGAGGGCCCCGGCCGCTACACCGCCCAGCTCCGCGCCCACGGCGGCGAGACCGCGGTGACCGCCGCCCTGGAGGACGGCGAGCTGAAGGTCACCTTCGACGAGCCGGTCCGCGGCGTCGCCCCCGGCCAGGCGATCGTCCTCTACGACGGCACCCGCGTGGTCGGCTCGGCGACCATCGCCACGACGGCGCGGCGCACGGCCGCCGCGCCCGCGTAGCGGCCCCGCCCGCTCACAGGGCGTCCGCCGCCTCCGCGACCTCCGCCACGAACTCCGCGAGGACCGGCGCCAGCACGTGCGGCGCCACCTCGTGGGTCTGGCCCGTCAGCGTGCGGTGCCGGGCGCGCGGCAGCAGCGCCGACAGCTCCCGGGCCGCCCGCCGCACCGGCGCCGGGCTCGCGCCCCCGTCGACCACCAGCACGCGCGCGTGGACCTCGGGAACGGCGCCCGGCCCCTCGTACGACGGCTCGAAGACCGACACCGCCGCCACCGGCAGCCCGGCCGCCGCCGCGGCCAGCGCCAGCGCGCCGCCCGCCCCGCTGCCGTGCACCGCCGCCCCCGGGCCCGCCGCCGCCAGCACCGCCGCCAGGTCCTCGACCTCCCGCTCGACCGGGCAGCCGGCCCCGCCGTACCCCCGGCGGTCGTAGCCGAACACCCGGCAGCTCCGGGACAGCAGCCGCGCCAGCGGCGCCTCGCCGGCCGCCGACCGAGGGCCCCCGTCCACCAGCACCACCGCGGGACCGTCCGCCGCCCCCGCCCCGTACCGCGCGTACGCGATCGGCGTCCCGTCCCGGGACACGACCGTCTTCACCTCGTCCATGGCAGGGCAGACCGGCCGACTCACCGGAACTCATCGGCGCGGCCCGGGATTTCCCGAAGAAACCCGGAAACCGCAGGTCAGGGCCGGGAGGAAAAATTCGGTGCTCTACCGTGGCGGCATGAACATCTGCGTCTTCCTCTCCGCCGCCGACCTCGACGAGCGCTACACCGCCCCCGCCCGCGAGTTCGCCGGACTCCTCGGCAAGGCCGGCCACACCCTCGTCTGGGGCGGCTCGGACACCGGCCTGATGAAGGTCGTCGCGGACGGCGTCCAGGAAGCCGGCGGCCGCCTCGTCGGCGTCTCCGTCGACTTCCTCGCCGCCAAGGCCCGCCCGGGCGCCGACGAGATGACGATCACCAAGGACCTCGCCGAACGGAAGGCGCTCCTCCTCGCCAAGTCCGACGCGATCGTCGTCATGGTCGGCGGCACCGGCACCCTCGACGAGGCCACCGAGATCCTGGAGCTGAAGAAGCACGGCAAGCACACCAAGCCCGTCGTCGTCCTCAACACCGCCGGCTTCTACGACGGCCTCAAGGCCCAGTTCCGCCGCATGGAGACCGAGGGCTTCCTCCCCCGCCCCCTCACCGACCTGGCCTTCTTCGCCGACGACGGGGCGCAGGCCCTGGCGTACCTGGAGAGCGAGATCGCCGCCCGCTGATGGGACCATGGTGACCATGGCTACTCATGTGATCACCGGGGCCGGTTCCGGCATCGGCGCCGCCGTCGCGCGGCGGCTGCACGCGCGCGGGGACGAACTCGTGCTGCACGCGCGCGACGCGGGGCGGGCGAAGGAGCTGGCGGCGGAGTTCCCCGGCGCCCGGACGCTCGTCGGCGACCTCGCGGACCCGGACCGGCTCTCCTGGGCTTTCTCGCACCAGAGCCTGCCCGACCGCATCGACTCGCTGCTGCACGTCGCCGGCGTCGTGGACCTCGGCGCGGTGGGGGAGCTGACCCCCAAGTCCTGGCACCACCAGCTCAACGTGAACCTGGTCGCCCCCGCCGAGCTCACCCGGCACTTCCTGCCGCAGCTCCGCCTCACCCAGGGCCACGTCGTCTTCGTGAACTCCGGCGCCGGGCTCAACGCCCACGCCGAGTGGAGCGCGTACGCCGCCTCCAAGCACGGCCTCAAGGCGCTCGCCGACGCGCTCCGCCACGAGGAGCACGGCAACGGCGTCCGGGTCACCTCCGTCTACCCCGGCCGCACCGCGAGCCCCATGCAGGCCAAGGTGCACCAGCAGGAGGGCAAGGAGTACGACCCCGGGAAGTGGATCGACCCCGAGTCGGTGGCGACGGCGATCGTGATGGCGCTCGACCTGCCGCGCGACGCCGAGGTCAACGACCTGACGGTCCGTCCGGGACGGTAGCCCGCCATGACCGACATCGCCCAGTGGGGCCCCGCCACCGGCGTCGGCTCCCTCCCCGGCGGCGACGCCCGCGAGGCCGCCAGGACCGTCACCGGCACCTTCGAGGACTTCCCGTTCCTCGCCGAACTCCCCGCCCGCGGCCCCGGCGCCGACATGACCGGCCGCACCCTCGGGATGCTCGTCGACCTGTACGCGCACGTGGAGCCCAGCGGCTGGCGGATCAGCGACCGGCCCGGCCGCGACACCCGCCGGGCCCGCTCCTGGCTCGGCGAGGACCTCGACGCCCTGGAGGAGTTCACCCAGGGGTACGAGGGCCCGCTCAAGGTCCAGGCCGTCGGCCCGTGGACGCTCGCCGCCGCCCTCGAACTCCGCGGCGGCGAGGCCGCCCTCGCCGACCCCGGCGCCTGCCGCGACCTCGCCGCCTCGCTCGCCGAGGGCCTGCGCGACCACCTCGCCGACGTCGCCAAGCGCGTCCCCGGCGCCCGGATCGTGCTCCAGCTCGACGAGCCCTCGCTCACCGCCGTCCTCCTCGGACAGATCCGCACCGCCAGCGGCTACCGCACCCACCGGGCCGTCGACCGGCAGGTCGTCGAGTCCGCCCTGCGGGACGTGATCGCCGCCCACGACGGGCCCGTCACCGTCCACTCCTGCGCCCCCGGCGTGCCCTTCGGGCTGCTCCGCCGCGCCGGAGCCGCCGCCGTCTCGTTCGACTTCGGGCTGCTCACCGAACGTGACGAGGAGCCGATCGGCGAGGCCGTGGAGGCCGGGACGAAGCTCTTCGCCGGTGTGGTGCCGTCCACCGACACGGCATTGTCGGACCCGGGCGGTAGCGTCATGGGTGTCAGGACGCTGTGGCGCAGGCTGGGGCTGAATCCGGGGACTCTCGCCGAGTCCGTCGTCGTCACCCCCACGTGCGGGCTGGCGGGCGCCTCGCCCGCGTACGCCCGCGCGGCGCTCGCCCACTGCGTCCGGGCGGCGAGATCACTCGCGGACAACCCAGAGTGACCGGGTTCTGAAGGCACGGGAGGACGGACGAAGGTGGCAGTCGAACAGGGGGCCCTGCCCGACGGGGAGGCGGTCGTGCCCGCCGAGGCGCGCGAGAAGCACGCCGAACTGGCCGAGCAGGTCGAGGAGCACCGCTTCCGGTACTACGTGAAGGACCAGCCGGTCGTCAGCGACGCCGAGTTCGACCGCCTCCTGCGGTCCCTGGAGGCGCTGGAGGAGGAGTACCCGGAGCTGCGCACGCCCGACTCGCCGACCCAGAAGGTCGCCGGGCAGTACGCGACCGACTTCGCCGCCGTCGAGCACCGCGAGCGCATGCTCTCGCTGGACAACGCCTTCGACGACGACGAGCTCGCCACCTGGGCCGAGCGCGTCGCCCGGGACGTCGGCACCCCCGACTTCCACTTCCTGTGCGAGCTCAAGGTCGACGGCCTCGCCGTCAACCTCACCTACGAGCACGGCCGGCTCACCCGCGCCGCCACCCGCGGCGACGGCCGCACCGGCGAGGACATCACGCCGAACGTGCGGACCATCGCCGACGTCCCCGAGCGCCTCCAGGGCGACCGGATCCCGGAGCTCGTCGAGATCCGGGGCGAGGTCTACTTCCCCATGGAGGCGTTCGAGGCGCTCAACGCCCGGCTGGTGGAGGCCGGCGACAAGCCCTTCGCCAACCCGCGCAACGCCGCGGCCGGCTCGCTCCGCCAGAAGGACCCCAAGGTCACCGCCACCCGCCCGCTGCACATGGTGGTGCACGGCATCGGCGCCCGCGCGGGCTTCGAGATCGGCCGGCTCTCGGAGGCGTACGAACTGCTGCGCGAGTGGGGCCTGCCCACCTCCACCCACAACAGGGTCGTCGGCGGCCTCCCCGAGGTGCGCGAGTTCATCGCGTACTACGGCGAGCACCGCCACTCCGTCGCCCACGAGATCGACGGCGTCGTCGTCAAGCTGGACGAGATCCCGCTCCAGGGCCGGCTCGGCTCCACCGCGCGCGCCCCGCGCTGGGCGATCGCCTGGAAGTACGCCCCGGAGGAGGTCAACACCAAGCTCGTCGACATCAAGGTCGGCGTCGGCCGCACCGGCCGCGTCACCCCCTACGCCCAGGTCGAGCCGGTCACCGTGGCCGGCTCCGAGGTCGAGTTCGCCACCCTCCACAACCAGGAGGTGGTGAAGACCAAGGGCGTCCTCATCGGCGACACCGTGGTGCTGCGCAAGGCCGGCGACGTCATCCCGGAGATCCTCGGCCCGGTCGTCGACCTGCGGGACGGCACCGAGCGGGAGTTCGTGATGCCCGCCGAGTGCCCCGAGTGCGGCACCCCGCTGAAGCCGATGAAGGAGGGCGACATCGACCTCCGCTGTCCGAACGCCCGGACCTGCCCGGCCCAGCTCCGCGAGCGCGTCGAGTTCCTCGCCGGCCGCCAGTGCCTGGACATCGAGAACTTCGGCGCGGTCGCCGCCGCCGCCCTCACCCGGCCCCTGGAGCCCGCCGAGCCGCCGCTCACCGACGAGGGCGACCTCTTCGACCTCACCATCGAGCAGCTGCTGCCGGTCAAGGCGTACGTCCTCGACGCCGACAGCGGACTCCCCAAGCGGGACCCGAAGACCGGCGAACCGAAGATCGTCACCGTCTTCGCCAACCAGAAGGGCGAGCCGAAGAAGAACGCGCTCGCCATGCTGGCGAACATCGAGGCCGCCAAGACCCGCCCGCTCGCCCGCTTCATCAACGGCCTCTCGATCCGCCACGTCGGCCCCGTCGCCGCCGAGGCGCTGGCCCGCGAGTTCCGCTCCCTGGAGCGGATCGAGCAGGCCACCGAGGAGGAGCTGGCCGCCGTCGACGGCGTCGGCGGGATCATCGCCGCCGCCGTGAAGCAGTGGTTCGCCGAGGAGTGGCACCGCGAGATCGTGCGGAAGTGGCGCGCCGCCGGCGTCACCCTGGAGGACGAGGGCGCCGGCGAGGACGAGGGGCCGCGCCCGCTGGAAGGGCTCACCGTCGTCGTCACCGGCACCCTGGAAGGCTTCACCCGGGATGGCGCAAAAGAATCGCTCCAGAGCCGCGGAGCCAAGGTCACCGGTTCCGTTTCGAAGAAGACCTCCTTCGTCGTGGTCGGGGAAAACCCGGGTTCCAAGTACGACAAGGCCATGCAGCTGAAGGTTCCGGTTCTGGACGAGGAAGGCTTCAAGATCCTGCTCGAACAGGGGCCCGAGGCCGCCCGCGAGGCCGCCCAGCCGGTCGAGGAGTGACCACCCGCCGCCCCTCCCGGCACCCCGGAAGGTCACCCGTTCGGCGCATACCAGATCGTTACGGGTGGCCAGGCCGCATTCGGGCAAGAGAGGGAGAGCGCTGCCCCTCGGCGCCCTCGGCGGCCTAGTGTGGTGACCGTGCGTCTCGTCCCGCACGGCCGCGCGAGGGCTCTGCGCGGCCGTGCGCCAGGACGAACGGCCCCGTGCCGCGCGCCCCGCCCCCGACGCCGGCGGAGCGCGCGGCCCGCGGCCGGACGCCACCCGGGCCGCCGCGCGCGGCCCATCGGACAGCGACGGCACCGCCGCCTGTGAGAGGGACGGGAATGGAACCGACCGAGAGTGCCGCCCCGGTGCCACGGCCGCGCGGCCGGGTGCTCCCCGCGGGCTTCACCGGCCTGCCCGCCGCCGTGCTGGGCACCGCCGCCGCCGTGCTCGTCACCGGCCTCCAGCGGGCCCTGGCCGGCGGCCACCCGCTCTTCCCCGGCGGGGTCGCCGGCTGGTCCCTCGCCCTGCTCACCGGCCTCATCGTCGGCCACCTTGTCGCCCTGGGCCGCGAGCGCTGGTGGGGCGGCACCGGCTCCGGCGCCGCCCTCACCCTCGCCGTCCTGCTCCTGTACGGCTGGATCCCGGCCGGACTCGTCTCCCTCACCGTCGTCGTCCTGGTCAGCGCCGCCCGTCGGCACCGCTGGCGACAGGGCCTGCTGCACGGCGCCGCCGACATCCTCGGCGTCGGCGCCGCCGCCCTGGTGCTCGCCGTCTTCGGCGACGTCCCCAGCGTCGACCGGCCCTGGCACCCCCTCGACTGGGGGATCGCCGACGCCCCGGAGATCGTGCTCGCCGCCGGCGCCTATCTCCTCGCGACCCGCCTGCTGCTGTGGTACACCCTCGCCCCGCCCGGCCGCGGCCTGCCCACCGTCGCCCGCACCGCCCTGCTCCGGCAGGGGCTCGTCGCCGTCGCCCTGCTCGGCATCGCCCCGCTGATCTGCGTCGTCGCCGCCGCCTTCCCGGTCCTCCTGCCGCTCTTCGCGATCCCGCTGATCGCCCTCGACTCCACCCTCTGGATCGCCCGCGCCCGCGCCGAGGAACAGCTCCGCGACCCGCTCACCGGCCTCCCCAACCGCCAGTGGCTGCTGGAACGCACCTGGACCGCGCTCGCCGACGCCGAGGGCGAGCAGACCCGCGCCGCCCTCGTCCTCATCGACCTCGACCGCTTCCGCTCGGTCAACGACACCCTCGGCCACCTCGCCGGCGACCGGCTCCTCCTCCAGATCGCCGACCGGCTCCGCCTCGCCCTGCCCCGCGGCGCCGAGGCCGCCCGGCTCGGCGGCGACGAGTTCGCCGTCCTGCTGCCCACCACCGACTCCACCACCAGCGCCCAGCGCGTCGCCCGCCACCTCGTCGCCGCCCTCTCCTCCCCGCTCGACCTCGACGGGCTCACCCTCGTCCTGGAGGCCAGCGCGGGCGTCGCCGTCCACCCCGACCACGCCGCCGACGCCGAGGGCCTGCTGCGCCGCGCCGACGTCGCCATGTACCAGGCCAAGCGCGACCGCACCGGCGTCGAGGTGTACGAGTCCAAGCGCGACTCCAACACGCCCGACCGGCTCGGCCTCCTCGGCGACCTGCGCCGCGCGCTCGACGCCGGCGAGGTCGAGCTCCACTACCAGCCGAAGGTCCGCTTCGACGGCCAGGTCGCCGGTCTGGAAGCCCTCGTCCGCTGGGTCCACCCCGAGCGAGGAAAGGTTCCACCGGACGAGTTCATCGCCATCGCCGAGTCCTCCGGGCTGATGCCGCACCTCACCGAGTACGTCCTGGAGACCGCCCTCGCCCAGGTCGCCCGCTGGCGCGCCCAGGGCCTGGAGGTGCCCGTCGCGGTCAACGTCTCGCCGCGCGACGTGCACACCCCCGGCTTCGCCGGCGCCGTCGCCGCCCGGCTCGCCCGGCACGGCGTCCCGGCCGGCTCGCTCCAGCTGGAGATAACGGAACACGTCCTCCTGGAGGACCCCCAGCGCGCCGCCGACACCCTCAACGGCCTCACCGGCCACGGCGTCAAGATGTCCCTGGACGACTTCGGCACCGGCTACTCCTCCCTGGTGCACCTGCGCCGGCTCCCGGTCAGCGAACTGAAGATCGACCGCTCGTTCGTCGCCCGGCTCGCCGTCGACACCGAGGACGCCGAGATCGTCCGCTGCACCGTCGACCTGGCCCACTCCCTCGGCCTGCTCGTCGTCGCCGAGGGCGTGGAGGACGACGAGACCTGGGAGCGGCTGCGCGACCTGGGCTGCGACGCCGTCCAGGGCTGGCTGGTCTCCGCCGCGATGCCGCCGGCCGAGACGACCGCGTGGCTGCGGGCCCGCGGCGAGCACGGCTGGCGCCGGGCCGTCGACACGGCTCCCGCGACCGCGCTCGACCCGGCCCCCGGCCACGTCGTGCAGTGATCCCCCTGTGATCTCCCGTGACCTCCCGTGATCCCCTGCGATCCCCCGTGACCCCTGAGGGAGCCCTCGCTGACCCCTCAGTGACTCCTCAGGGAAGGACCAGGGGCCTGTCCGGGCCGACCGTTTCACCGGGAGGGGGAGCGGCCCCATAGGATTGGGGCACACACCATCAGACTCACCCCAGAGGATCGCTGCATGCCTGGCATCACGCGCGAGGAGGTCGCACACCTCGCTCGGCTGGCGCGTCTGGAACTCGCCGACGAGGAACTCGACCACTTCGCCGGTCAGCTCGACGACATCATCGGCGCGGTCGCCCGCGTCTCCGAGGTCGCCGAGCAGGACGTACCGCCGACCTCCCACCCGCTGCCGCTGACGAACGTCATGCGCGCGGACGAGGTCCGTCCGTCGCTCACCCCCGCGCAGGCGCTCTCCGGCGCCCCTGCCCAGGAACAGCAGCGTTTCAAGGTGCCGCAGATCCTGGGGGAGGACTGACCATGACGGACATCATCAAGCTCACCGCCGCCGAGATCGCCGCGAGGATCGCGTCCGGCGAGCTCACCGCGGTCGAGGTCACCGAGGCCCACCTGGCCCGCATCGAGGCCGTGGACGAGAAGGTCCACGCCTTCCTGCACGTCGACCGCGAGGGCGCCCTCGCGCAGGCCCGCGCCGTCGACGAGAAGCGCGCCCGCGGCGAGAAGCTCGGCCCGCTGGCCGGCGTCCCGCTCGCGCTCAAGGACATCTTCACGACCCAGGGCGTGCCCACCACGGTCGGCTCGAAGATGCTGGAGGGCTGGCTCCCGCCGTACGACGCCACGCTGGTCAAGCGCCTCAAGGCCGCCGACGTCGTCATCCTCGGCAAGACCAACATGGACGAGTTCGCGATGGGCTCCTCCACCGAGAACAGCGCCTACGGCCCGACCGGCAACCCGTGGGACCTCACCCGGATCCCCGGCGGCTCCGGCGGCGGCTCGTCCGCCGCGCTCGCCGCGTACCAGGCCCCGCTGGCCATCGGCACGGACACCGGCGGCTCCATCCGCCAGCCCGCCGCCGTCACCGGCACCGTCGGCGTCAAGCCCACGTACGGCGCGGTCTCCCGCTACGGCATGGTGGCCTTCTCCTCCTCCCTCGACCAGGGCGGCCCCTGCGCCCGCACGGTCCTGGACGCGGCCCTGCTGCACGAGGCGATCGCCGGCCACGACCCGCTCGACTCCACCTCCATCGACCTGCCGGTCCCGCCGGTGGTCGAGGCCGCCCGCAACGGCTCGGTGGCCGGGATGCGGGTCGGCGTCGTCAAGCAGTTCCGCGGCGAGGGCTACCAGGCCGGCGTCATGCAGCGCTTCGACGAGTCCGTCGAGCTGCTGAAGGAGCTGGGCGCCGAGATCGTCGAGCTGGACTGCCCGACCTTCGACCTGGCCCTGTCGGCGTACTACCTGATCGCGCCGTCCGAGTGCTCGTCCAACCTGGCCCGCTTCGACGGCCTGCGGTACGGCCTGCGCGCCGGCGACGACGGCACCCGCTCCGCCGAGGACGTCACCGCCCTCACCCGCGAGGCCGGCTTCGGCCCCGAGGTGAAGCGCCGCATCATCCTGGGCACCTACGCGCTCAGCTCCGGCTACTACGACGCGTGGTTCGGCTCGGCCCAGAAGGTCCGCACCCTCATCACCCGCGAGTTCGAGAAGGCCTTCGAGCAGGTCGACGTGATCGTCTCCCCGACGACCCCGACCACCGCCTTCCCGATCGGCGAGCGCGCCGACGACCCGATGGCGATGTACCTCGCGGACCTGTGCACCATCCCGACCAACCTGGCCGGCAACGCCGCCATGTCGCTGCCCTGCGGCCTGGCGCCCGAGGACGGCCTCCCGGTCGGGCTGCAGATCATCGCCCCCGCCATGCAGGACGACCGGCTCTACAAGGTCGGTGCCGCCGTCGAGGCCGCCTTCGTGGAAAAGTGGGGCCACCCGCTGCTCGAGGAGGCTCCGTCGCTGTGAGTGCCATGGCAAAGAAGGCCAAGAACTTCAAGAAGTCGAAGACCGGCATCTACGTCTCGCTCGCGACCACCGCGTTCGGTGCCGTCAGCGTCGCCAAGCAGGCCAAGCTGGCCCGCAACGACCACGACATGCTGCGCCTGATCGACTCCGCCGTGTCCGCCGCCGCCATCGTCACCGGCCTCGCGATCCTGTACCGCGAGCTGAAGCGCCTCGGCGACGACGACGTCCTGCTGGGCTGAGAGGGAAAGTTCCACCGTGACTGTCACTGAACTGCTGTCGTACGAGGCGGCACTGGCCTCGTACGACCCCGTCATGGGCCTGGAGGTCCATGTCGAGCTCGGTACGAAGACCAAGATGTTCTGCGGCTGCTCCACCGAGCTGGGCGCCGACCCCAACGCGCAGACCTGCCCGACCTGCCTCGGCCTGCCCGGCGCGCTGCCGGTCGTGAACGAGATCGGCGTCGAGTCCGCCATCAAGATCGGCCTCGCACTGCACTGCGAGATCGCCGAGTGGTGCCGCTTCGCCCGGAAGAACTACTTCTATCCGGACATGCCGAAGAACTTCCAGACCTCCCAGTACGACGAGCCGATCGCCTTCAACGGCTACCTGGACGTCCAGCTGGAGGACGGCGAGGTCTTCCGCGTGGAGATCGAGCGCGCCCACATGGAGGAGGACACCGGCAAGTCCACCCACATCGGTGGCGCGACCGGCCGCATCCACGGCGCCTCGCACTCGCTGCTCGACTACAACCGGGCCGGCATCCCGCTGATCGAGATCGTCACCAAGCCGATCGTCGGCGCGGGCGAGCGGGCCCCCGAGGTCGCCAAGGCGTACGTCGCCGAGCTGCGCGAGGTCATCCGCTCCCTGGGCGTCTCCGAGGCGCGCATGGACAAGGGCCAGATGCGCTGCGACGTCAACCTGTCGCTGATGCCGAAGGGTTCCACGACCTTCGGCACCCGCTCGGAGACGAAGAACGTCAACTCGCTCCGTTCGGTGGAGCGGGCGGCGCGCTTCGAGATCCAGCGCCACGCGGCGGTCCTGGAGTCCGGCGGCACGATCGTGCAGGAGACCCGTCACTTCCACGAGGACGACGGCTCCACCACCTCCGGCCGCATCAAGGACAACGCCGAGGACTACCGCTACTTCCCCGAGCCGGACCTGGTCCCGGTCGCCCCGTCCCGCGAGTGGGTCGAGAAGCTCCGCCAGGCGCTCCCCGAGCTGCCGCGCGTGCGCCGCAACCGGCTGCGCGAGGAGTGGGCCGTCTCCGAGCAGGAGATGCAGTCCATCCTCAACGCGGGCGCGGTCGACCCGATCGTCGCCACGATCGAGGCGGGCGCGGACGCGGCCTCGGCCCGCAAGTGGTGGATGGGCGAGCTGGCCCGCAACGCCAACGAGAAGGGCGTCTCCCTGGAGGAGCTGCCCATCACCCCGGCGGACGTGGCCCGGGTCTCGGCCCTGGTCGCCGGCGGCGACCTCAACGACAAGCTGGCCCGCCAGGTCATCGAGGGCGTCCTCGCCGGCGAGGGCACCCCGGACGAGGTCGTCGAGAAGCGCGGTCTGAGGGTCGTCTCCGACGACGGCGCGCTCGGCGCGGCCGTCGACGAGGCCATCGCGGGCAACGCGGCCATCGCGGACAAGATCCGCGGCGGCAAGGTCGCGGCCGTCGGCGCCCTGGTCGGCGCGGTCATGAAGGCCACCCGCGGCCAGGCCGACGCGGCCAGGGTCAAGGACCTCATCCTGGAGAAGCTGGGCGTCACCGAGAGCTGACCCTCCCGCCCGCCCCGCACACGAGAGCGGCCCCGCACCGGAGTTCCGGCACGGGGCCGCTCTGCGCGTCCGCGGGCTACTGGCGGAGGGTCGGCTCGGCGATGACGACGACCGGCTTGTTGCAGTCCTGGTCCGAGGACTTCTCCACCCGGACCAGGAGCCGCAGACCGTCGGTGACGTCCACCGTGCGGGTCACCGGCTTCCCGAGCGTGAGGTCCTGGGCGAACACCGGCTTCCCGTCGAGCAGCACGGTGATCCGCCCCGACTCCGCGGCGGCCCCGTCGTCGATCCCGGCGGTGAAGCCGAGTGTGGACCATTCCCGGTTGATGTCGAACTCGATCGAGCGGGTGGCGTAGCAGTAGGCGGCGGCGACGAGGGCGTCCGCGTACTCCTCGGTGTCCAGCTTCGCCGCCTTGATCCGGAAGGCGCCGTACTCGTCGTCGATGGGCTTCAGCGAGGTCAACGGCATCGTGACGGGAGCCTCGGGCGTCGGCGTCGGCGTGGGCGTCTGCGTCGGTGGGGGTTCCGTCGTCGGCGCGGTGGTCGCGCCACTGGGAGGCACGGCGCTGGACGCCGTCACGGACGTGGTGGGCCCCGCTCCCGCCTTGCCCGCGTCACCGCCGGGTTCGTCGTCGCCGGCCGCGAGCTTCTAGATGCCGAGCACCGCGAGGACAGTGACGAGGACGACCCCGGCGACGGCCCCGGTCACGAGCCCCTTGCGCAGCCCGGGACGCGGCGGGGGCGGGGAGCCCTGACCGCCGTACGTCGCCGCGCCGACGGTCGGCAGACCGTGCGGGCCCGGTACGGCCGGGGGCGAGACGGCGGGACCGAAGCCCACCAGGGGAGCGGCGGGGGAGCAGCCGGAGGAGGCGGTACGGCAGGGGCCGGGGGCGCGTCCCGCGGGGTCGCCGGCCGGGAGGTCGTGGTCGTGGGCACCACCCCGTGCCGGACCTCCTTGACCCACGCCGACAGCGACAGCGGGCGCTTGTCCGGATCCGCCGCGGCGATGGCGAGCACCCGGCCGCGCTGCTCCTCCGGCAGCGCCGCGATCTGCGGCACGGCGGCGAGCGCGGCGGCCAGCTGTTCGGGCGAGGCCGGCGGGGACTGGCCGCTCAGCAGGAAGTAGGCGATGGCACCCAAGGCGTACCGGTCGGTGGCCGGGGTCCGCTTGCCCTCGAAGATCTCCGGCGCCGCGTAGCCGGGAGTGAACCAGACCTCGGCGGTCCGGTGGTCGGCGGTGAGCTTGCTGAGGCCGAAGTCGACGAGGTGGCCTGGCCGTTCTCGTCGACCATCACGTTGCCCGGCGACAGGTCGCCGTGGACTACGGTCCGCCCGGACGGGGTGGCCCGGCCGGAGTGCAGCCAGTCGAGGACGTCCGCGAGCTGTTCGAGCGTCCGCATGACCTCGCGCCGCTCGGCGGGCGTCGCGAGGGTCCGCTCGGCGCGCCAGTCGCGCAGGTCGAGCCCGTCGACGTGGTTCATGACGAGGACGAGCGCCCGGCCGCTGAGCGCGCCGGACTCGCCGGGCGCGTGGATGGGCGGCCCCTGGAAGTGCTCGCGCACCCCGACGACGCCCGGACGGCTGACGAACCGCAGCAACTCGGTCTGCTCGTTCCACTTGCGGCTGACGCGCTCGAAGATCTCGGGTGTGATCGTCGTCCGGGAGTCGAGGACCTTGACGACGACGGGTTCGGCCCTGCCCGCGAGCTCCAGCTCGGCGAGGTAGAGCACGGCCTCCCCGCCGTGCCCGATGGAGCGCAGCAGCCGGTACCGGTCCGGCGCGGAGTCGGGCCCGATGTGGTGCGCCGATGCGCTCAACTTTCTCCCCGGTCACAGCGAATGACAGAGAGTCAGCTTGCCGCTCCCGTGAGCCGGGGATCAACCGGCCCCCGGCCGGCCCCCGTACTCGCCGTCTCCGACCCGCCCCTGCCCGGTCCGCCCGCCGTTCGCGCCCGCGCAGACGCCGGGCCCCGCCCCGGGAGCCGCATGACATGCCCCTGTTGCTACTGTGAAGCAACGACCCCCGGGCCGGGTGGAACGGGCCCTCAGGGGCCACACGGGGACGACCGGTCGAAGGGGGAACACGATGTCCTGGGACGAGTGGGAGCAGCTCAAGGCCGACAGCGCGCAGCGGGAGCCGGACCGGATGCGGCTCAACGGACTCGAAGGCAACGCCGGTGCGACCGCGGGCTCCGGTGACCTGGTGGTGAACCGCGACGACCTCGGAGCGATCGGGCACGAGGCGTACCTGCTCTACGGCCGGCTCTCCCGGGACGGCGACCACGCGCGGCCCGCGACCTTCGACGCGTCGATCGCCCTCACCAACGGCAACTTCACCAGCGGATCCGAGCTGCTGAAGGTGCACGACCGCTGGAACAGCCAGCTGCGCACCCTCCTCGACGCCTGCGCGCGGATCTCCAACCACCTGGACTACAGCAAGTCCGTCCATGCCAAGGACGACGCGGACATCGGAGGGCAGCTGCTCTCCACGTCCAAGATCGACGAGTACTTCAAGTAGAGGACCCGGGGGAACCGCCGTGCTGACATTCGACGACGTCGTGAACGCGCCCGTCGCCAAGCTGAAGCAGGCCGTCGACGACTGGTCGGAGATGGCCGCCAAGCTCAAGACGCTCGCCACCGATGCCCGCGAGGGCATGCAGGCCAAGACGGACAAGGCCCAGTGGCAGGGCGTCAACTCCGACGTGACGCGGCCGTTCATCGCGAAGACCGCCAAGGAGTTCGAGGACGCGCACGCGCAGGCGAAGGGCATCCATCTGCTGCTCGCCGACGCCCACACCTCCTTCCTGGCGGCGAGGGACGCCCTGGTCAGGATCAGGGACGAGGAGGCCCCCGCGGCCGGTGTCCACGTCGACGCGCAGGGCAAGGCCCGGCCCCGGCACGACCTGTCGACCGACGTCGCCGCCGCCCACGACCCGGACATCGACTACCCGAAGCTCGTACGGGAGCAGAAGGAGGCCGTGGCCGCCTGGCAGCGGAAGATCGACCGTCTCGTCGAGGACTGCGCCGACGCCGACGAGTCGCTGCGGCGCGCCCTCGCGGCGAACGTCAAGGACGACCACAACTTCAGCGCCCCCACGTACAAGACCCTCGACGAGGAGCAGGTCGCCCGGGCCGCGGAGCTGCTGAAGAAGGTCACCGGCGAAGGCGGCACGGCACGGCACCCGGGCCAGCTGAAGGAACTCGAGGACCTGCTGGACGACAACCGGAACGACCCCGAGTTCGCGACCGGCTTCTACCGGTGGCTGGGTCCCGAGGCCACGCTCGACGCGTACGCGAAGATGTCCCTGGACTCGACGTCCCTCGGGCCGGCCGGCCAGGACCGCGCCGACCTGGTCCGCGGCATCCAGTCCGACATGGGCGCGATGCTCGGCCTCGCCACCCAGCGGACGACCCCGAACCACCTCGACACGGTGTGGACGGAAGGCCTCCTGAAGGCCGGCCGCAAGGAGCTCGACGTCCCCGGCGTCGGCTTCTCCAAGATCTACGGCTACCAGGCCCTCGGCGGCCTCCTCCGGGAGGGCACGTACGACAAGGACTTCCTGGTCTCCGTCGGCCGCGACATGGTCGCCCTGGACCGGGAGGACCCGGGCCGCTGGTCGGAGTCGCTGCCCACGAACATGGACACGCGCATCAACCTCGGCGAGAGCGGCGGCAAGGGCTTCAACCCCCTCACGGGTCTCATGGAAGCCATGGCGAACAATCCCGCGGCCTCGGCTGCCTTCTTCGACGAGCAGCTCCGCTCGGACACGAACAAGGACGGCATCGTCACCCTCGCGGACGACGAGCTCACCGGCAAGGACGCGAAGAGCGTCGTCGACTACATGCTCGACCGGAAGCCCACGGACGACTACTACGACACCGTCTCCGGCAGCGGGACCACCCCCGGCCAGACCGCCCTCGGCAACGCCCTGGAGGCCGCGGTCACCGGCCGCGTCCCCGGCGACGAGGACGCGAAGCCGGTGGAGCACACCAAGACCATGGCGAGCGTCATGGAGAAGGTCGTCGAGAAGATCGGCAACTCGCCGGAGCTCGCCGTCGACGACGGCCCGCTCACCGGCATCGCCCCTAACCTGGGCAACATGGCCGCCGAGTACATGGCGGACCTCCAGGCCACCGCCGAGAACGGCGCGGAGCGGATCAAGCCGTTCGGTGAGCGGGCGGATTTCGACAAGGCCGAGATGGCCCAGTTCCTCGGCGCGGTCGGCCAGGACCCCGACGCGTACGGCGCGATCACCAACGCCCAGCAGGCGTTCACCACGGCCCTGGTGTCGGACGTCTTCCAGAACCCGGAGAAGTACGCCGACACGGGCGAGGCCGTCCGCAACGCCGTCCACCCGGGCGGCGAGATCGCGGGCATGATGAGCGAGGCGCGGGCCCAGGCCGTGGTCGACGCGGCGGCCCGCTCGGACAAGGAGTACAACGACGGCGTCGCGGAGAACGCGAAGTGGGCGAATCGCTGGATCGACCTCTTCGGGGCCAAGTACCTCGAGATGCTGCCCATCGGCGGTGACATGATCGGCTGGGTCAAGGAAGACGTCACCGAATACCTCACGGAGGGTGCGAAGCAGGACACGGCCACGGACGCCCGCCATGAGGCCGCATCGGGATATGCCCAGGCGGAGACCTTCGCCAAGAATTCCGCCGAGGCCGCCGTGGCGCGGGCGGGGAAGGCGGCGGGGCTCAGCGAGGCCGAGATCCAGGACTACCAGGGTTCCGCGTCGACCGAGACGGCATCGGCCCATGCCATCGGTCGCGACTTCGCCGTCCTCCGAGTCTCCGGGGAGAACTGATCATGCGACGCTTCGCCCGTACCACTGCGGTGGCATCGACAGCCGCCGTCGCGGCAGGTCTTCTGGCGGGCTGCGCCGCCGGCGAGGAGAAGGCCGCCCCCCAGCTGCCCGAGCGCGTCTGCTGGGGCGGTGGGGCGTTCGCCGGGAGTGACGTGGCTCCGCTTCTGCCGCCGGGCGACACGGTGGAATTCTCGCCCGATTCCGGTGATCCGTTCGCCCTGACAAAAGAACTCGACTCGGCGACCTGCACCCTGTACATCGACGGAAACACGAAGTTTCAGGCAGTGGCCACGCGCCGGAATTTCGCGGAGTCCATCGACTGGTCCTCGTGGGACTCCGCCCACCCCAAGCCGCTCGACGTGGGAGAGAAGGGCATCATCTGGGACACCGGCGCCGCCGCCTCCTTCACCTGCGAACCGGCCAAGGACGCCAACACGCCGGGGAAGTACATCGAGCTGCGGATCACCGCGAACGACACTCCCGACCCGGCCGCGCTCCAGGCCGCCCTGCCGCAGCTGATGAAGGAGTTCCAGGACTTCGCGCAGGGCCGGCTGCAGTGCCCCGGGCGCGTAGCGGGCGGGGCCTGAGGGCGGAAGGGCAGTCGGCCCGGGCCGCGGCCGAGCCACCGCGTGTGACGGCACTCCCCGGCCCGCACGATCTGTGAGGATCGACACGAAACGGTCAAACGATCACGTTTGGCTGCGACAGTGGGCCGCGAGCACCGATCCAGCAGGGAGCACGTCCTTTGGCAGCCATCGCACGGTGGTTCATCCGGCACCGCCTCGTCGCCGTTCTCCTGTGGGTCCTCGCCCTCGCCGGGGTCGGTGGCGCCGCCGCCTTCGCCGGCAGCGCGTACTCCAACGACTACGAGGTGCCGGGCACCGAGTCCGGGCGGGCGACCGCCCTGCTCGACCGCGGGTTCCAGGGGCTCGGCGGGGACACCGACACCATCGTCTGGCACACCGAGCGCGGCAGCGTCCGCGCGGACGCGGTGCAGGAGCGGGTCGGGCCGATGCTGGAGCGGGTCGCGGCGCTGCCCGGCGTCGCCGCCGTCGCCTCCCCGTACGGGGACGGTGCCGCGCGCGGCCAGGTCAGCGAGGACGGGCGGACCGCGTACGCCACCGTCACCTTCCGCGAGCAGGCCGACGACATCCCCGTCGCGCAGGCCCGGGCCCTCGTCGACACGGCGAAGACGGCCGGCACCGACGGGCTCCGGGTGGAGCTCGGCGGCAGCGCCGTCGCGCTGACCGAGGCGCCCGGCGGCCACGTCGCGGAGGCGGTCGGCGTGGCCGTCGCCGCCGTCGTCCTCTTCCTCGCCTTCGGCTCGCTCGCCGCCTCGCTGCTGCCCATCGCCACCGCCCTGGTCAGCGTCGGCATCGCGTACTCCGGGATCGTGCTCCTCGGCCACGTGATGACGGTCGCAGACTTCGCGCCCATGCTCGGCATGCTCATCGGCCTCGGCGTCGGCATCGACTACGCCCTCTTCATCGTCACCCGGCACCGCAAGGGCCTGAAACGCGGCCTGCCCGTCGACGAGGCCGCCGTGACCGCCGTCGCCACCACCGGCCGCGCCGTCGTCTTCGCCGGCGCGACCGTCTGCATCGCGCTGCTCGGCATGCTCATCCTCCGCCTCGGCTTCCTCAACGGCGTCGCCCTCGCCGCGGCCCTGACCGTCGTCCTCACCGTCGCCGCCTCGGTCACCCTGCTGCCCGCGCTGCTCTCCCTCATCGGCATGCGCGCGCTGTCCCGGCGGGAGCGCCGTACGCTCGCCGAGCACGGCCCGCAGCCCGAGCTGCCCACCGGCTTCGCCGCCCGCTGGTCCGCGTTCGTCGAGCGCCACCCGAAGCTGCTCGGGGCCGTCGCCGTCGTCGTCATGACCGTCCTCGCGCTGCCGACCCTCTCGCTCCACCTCGGCACCTCCGACCAGGGCAACAATCCGGCCACCGCCACCACCCGGCAGGCGTACGACCTCCTCGCCGACGGTTTCGGACCGGGCGTGAACGGCCCCCTCACCCTCGTCGCCGCCCTCGACGGCGCGGACGACCGGGTCGCCCTCGACCGGCTGCCGGACGCGCTCGCCGCCACCCAGGGCGTCGCCGCCGTCTCCCCGATCACGTACAACGGCTCCGGGGACACCGCCGTCCTCACCGTCGTCCCCGACTCCTCGCCGCAGTCCGAGGCGACCAGCGAGCTCGTCGACCGGATCCGCCACGACGTCGTCCCGGTCGCCGGGACCGGCACCTCGCTGGACGTGCACGTCGGCGGCATCACCGCCTCGTACGACGACTTCGCCGAGGTGATCGTCGGCAAGCTGCCGCTCTTCGTCGGCGTCGTCGTCGCCCTCGGCTGCCTGCTCCTGCTGCTCGCCTTCCGCTCGATCGGCATCCCGCTCAAGGCCGCCGCCATGAACATCGCGGCCGTCGCCGCCGCCTTCGGCATCGTCGTCGCGATCTTCCAATGGGGCTGGGGCGCCGAACTCCTCGGCCTCGGCAGCGCCGGCCCGATCGAGCCCTTCCTCCCCGTGATCATGGTCTCGGTCCTCTTCGGCCTCTCCATGGACTACCAGGTCTTCCTGGTCAGCCGGATGTACGAGGAATGGCTGGAGACCGGCGACAACCGGCGCGCGGTCCGGGTCGGCCTCGCCGAGACCAGCCGCGTGATCAACTCCGCCGCGGTCATCATGATCGCGGTCTTCCTCGCCTTCGTGCTCTCCGGCGACCGGGTCATCGCGATGTTCGGCATCGCCCTCGCCGCCGCCGTCGCCCTCGACGCCTTCGTCCTGCGGACCCTCCTCGTCCCCGCCCTGATGCACCTGCTCGGCGGCGCCAACTGGTGGCTGCCCCGGAGCCTCGACCGGATCCTGCCCAGGATCAGCATCGAGCCGCCCGAGTGCCGCGTCGCCGCCGACGCCCGTGCGAAGATCCCCGGGCAGCGCATCACGGTGACGGACACGGAGGAGAACGAGGATGTTCGCGATATCGCTGGGTGACGACGCCGCCGAGCTGAGGCCCCTGGAGCCCTGGCAGGCGGAGGAGTTCCTCGCCCACATGGACCGCGGCCGGGAGTACGTCGGCACCCACATCGGCCTCGCCGACGCCGTCCACGACCTGGACTCCGCCCGCGCCTTCCTCCGCGGCTACGCCGAGAAGACCGCGAACGACGCCGGACGCCTCTACGGCATCTGGGCCGACGGCACCCTCGTCGGCGGCGTCATGTTCCGCACCATGGACGTGGCCGCCGGCCACGCCGAGGTCGGCTGCTGGCTGGAACCCGCCGCCGCCGGCCGCGGCCTCGTCACCCGCGCCTGCCGGATCATCATCGACTGGGCCGTCGAGCAGCGGGGCATCCACCGCCTCGAATGGCTCGTCTCCTCGAAGAACGAGTCCAGCATCGCCGTCGCCCGCCGGCTCGGCATGACCCGCGACGGCGTCCTCCGCGAGCACTACGCCCACCGCGGCACCCGCACCGACATCGAGGTCTGGTCCCTGCTGGCCCCCGAGTGGCGCGCCCGCCGCACCGCCTGACCCGCCCGGGGCGGCCCGGGGAACCCGTACGCACCCTCCCCGGGCCGCCTAAGGCGGCCCCCGGCCCTCCCTAAGGCACCCCGCGTCCCGAACATGCGGCACTCGCCCGATGCCGCGGCACCGGCTGGGCGGCGAAGGTGGAGGCATCGCGAAGAGCGATGCCGACACCGGCCACCACCGCCCAGGGAGCACCCCATGTTCCAGTACGAACTCCACCGCGCCGCCCACGCCGAGCTGGTCCGCGAGGCCGCCGCCCAGCGCCTCGGCCGCGAGGCCGCCCGCGCCGCCAAGGCCGCCCGCCGCGCCGGACGCCATGAACCCGAGGGGCGGGTGAGCACCGGCAGGGAACGCTTCGCCCGGGTCGCGTGACCCCGTATGGGTGAGCCGCGGGGCGCCTGTGCGATGCTCGGCGCCGTGGAGACCAGGTCCGTCAGCCCCGTCTTCGTCGGCCGCGCCGGCGAACTCACCGCCCTCACCGAGGCGCTCTCCCGCGCGACCGCGGGAGAGCCCCAGGCGCTGCTCGTCGCCGGCGAGGCCGGCGTCGGCAAGACCCGGCTCGTCGAGGAGTTCCGGGACGCCGCCTGCGCCGCCGGCGCGGTCGTGGCCGTCGGCGGCTGCGTGGAACTCGGCGCCGACGGGCTGCCCTTCGCGCCCTTCTCCGCCGCCCTGCGCACCCTGCGCCGCCGCCTCCCCGGCGAGGTCGACGCCGCGGCCGACGGCCACGAGGGCGAACTCGCCCGCCTCCTGCCCGAGCTCGGCGACCCGGGCGGCGCCGACACCGGCGACGAGGACGCCACCGCCCGCCTCTTCGAGCTCACCGTCCGCCTGCTGGAACGGCTCGCCGCCGACCGCACCCTCGTCCTCGTCCTCGAAGACCTCCACTGGGCCGACACCTCCACCCGCCACCTCCTCACCTATCTGCTGCGCACCCTGCGCCGCGGCCGGATCGTGGTCGTCGCCACCTACCGCGCCGACGACATCCACCGCCGCCACCCGCTGCGCCCCCTCCTCGCCGAACTCGACCGGATGCGCACCATCCGCCGCATCGAGCTCGCCCGCTTCACCCGCACCGAGGTGCGCCGCCAGCTCGCCGGCATCCTGGCCGCCGAACCCGCCCCCGGCCTCGTCGACGAGATCTTCGACCGCTCCGACGGCAACGCCTTCTTCGTCGAGGAACTCGTCGCCTCCCGCAGCTGCGGCGACGGCACCGGCCCGCTCAGCGACTCCCTCCGCGACCTCCTCCTGGTCCGCGTCGAGACCCTCCCCGAGGACGCGCAGCGGGTCGCCCGGATCGTCGCCGAGGGCGGCTCGACCGTCGAGTACGGGCTCCTCGCCGCCGTCGCCCGCCTCGCCGAGGACGACCTCATCGAGGCGCTGCGCGCCGCCGTCGGCGCCAACATCCTCCTCGCCGTCCCCGACGGGGAGGGCTACCGCTTCCGCCACTCGCTGGTCCGCGAGGCCGTCAGCGACGACCTCCTCCCCGGCGAGCGCTCCCGCCTCAACCGGCGGTACGCCGAGGCCCTGGAGGCCGACCCGGGGCTCGTCCGCCCCGACGAGCGGGCCACCCGCCTGGCCACGTACTGGTACCACGCCCACGACCCCGCGAAGGCGCTGCCCGCCGTCCTCGACGCCGCCGTCGCCACCCGCAAGCGCCACGCCTACGCCGAACAGCTCCGCCTCCTCGAACGCGCCATGGAACTCTGGGACGAGACCCCCGCCGAGATCCGCGCCGGCCTGCGCCCCCTCGACTACGCGGAGGCGTACCCGCCCTGCGGCTGCGACCCGGCGACCACCCCGCTGCGCCACCTCGACCTGCTCGCCGAGGCCGCCGTCGCCGCCCGTCTCTGCGGCGAACGCGAACGCGCGCTCAAGATCGGCAAGATGGCGCTCCGCCTCCTCGACACCGACGCCGACGACGAGCACGACCCCCTGCGCGCGGCCTGGTTCTGGGCCGAGCAGGCCCGGCTCCAGTCCAACCTCGGCCGCGGCGACGGCTGGGCCGAGATCTCCCGCGCCCAGGAACTGGTCAAGGGCCTGCCGCCGTCCGCCGTCCACGCCACCGTCCTCGCCGGCGCCGCCGGCTGGGGCATGCTCCGCAAACCCGGTCCCGAAGCCCTCGCCGCCGCCGAACGCGCCGTCGAGTACGCCCGCCTGGTCAAGGCCGAGGCGACCGAGCTCAACGCCCGTCTCACCCTCGGCACCATCATGGTCGCCGCCGGCGACCGCGAGGCCGGGCTCGCCGAGATGCACGCGGTCCGCGAACGGGCCACCGCCCTCGGCCAGTTCCACGAGGCCGCCCGCGCGCACATCAACATCGTCTCCGCCCTGGAGTCCCTCGGCCGCTCCGCCGAGGCGGTCGCCCTCTCCGACGCCGGCCTCGAACTCGCCCGCACCCGCGGCCTCGTCGAGTCCGCCGGCTGGATCCGCGGCAACAAGGCCGAATCCCTCCTCTCCCTCGGCCGCTGGGACGAGGCCCGCGCCGAGGCCGAACACCTGCTCTCCTCCGCCACCAGCACCAAGCCCCGCGGCTCCGCCCACGTCCGGCTCGCCCAGATCGCCGTCGCCCGCGGCGAGACCGTCACCGCCGTCCGGCACCTGGACGAGGCCCGCGCCGTCTACGGCACCCGCGACCCGGTCCCGCAGTACACCCTCCCGCTGGCCGGCGTGGAGGTCGCCACCGCCGCCGCCGAGGGCCGCCTCGCCGACGTCCGCGCCCGGATCGCCGCCGCCGCCGAGGACGGCTTCCCGCCCGGCACCCACCGCTACGGCTGGCCGCTCGTCCTCACCGCCGTCACCGCCGAGGCCGACAGCCGCGGCCTGCCCGCCGCCGAGGAGGGCCGCGCCGAGGCGCTGGCCGCCGTCCGCCGCTGCGTCCGCGCCCTCGCCACCCCCGCCCCCGTCTGGGCCGCCCACGCGCTCCAGGTCGGCGAGGAGCTGGCCCGTGCCGAGGGCCGGGACACCGCGGCCCGCTGGGCGGAGACCGTCGAGGCGTGGGCCCCGCTCGGCCAGCCCTACCCGCTGGCCCGCGCCCGCCACCGGCTCGCCGACGCGCTCCTCACCGAGGGCGGCCGGCGCGACGAGGCCACGGCCCTGCTCCGGCAGGCCCACGCCACCGCCGTCGCCCTCGGCGCCCACCCCCTCCGGGAGGACGTCGAACTGCTCGCCGCCCGCGCCCGCGTCCCGCTCACCGCCGACGCCCCGCCGGAGCCCGAGCCGGAGGCCGACGCCTTCGGGCTGACCCCCCGCGAGCAGGACGTCCTGCGCCTGGTGGCGGCGGGCCGCACCAACCGGCAGATCGCGGAGGAGCTGTTCATCTCACCGAAGACCGCCAGCGTCCACGTCTCCCACATCCTCGCCAAGCTCGGCGTCTCCGGCCGCGGCGAGGCCGCCGCGCTGGCCCACCGCCTCCACCTCCTCGACGCCCCCCGCTGACCCCGC
The DNA here is from genome assembly GCF_042797055.1 of Streptomyces sp. NPDC057854. Taxonomy (NCBI): domain Bacteria; kingdom Bacillati; phylum Actinomycetota; class Actinomycetes; order Kitasatosporales; family Streptomycetaceae; genus Streptomyces; species Streptomyces sp. NPDC057854. The sequence goes on from NZ_JBHVMF010000005.1 coordinate 85,587, forward strand.
GCCCCGGCCCCGCGCGCGCACGCGTCCGATCCGGGCCGGGGCCGTCATCTCACGTCGAGCCTCAGGATCCGGTCGTCCCCGGAGCCGGGCGTGCCCCGGCCGTCGGTCTCGCTCGTCACCAGCCACAGCCGCCCGTCCCCGCCCGCGAGGACCGTCCGCAGCCGCCCGTACTCCCCGGCCAGGAACGCCTCCGGCTCCCCGGACCGCTCCGCGCCCGACAGCGGGATCCGCCACAGCCGCTCGCCCCGCAGCCCCGCCATCCACACCGCGCCCCGCGCGTAGGCGATGCCGCTCGGCGACGCCTCCGAGGTCGGCCACTGGGCCACCGGGTCCACGAACCCCGACCGCCCGGCGCGGCCCTCGGCCTCCGGCCAGCCGTAGTTCCGCCCCGGCTCCACCAGGTTCAGCTCGTCCCAGGTGTTCTGCCCGAACTCGGCCGCCCACAGCCGCCCTTCGGCGTCCCAGGCGATGCCCTGCACGTTCCGGTGGCCGGTCGACCAGACCACCGAGCCCGGGAAGGGATTGCCCGGCGCCGGCTTCCCCTCCGGGGTCATGCGCAGGATCTTCCCGCCCAGCGACTCCCGGTCCTGCGCCAGCCCGGTCCGCCCCGTCTCGCCGGTGCCGGCGTACAGCATCCCGTCCGGACCGAAGGCGATCCGCCCGCCGTTGTGCACCACGCCCTTCGGGATGCCCGTGAGCACCGGCTCCGGCGCCCCGAGCCGGTCGCCCGCCCCGCCGCCGTACCGCATCCGCACGATCCGGTTGTCGGACGCGGCGGTCAGGTACGCGTACACCCACCCGTCGCGCACGGCCAGGCCCATCAGCCCGCCCTCGCCGCCCGGCACCACCCCCGGCACCTCGCCCAGCGAGGTCTTCGCACCGCTCCGTCCGTCCACCCGGGTGACGGTCCGGTCGTCCCGCGACGAGACCAGCAGGTCGCCGTCCGGCAGCGCGGCGAGCCCCCAGGGCGACCGCAGCCCCTCGGTGAGCGTCCCCGCCACCGCCACCCGCCCGTCTCCGGCCGGACGCGCCGACGACGGCGCCGCGGCGGACGAGGGGGCCGGCGAGACGGGCGGCGAGGTGCCCCGCACACCGGTGTCGGCGCCCGAGGAGCAGCCCACCGCGAACACCAGCGCGGCGGCACCCCCCAGGGCCTTCAGCACAGCAGGACGGCTCATGATCCGGTCCCTTCGACGGTACGAGCGTTCGAGCGGCATCCCTTCCCTCTTGATACACCGCTCGTGCCGATCAGGTTCCCGTCTCCCGCTCCCCTTTCCCGGAATCCCTCCGGGCATCGGGCGGAACCGCAGGTCAGGACCGCGGATACTCCCACGACTCGCGCGCCGCGGGCAGCGCCGCGAGCTCCGCGAGGTCGCGGCCGGTGAGCCGCAGCCCGGCCGCGCCGGCGTTCTCCACCGCCCACCGCTCCCGCTTCGTCCCCGGCACCGGCACCACGTGCCGGCCCTGCGCGAGCACCCACGCCAGCGCCACCTGCGCCGCGGTCACCCCGTCGCCGTGCCGCGCCGCCACCCGCCGCAGCCCGGCCACCAGCGGCTGGTTCGCCGCCATCATCTCGGCGGTGAACCGCGGGTGCCGGGCCCGCGGGTCGTCCGGCTCGAAGCCGCCGCCCGGCGTCAGCGTCCCGGTCAGGAAACCGCTGCCCAGCGGCATCGCCGCGAGCAGTCCGATGCCCCTCGCCGCGCACCAGGGCAGCAGCCGGGCCAGCGCCTCCGGCGCCCACACCGACAGCTCGGCCTGGACGGCCGCGACGGGGAAGACCTGCTGCACCCGCGCCAGCTGGCGGATCGTTCCCTCGTACAGGTCACCGGCCGGCGAACGCCGGGTCCGCCGCACCCCGACCGCGCTCAGGCCGAGCGCCCGCACCTTGCCCGCCGCCACCAGCTCCGCCATCGCCCCCCAGGTCTCCTCCACCGGCACCTCGGGGTCCGCCCGGTGCAGCAGGTACAGGTCGAGGACGTCCGTCTGGAGCCGCCGCAGCGAGGCGTCGCAGGCCCGGCGCACGTACTCCGGCCGGCCGTTGGCGACGACGTGCCCGTCGCCGACGAGCAGCCCGCACTTCGTGGAGACGAAGACGTCGGCCCTGCGCTCCTTCAGCACCCGGCCCAGCAGCAGTTCGTTGGTGAACGGCCCGTACATGTCGGCCGTGTCCAGCAGGTTCACCCCGGCGTCCAGCGCGGCGTGCACGGCCCGCAGCGAGCGGTCGCCCCGCTGCTGGGAACGCCCGTAGGCCCAGCTCATCGGCATGCAGCCGAGGCCGACGGCCCCCACGTCGAGCGCCGTCGCCCCGATAGTCCTGCGCTCCACGTGCCGCTACCCCTCCCTGTGCCGCCCCCCAAAGTAACCAATGGCGCGCGGGATTCTTCGCATAGCCTCCCGGACATGACACTCGCACCCACCACCGCTGACGTGTGGCTTCCGATCCCCGCCGACGAGATCGACGGGCTGCCGGAGCCGGGCGCGTCGGGACTGCACTACCGGTTCTGGGACGGCGGACCCGACTTCCCGGCGGACCCCAAGGACTGCGCCTTCTACGTCGTCCCGTACATGAAGGGCTCCGCGATCGCGGTCCGGCCGCTCGCCGCGATGACCTCGCTGCGCGTCGTCCAGACCCTGTCCGCCGGCATCGACCACGTCGTCCCCGGGCTCGGCGCGCTCGGCCCGGGCGTCTCGGTCTGCAACGCCAAGGGCGTCCACGAGGCCAGCACCGCCGAGCTCACCCTCGCCCTGATACTGGCCTCCCTGCGCGGCATCCCGCGCTTCGTCCGGGGCCAGGACGCCGAGGAGTGGCGCGACGGCTTCTACCCGGCGCTCGCCGACAAGTCCGTCCTCATCGTCGGGTACGGATCGATCGGCTCGGCGATCGAGGACCGGCTCGCGCCGTTCGAGTGCGCGCGGGTCGCGCGCGTCGCACGCTCCGCTCGCACCACGGCGCGCGGACCGGTGCACGCCCTCGCCGACCTCCCCGCCCTGCTGCCCGACGCCGACGTGGTGGTGCTCTCCACCCCGCTCACCCCGGAGACCCGGCACCTCGCCGACGCCGGATTTCTCGCCCGGATGAAGGACGGGGCGCTGCTCGTCAACGTCGCCCGCGGACCGGTGGTCGACACGAACGCCCTGCTCAAGGAGGTGGAGAGCGGTCGGATCACGGCCGCCCTCGACGTGACCGACCCGGAACCGCTGCCGGCCGGGCATCCGCTGTGGCACGCTCCGGGTGTCCTCGTCACGCCGCACGTCGGCGGATCCACCTCGGCGTTCATGCCGCGGGCGAAGCGGCTGATCGCGGCGCAGGTGAGCCGGTTCGCGGCGGGGGAGGAGCTCGCGAACGTCCTCCGCACCACCTGAGGCCGCCGGGCGGCGCGCCCCCTCGCGCGCCGCCCGCAAGCCCTCAGGTCGTCACGGAGAGTACTCCACCCCTGTCCCTGAGTGACGGTCCTGGTGTATCGTCCCGGATCGGGGGACTGCGTCGTGTACGGGCTGACGCTGGGGAGCGAAGTGACGGGCCATCAGAATCCGAGGGGGGTGACGGGTGAAGCACGGCCGGACGACCGACGGTCGCGCGCGGCGACGCCGCCTGGTGACCTCCCGCGCCTCGCCGCCGGTCTCGCGTGTTCGGTGCCGGACCAGGCCGCGCCCCACCGCGCGGAGTGCCTGGACGGCCCGGGGCTGTCCCGGGCCGCCGGGCCCTGCCCCGACTCATGCCCCGACCCCGGTCCGGACGCCTGCCCCGACCGCGGTGCCGGGCCGGCCCGGACGGCCGGTGCCGTCCCGCCCCGCGAGCGCGTCGCGCCGGGCCCGGACGCGTCCGCACGCGCCCGCCTGCGCGCCTCCGTGGTCCCCCAGCCGTCCGCCCGCGCCCCGCGCCCCGCGCCGGCCCCGGACGACGGCGCCCCGCGCCGGCTGCCGAACCCGCACGCCTTCGGCGGGACGGACGGGGAGGCGGGCGGCTTCGGACACGACGAGGGGCGGGAGGACGCCGTGAGCGGCACCGGCGCCACCGCCCTGATGCGGCGCGAGGCCGCCCCCGCCGGGACCGGCCTGCCCGGCGCCGAGCGGACCACCGCGCCCGGACCGGGGCGACCGCCCTCCTGGGCCGGCTCGCTCCTCGCCCAGATCGCCCTCGGTCTCGTCTGCGCCGGCTACACCACCGGCGCCGCCCTCGGCTGGGGGTCCCCCCGACTGGCCCTCGTCATGGGCGACTTCGGGCTGAGCGCCGCCGCCTTCACCGCCGCCGTCTCCTGCTTCCTCTACGCCAGGACCGAGCGCGGCGGCACCCGCCCCGCCTGGCTCCTCTTCGCCTTCTCGTCCTTCATGGCCGGCGCCGGGAACGCCGTCTGGGGCTGGTACGAGGTCGTGCGCGGCCAGGAGGTCCCCGAGTCCTCCGTCGCCGACCTCTTCTTCTTACTCTTCGCCCCGCCCGCCATCGTCGGTCTCCTCGTCCTCGCCAAGAAGCCCGTCACCCGGGCCGGCTGGGTCTGCCTGGGGCTCGACGCCTGGCTCATCGCCGGATCCCTGCTGACCCTCTCCTGGAGCCTCGCCCTCGCCCACACCGCCCACTTCCAGGGCGAGTCCGTGGCCCAGGCCGCGCTGTCGCTCGCGTACCCGCTCCTCGACATCGTGCTCGTCAGCATGGTCCTCGCGCTCCACTTCCGCCGCTCGCACGCGAACCGCTCGGCGGTCAACACCGCGATCGCCGCCCTCGCGCTCACCGTGCTCTGCGACGCCCTCTTCACCTCGCCGCTGATGCGCGCCAACTACGTCTCGGGCCAGCTGCTCGACGCCGGCTGGTTCGCCGGCTCCCTGCTGCTCGCCTACGCCCCCTGGGGTGTCCGCCGGCCGCCGGAGACCGCGGCCGTCCGCGGCCCCGGGCTGCCCAGCCGCCCCATCGCCGGTTCGCTCGCCGCCCTCACCCCGTACCTCGCCGCCGCGGTCTGCACCCTCGGGATCCTGTACAACGTGGTCGAGGGCCGCCGGATCGACCGCGTCGTCGTCCTCACCGGCTGCGCCGTCGTCCTCGCCCTCGTCGTCCGCCAGGGCATCATGCTCATCGACAACATCGCCCTCACCCACGAACTGGCCCAGAAGGAGAACCACTTCAGGTCCCTCGTGCAGGGCTCCAGCGACGTCATCATGATCGCCGCGCCGAGCGGCGTGCTGCGGTACGTCAGCCCCGCCGCGAGCGGGGTGTACGGGCGGGACGCCGAGGAGCTGGTCGGCTCCGAACTGGCCTCCCTCATCCACCCCGAGGACCTCGGGGCCGTCGTCCACGAGGTGCGCCGCTTCCTCGCCGCCTCGCCCGCCGACGAGCCCACCACCCGCATCGAGTGCCGCTTCCGCTCCGGCAGCGGGGACTGGCTCAACGTCGAGTCCACCGTCAACCGGCACCAGGGCGGCCTCATCTTCAACAGCCGCGACGTGACCGAACGGGTGCGTCTCCAGGCGCAGTTGCAGCACAACGCCGAGCACGACCCGCTCACCGACCTGCCCAACCGCGCGCTCTTCACCCGCCGCGTCGGCCAGGCCCTCGGGGGCCGCCGCTCCTCCGACCCCGGCACCGCCGTGCTCTTCATCGACCTCGACGGCTTCAAGGCGGTCAACGACCGGCTCGGCCACCAGGCCGGCGACGACCTCCTGATCCAGGCCGCCCGCCGCCTCCAGGAGGCCGTACGGGCCGGGGACACCGCCGCCCGGCTCGGCGGCGACGAGTTCGCCGCCCTCATCCTCGGCGACGGGCTGCGCGACCGGGCCGCCCGCGAGGCCCAGGTCCAGGAGATCGCCGACCGGCTCCGGCAGACCCTCTCCCGCCCCTACCGCGTCGACGGGGGCACCGAGGTCCGGGTCGCCGCCTCCATCGGCGTCGCGTTCGCCGAGCCCGGCATCGACGCCGGCGCCCTGCTGCGCAACGCCGACCTCGCCATGTACCGGGCCAAGGCCGGCGGCAAGGACCGGGTCGAGCTGTACGTGCCCCAGATGCAGGCCGAGGTCGTCCGGCGCACCGAACTCGCCGCCCGGCTCCGCAGCGCCCTCCACGACGGCGAGTTCGCCCTCCTCCACCAGCCCGTCGTGGACCTCGCCACCGGCCGGATCTCAGCCGTCAGCGCCCAGGCCCGCTGGCGCTCCGCCCAGGGCATCCTCTTCACCCCCGCCGAGTACCTGCGGGTCACCGACGACGGCGAGCGCACCGCCGAGCTGGACCGCTGGCTGCTGGAGGAGGCCGTCGAGCAGGCCGCCGAGCGGGCCGGCAGCGGCCACCGCACCCCGGTCAGCATCCGGCTCGCCGCCCGCCGGCTGCTCGACCGCTCGGTGCCGCTCGGCTCCGTCGAGGCCCTGCTGGCCCGGCACGGGCTGCCCTCCGGCTCGCTCGTCATCGAGCTGGCCGACACCGACCACCGGATCCCGCTGGACGAGCTGGAGCAGCGGCTGGTCGCGCTGCGCCGGCTCGGCGTCCGGATCGCCCTCGACGGATTCGGCAGCGGACATGTCGCCGTCCACGCCCTCCGGCGCCTCCCGGTCGACATACTGAAACTGGACAGAGGTCTCGTCGAAGGCGTGGTCGAATCCGCCCGGCTCCGCAAGATCACCAGCGGGGTGCTCCGCATCGCCGGGGAGCTGGGCATGCAGACCGTCGCCGACGGCGTCGACGTCCCCGAGCAGGTGCTGGCCCTGCGGGCCATGGGCTGCCGGCACGCGCAGGGCATGGCCTTCTCGGGCCCGCTCGACGAGTACCGGCTCCGCCGCGCGCTCGTCCGGGGCGCCTATCCGCTGCCCGGAGCCGTCTCCGTACCGGCCGGAGCGGGCCCGGAGACGCGGCGGAAACCGTCCCCCGATCCGCTCACATGATGAGACGCGCATCCCACCCACTTGACAGTGACGAGGCCCGGGAGGGAGGGTCAGTGCCATGCGCACCCGAATTCTCGTACTTGGACAGCGCGTCGGCTGAAGCCGGGCCGCCTCAGGCCCGCTGAGAACCACCCGACGCGCTCCCCTCGCTTGCCTTCCGGCACGAGGGGTTTTTTGTTGCTTCGGTTCTCCTGAAAGTCGACGCAAAACCCCGTAAAACCCTCGCAAAAAACCCTCTGCTTCGAGAAGAGATGCTGATGACCGAGCAGGCCACCGGGCACCATCCGCAGCCGCGGCCCCGCAGCGGCGCGACGCCCGCCACCACCGTCGAGCACGTCACGGGTGCGCAGTCCCTCATCCGTTCTCTCGAAGAGGTGGGCGCGGACACCGTCTTCGGCATTCCGGGCGGTGCGATCCTCCCGGCGTACGACCCGATGATGGACTCCCAGAAGGTCCGGCACGTCCTGGTCCGCCACGAGCAGGGCGCCGGCCACGCGGCCACCGGCTACGCCCAGGCCACCGGCAAGGTCGGCGTCTGCATGGCGACCTCCGGCCCCGGCGCGACCAACCTGGTCACCCCGATCGCCGACGCCCACATGGACTCCGTCCCGATGGTCGCGATCACCGGCCAGGTCGCCTCCAAGGCGATCGGCACGGACGCCTTCCAGGAGGCGGACATCTGCGGCATCACCATGCCGATCACCAAGCACAACTTCCTGGTCACCAAGGCCGAGGACATCCCGCGGACCATCGCCGAGGCGTTCCACATCGCCTCCACCGGCCGCCCCGGCCCGGTCCTGGTCGACATCGCCAAGGACGCCCTCCAGGCGAAGACCACCTTCTCCTGGCCGCCGCAGACCGAGCTCCCCGGCTACCGCCCGGTCACCAAGCCGCACGCCAAGCAGATCCGCGAGGCCGCCAAGCTGATCACGGCCGCCAAGCGCCCGGTCCTGTACGTCGGCGGCGGTGTCATCAAGTCCGGCGCCACGGCCGAGCTGAAGGTCCTCGCCGAGCTCACCGGTGCCCCGGTCACCACCACCCTGATGGCCCTCGGCGCCTTCCCCGACAGCCACCCGCTGCACGTCGGCATGCCTGGCATGCACGGTGCCGTCACGGCCGTCACCGCGCTCCAGAAGGCCGACCTGATCGTCGCCCTCGGCGCCCGCTTCGACGACCGCGTCACCGGCAAGCTCGACAGCTTCGCCCCGTACGCCAAGATCGTCCACGCCGACATCGACCCGGCGGAGATCGGCAAGAACCGCGCCGCCGACGTCCCGATCGTCGGCGACGCCCGCGAGGTCATCGCCGACCTGGTCCAGGCCGTCCAGGCCGAGCACAGCGAGGGCAACCAGGGCGACTACTCCGCGTGGTGGGCGGACCTGAACCGCTGGCGCGAGACCTACCCGCTCGGCTACGACCTGCCGGAGGACGGCAGCCTCTCGCCGCAGCAGGTCATCCAGCGCATCGGCCAGCTGGCTCCCGAGGGCACGATCTTCGCGGCCGGCGTCGGCCAGCACCAGATGTGGGCCGCCCACTTCATCGACTACGAGAAGCCCGCCACCTGGCTGAACTCCGGCGGCGCCGGAACCATGGGCTACGCCGTCCCGGCCGCCATGGGCGCCAAGGCCGGCATGCCCGAACGCACCGTCTGGGCGATCGACGGCGACGGCTGCTTCCAGATGACCAACCAGGAACTCACCACCTGCGCCCTCAACAACATCCCGATCAAGGTCGCCATCATCAACAACGGCGCCCTCGGGATGGTCCGCCAGTGGCAGACCCTCTTCTACAACCAGCGCTACTCGAACACGGTCCTGCACTCCGGCCCGGACGACGTCAACCCGGACGCCAAGGGCACCCGCGTCCCGGACTTCGTGAAGCTGTCCGAGGCCATGGGCTGCGTCGCCCTGCGCTGCGAGGACCCGGCCGACCTCGACAAGGTCATCGCCGAGGCCAACGCGATCAACGACCGGCCCGTCGTCATCGACTTCATCGTCCACGAGGACGCCCAGGTCTGGCCGATGGTCGCCGCCGGCACCTCCAACGACGAGGTCATGGCCGCGCGGGGCGTCCGCCCCGACTTCGGCGACGGCGAAGACGACTGAGCACGCAGAGCGCAGAAGGAAGAGAGACCCACACATGTCCACGAAGCACACGCTCTCCGTCCTCGTCGAGAACACGCCCGGCATTCTCGCCCGGATTGCCGCCCTGTTCTCCCGCCGCGGCTTCAACATCGACTCCCTCGCCGTCGGCGTCACCGAGCACCCCGACATCAGCCGCATCACCATCGTGGTCAACGTCGAGGACCTGCCCCTGGAGCAGGTGACCAAGCAGCTCAACAAGCTGGTCAACGTCCTGAAGATCGTCGAACTCGAGCCCAGCGCCGCGATCCAGCGCGAGCTCGTCCTGGTGAAGGTCCGCGCCGACAACGAGACCCGCTCCCAGATCGTCGAGATCGTCAAGCTCTTCCGCGCCAAGACCGTCGACGTCTCGCCCGAGGCCGTCACCATCGAGGCCACCGGTTCGAGCGACAAGCTGGACGCCATGCTCAAGATGCTGGAGCAGTTCGGCATCAAGGAGCTCGTCCAGTCGGGCACCATCGCCATAGGGCGTGGCGCCCGGTCCATCACGGACCGGTCCCTGCGGGCACTCGACCGCAGCGCCTGAGCGTCACCGGTCGCCGACCGCCGGTCCGCCCGGCGGTCCGACTGACGAGACCAGAGAACTTCCCTTCCGCTCCCCGCCGTACGGTGGGACGCAACACCAGCACCTCAAGGAGATTTCCAGTGGCCGAGCTGTTCTACGACGCCGATGCCGACCTCTCGATCATCCAGGGCCGCAAGGTCGCGGTGATCGGTTACGGCAGCCAGGGCCACGCCCACGCGCTGTCGCTCCGCGACTCGGGTGTCGACGTCCGCGTCGGTCTGCACGAGGGCTCGAAGTCCAAGGCGAAGGCCGAGGAGCAGGGCCTGCGCGTCGTCACCCCCGCCGAGGCGGCGGCCGAGGCCGACCTCATCATGATCCTGATCCCGGACCCGATCCAGGCCAAGGTCTACGAGGAGTCCATCGCCCCGAACCTGAAGGACGGCGACGCGCTGTTCTTCGCCCACGGCTTCAACGTCCGCTTCGGCTTCATCAAGCCCCCGGCCGGCGTCGACGTCGCCCTGGTCGCCCCCAAGGGCCCGGGCCACCTGGTCCGCCGCCAGTACGAGGAGGGCCGCGGCGTCCCCGCGATCGCCGCCGTCGAGCAGGACGCCACCGGCAACGCCTTCGCCCTCGCCCTGTCGTACGCCAAGGCGATCGGCGGCACCCGCGCCGGCGTCATCAAGACCACCTTCACCGAGGAGACCGAGACCGACCTCTTCGGCGAGCAGGCCGTCCTCTGCGGTGGAGCGTCCGCACTCGTCAAGGCGGGCTTCGAGACCCTGGTCGAGGCCGGCTACCAGCCGGAGATCGCGTACTTCGAGTGCCTCCACGAGCTGAAGCTCATCGTCGACCTCATGTACGAGGGCGGCCTGGAGAAGATGCGCTGGTCCGTCTCCGAGACCGCCGAGTGGGGCGACTACATCACCGGCCCGCGCGTCATCACCGCCGACACCAAGGCCGAGATGAAGAAGGTCCTCACCGAGATCCAGGACGGCACCTTCGCCAAGAACTGGATGGACGAGTACCACGGCGGTCTGAAGAAGTACAACGAGTACAAGACCCAGGACGAGAAGCACCTCCTGGAGACCACCGGCAAGGAGCTGCGCAAGCTCATGAGCTGGGTGAACGACGAGGAGGCGTAAGCCTCTCGGCACGGGGCCGGACACCTTGTCCGGCCCCGCGCCGCATCCTTGGACACCCCGTCCAACCACGGACGGGTGATCCTTCCAACGAGGCGCACGACGTGTGCCGATGCGGCACTACACTGCTCAACAACATCGCGTCTGGCCCACAGCGTCGTGCGCTTTCACGCGGCAAGCCCCCTCCACCGCCTGCGGCCGTCGGGACGGCCGTCCGCACTGCCTCTGTGAGGACTCACGTGAGCTCGAAACCTGTCGTACTCATCGCTGAAGAGCTGTCGCCCGCCACCGTGGACGCCCTGGGCCCGGACTTCGAGATCCGGCACTGCGACGGCGCCGACCGCGCCGAGCTGCTCCCCGCGATCGCCGACGTCGACGCGATCCTCGTCCGCTCGGCCACCAAGGTCGACGCGGAGGCCATCGCCGCCGCCAAGAAGCTGCGGGTCGTCGCCCGCGCCGGCGTCGGCCTGGACAACGTGGACGTCTCCGCCGCCACCAAGGCCGGCGTGATGGTCGTGAACGCCCCGACCTCCAACATCGTCACCGCCGCCGAGCTCGCGTGCGGCCTGCTCGTCGCCACCGCGCGCAACATCCCGCAGGCCAACACCGCGCTGAAGAACGGCGAGTGGAAGCGCTCCAAGTACACCGGCGTCGAGCTCAGCGAGAAGACCCTCGGCGTCGTCGGCCTCGGCCGCATCGGCGTCCTGGTCGCCCAGCGCATGTCCGCCTTCGGCATGAAGATCGTCGCCTACGACCCCTACGTGCAGCCGGCCCGCGCCGCCCAGATGGGGGTGAAGCTGCTGGCCCTGGACGAACTGCTGGAGGTCGCCGACTTCATCACCGTCCACCTGCCGAAGACCCCCGAGACCGTCGGCCTCATCGGCGACGAGGCGCTGCACAAGGTCAAGCCGTCCGTCCGCATCGTCAACGCCGCGCGCGGCGGGATCGTCGACGAGGCCGCGCTGTACTCGGCCATCAAGGAGGGCCGGGTCGCCGGCGCCGGCCTCGACGTGTACGCGAAGGAGCCCTGCACGGACTCCCCGCTCTTCGAGCTCGACCAGGTCGTCTGCACCCCGCACCTCGGCGCCTCCACCGACGAGGCCCAGGAGAAGGCCGGCATCGCCGTCGCCAAGTCGGTGCGCCTGGCGCTCGCCGGCGAGCTGGTGCCGGACGCGGTCAACGTCCAGGGCGGCGTCATCGCCGAGGACGTCAAGCCAGGCCTGCCGCTCGCCGAGAAGCTCGGCCGCATCTTCACCGCCCTCGCGGGCGAGGTCGCGGCCCGTCTCGACGTCGAGGTGTACGGCGAGATCACCCAGCACGACGTCAAGGTGCTCGAACTCTCCGCGCTCAAGGGCGTGTTCGAGGACGTCGTCGACGAGACCGTCTCGTACGTGAACGCGCCGCTGTTCGCGCAGGAGCGCGGTGTCGAGGTCCGCCTCACCACCAGCTCCGAGTCGCCCGACCACCGCAACATGGTCACCGTGCGCGGCACGCTCTCCAGCGGCGAGGAGGTGTCGGTCTCCGGCACCCTGGCCGGCCCCAAGCACCTCCAGAAGATCGTCGCCGTCGGCGACTACGACGTGGACCTCGCGCTCGCCGACCACATGGTCGTGCTGCGGTACGAGGACCGTCCCGGCGTCGTCGGCACCGTCGGCCGCATCCTCGGCGAGGCCGGCCTGAACATCGCCGGCATGCAGGTCTCCCGTACGGAGGAGGGCGGCGAGGCGCTCGTCGTGCTCACCGTCGACGACACCGTCCCGGCGGCCGTCATCGCGGAGATCGCCACGGAGATCGGCGCCACCTCGGCCCGCTCCGTCAACCTGGTCTGACGCGTTCCACCCGGTCCGACACCCGCCCCCGCTCCGCGCGGGGGCGGGTGTCGTGCCGTCAGGGGGCGCCCGGGACCCAGTTGCCGTGGAGTCCCAGCGGCACGCGCACCGGCAGGTGGACGCGGGCGACGGGCTCGCCCGCGAAGTCCCGCGCCGAGAGGATCACCAGGTCGGCGGCGCCGCGCTCGGGGTCGTGCACATAGACCATGACGTATCCGTCGTCCTCCCCGGCGGGCGACTCGGCGGCGACGAACACGCCCTCGCCCACGGCCCCGAACCGGCCGAACTCGTGCGCCTCGGTCGTTCCCCGCAGCAGGTCGTGCTTGAGCAGGGCGTTGCTGAACCCCTCGACGGGCCGGGGGTCGCCGGGGCCGACGGGCGGCGCGTAGAGCTCGACCGCGGCGGTGTAGCCGTAGCGGTGCGGCCGGCCGGTGCGGCGGGGGTCGATCCGGGGGAACTCCTGGACGCGGTCGTCGAGCCGCTCCTCGCGCACCCGCCCCCGGACCGGGTCGATCCGCCAGCGGTCCAGGGTGGGGCGGCTGGCCCCCACGTTCCTGATGTCGAAGCCCTCGGGGTGCCGGACGAGGTCGACGACGACGTCCGTGCCGTCCTCGTAGGCGTTGAGCGTGTGGCCCACCAGGCTGGGCGCGACCTCGAACCAGCGCACCCCGCCACCCGTCCGGGCCATGAGGCCCACCCGCGCCGGCCGGTCGTGGTCCCACGCGAAGGGGATCCCCGTCGCGAGGTGGGCGGGACTGAAGACGACGGGCCCGTCGAACAGGACCACGTGGTGCTCGGTCAGCGCGAAGTCGTGCATGTACGGGTTGCCGGGCACGTGGATCAGGGTGCTGCGCAGCACCGCCCCCGTGCCGTCCATGACGATGTGCTGGACGCGGTCCGAGCCGTACAGGAAGCCGAGCGCGTGCAGTTCTCGGGTGTGCGGGTCGAAGACGGAGTGGGCGTTCGCGCTGTACCCCTCGGGCGTCGCGCCGAGGTCGCAGGGCCCGACGGTGTCGAGCTCGTAGGTGAGTTCGTACGGGCGGATGCCGCCCTCCAGGAGCGCGAAGGTCCGGCCGTCGAGTCCGGCAACCTGGACGTTCGGCGACACGTCCGTGCGCGGATCGACCGGGGTGCCGCGCCGGGGCTCGCCGAGGCGGTCGGCGACCGAGGAGGAGCGGACCCACCGGTTGCGGTACCACTCGGCGCGGCCGTCCCGGATGCGCACGCCGTGCACCATGCCCGCCCCGAGCGTCCAGAGGTGGGCGGCGGGATCCTCGACGCCCAGCGGGTTGGGGCCGATGCGGAGGTAGCGGCCGTCGAGGTGGCCGGGGATGCTGCCGGTGACCGGCAGGCGTAACGCCGTGACCTCTTCGGTGACCGGGGCGAAGCTCCCCGACAGGTAGCGGTTGACCGTCGTGGTGCGCGTCGTGGTGTCCGTCATGGGGATCCTTCGGCTGTGGCTGTGGCTGTGGCTGCGGCGGAGAACGCCTGTCCCAGCGCCTCCATCAGCGACGCGTAGCGCCGGGCCGCGACGTCCGGCGGGAAGTGTCCGGCGATCTCCAGGCTCACCGCCCCGTGCGCCGCGGCCCAGAGGAGCTTGGAGATCTCGCGCGCGTCGCCCGGGCGGAAGACCCCGGCCGCGATGCAGTCCTCGACGGCGGCGACCGAGGCGTCGAAGGCGGTCTCGGCCTCGGCGAGTGCCTCGGCGCCGGGCCGGTGCCCGGGGATCGCCTGCCCGAACATCAGGGAGTAGTAGCCGGGTTCGGCCAGCGCGTGAGCCCGGTAGGCGGTGCCGAGGTCCCGGAGGCGGGTGAGGGGGTCGTCCGACCGGGGCACGCGCTGCTGGGCCGCGCGCAGCCGGGCGAATCCCTCCCGGTGGAGCGCGTCCACCAGACCTTCCTTGCCGCCGAACAGGGTGTACAGGACCTTGGTCGAGGCGCCGATCTCGGTGGCGATCCGGCGCATGGTGAGGGCCGTCGGCCCCTCCGCGACCAGCAGGCCGACGGCGTGGTCGAGGATCGTGGTGCGCACGGCCGCCTGGCCGGCGCGCTGGGCGTCCTGGTAGGTCATGGTCACGGTAACACTGTATCTGTGCGGTAACAGTGTTACCAGAGCTTCCGCGGGAACCGTGCCCCCGGGGGGATAGCCCCTACAGCCGGGCCGCCTTCAGGGCCATGTGGAGGAGTAGGCGGTCCTCGCCCGAGTCCAGGTCGAGGCCGGTGAGCTGTTCGACCCGGGAGAGCCGGTAGTAGAGGGTCTGCCGGTGGATGCCCAGGGCCGCCGCCGTGCGGCCCGCCTGGCCCGCGTGGTCGAGGAACACCTCGGCCGTGCGGGCCAGTTCCGTGTGCGCGGGGGCGAGCAGCGCCCGTACCGCCGGGTCCGGCCCGGTCTGCGGCAGGGCGGTGAGCAGCCGGTACGCGCCCAGCTCCGACCAGTGGGCGAGCGGGCCGAGGTGCGGCTGGGCCTGCGCGGCACGGGCGGCGGCGGAGGCTTCGCCCCAGCACAGGTCCAGCTCCCCGAGGCCCCGCCGGGGCGCGGCGATCCCGGCCACGGCCGCCGGTCCGGCCGTGCCGCGCAGCCGCCCGGCGGCGGTGGTCGCGGGGGAGAGGTTGTCGCCGGACCGCAGCCGTACGAGGACCGCCAGCGCCCGCTGCGGCCCGGGCCCGGGGGCGTACCCCCCGGAGGAGGCGGTCCGCCCGGGCGTGGCATCGCGGGCGGAGCCGGTGTCGCCGGGTGTGTCCCGGGGTCCGCCGGTCCGGCCCCGCCACGGGAGGGTGCAGACGGCGGCCGCGCCGGGGACGGTGCGGGGGGCGGGGGAGTCGTCGCCGGGCCAGGGGGCAACGCAGACGAGGGCGTGCAGGCCGTCCGCGTCCGGGCCCAGGGCCGTGCGCAGGGCGGCGACGGCCATGTCGTACTGCCAGCCCCGCTCCGCCGTGAGGACGGCCGACAGTTCGCGGGAGAGGTCGGCGCCGGCCCGCTCCTCGTCGGCGAGCAGCTCGCCGATCCGCGCGGCGACCTCCATCGCGGCGGTGAGCTGCGCGTGCGAGGGGCCCGGCTCGGCGTCCAGGAGCCACACGTATCCGAGGACGACACCCCGATGGCGTACCGGCAGGCAGATCCGGTCGCGGAAGACGCCCGCGTCCGGCGCGGCCGGGATGCGGACGGGGCCGGTCGCGCGGGTGATGCCGAAGCCCTCGAACCAGGCGCGGACCGCCGGGGTGGAGCGGCGGGTCAGGATGGAGCGGGTGCGGACCGGGTCCATGGCGCTGTCGTCGTCGCTGTCGTGGGCGCCGAAGGCGATCAGCCCGAAATCCCGGTTCTCCAGGGTCGCCGGGGCGCCGAGCAGCGCCGAGATCTCGTCCACCAGCTCCTGGTAATCGCCTTTCACGGGCCCATTCTCGCACCGCCGGACCCGCGCCTTCAGACAGATGTCTGAGGCGGCGCTCACGGATGCGTGACAGCTGTAGATGGCGCAGGATCGGAGCGATCCTTAGGTTTCACGGTGGTTACCCGTGCTGTTCCCGGTTCGTACCCCTGCGACCGGTAATGGCCCTGTTCTTCCTCGCCCCTCTGGAGGTGCCCCGTGCTGGGTCCCGTGATCCTCGCCGCGTCGCGCAGCGACAAGATGCGCCGTCTCGTGTCGGCCGCGCCCGGGACCAAGCAGGTCGTGGCGCGCTTCATCGCCGGCGAGATCGTCGACGACGTCGTCCCGATCGTCCGGGACCTGACCGACCGCGGCCTGGAGGTCACCCTCGACGTCGTCGGTGAGGACATCACCACCGTCGAGCAGTCCTACGCCGCCCGGGACGCCTACCTGGAGCTCATCGGCCGCCTCAAGGAGCTGGGCCTCGGCGAGCGCGCCGAGATGTCCGTCAAGCTGTCGATGTTCGGCCAGTCCCTGGAGAACGGCCACGAGCTGGCCCTCGCCAACGTGCGCCCGGTCGTGGCCGCCGCCGCGGAGATCGGCACCACGGTCACCCTGGACGCCGAGGACCACACCACCCTCGACTCGATGTTCGCCATCCACGAGGAGCTGCGGAAGGACTTCCCGCAGACCGGCTGCGTCATCCAGGCGTACCTCTTCCGCACCGAGGAGGACGCCCGCCGGCTGGCCGCGAACGGCTCCCGCGTGCGCATCGTGAAGGGCGCCTACAAGGAGCCCGCCGAGGTCGCGATCCAGGACAAGCCGGAGATCGACAAGGCGTACGTCCGGATCATGAAGATCCTGATGGAGGGCGAGGGCTACCCGATGATCGGGTCCCACGACCCGCGCCTCATCTCCATCGCGCAGGAGCTGGCCCGCCGCGCCGGGCGCAAACTGGACGAGTACGAGTTCCAGATGCTGTACGGCATCCGCTCCGAGGAGCAGACCCGGCTCGCCGCCGAGGGCCACCGCATGCGCGTCTACACGGCCTACGGCACCGACTGGTACGGCTACTTCATGCGCCGCCTCGCGGAGAAGCCGGCCAACCTGCTCTTCTTCGTCCGCTCCATCCTCACCAAGGGCTGAGCCCCCACCTCTCCGAAGGAGTTACGAGACTCATGGACGCTGTGACCCAGGTCCCCGCTCCCGTCAACGAGCCGGTGCACGGCTACGCCCCCGGTTCCCCCGAGCGCGCCCGGCTGGAGGCCAAGCTCAAGGAGCTGGCCGACAACCCGCGCGAGCTGCCGATGACCATCGGCGGCGTGAAGCGCATGGGCGGCGGCGAGGAGTTCAAGGTCGTCCAGCCGCACAACCACAAGTCGGTCATCGGCACCTTCCGCGGCGCCACCGAGCAGGACGCCCAGGACGCCATCGACGCCGCCCTGGCCGCCGCCCCGGCGTGGCGCGCGATGTCCTTCGACGACCGCGCCGCGATCATCCTGCGCGCCGCCGAGCTGCTGGCCGGCCCGTGGCGCGAGACGCTGGCCGCCTCCACCATGCTCGGCCAGTCGAAGACCGCCCAGCAGGCCGAGATCGACACCCCGTGCGAGCTCGTCGACTTCTGGCGCTTCAACGTGGCGTACGCCCGCCAGATCCTCGCCGAGCAGCCGCCGGCGAACTCCCCGGGCGTGTGGAACCGTCTGGACCACCGCCCGCTGGAGGGCTTCGTCTACGCGATCACGCCGTTCAACTTCACGGCCATCGCGGGCAACCTGCCCACCGCCCCCGCCCTCATGGGCAACGTGGTGGTCTGGAAGCCGTCCCCGACGCAGACCCACTCCGCCGTGCTCCTCATGGAGCTCCTGGAGGAGGCCGGCCTGCCGAAGGGCGTCATCAACCTGGTGACCGGCGACGGCATCGCCGTCTCCGAGGTCGCGCTGAACCACCGCGACCTGGCCGGCATCCACTTCACCGGTTCGACCAAGACCTTCCAGCACCTGTGGAAGACGGTCGGCACCAACATCGAGAAGTACCGCTCCTACCCGCGGATCGTCGGCGAGACCGGCGGCAAGGACTTCGTCGTCGCCCACCCCAGCGCCGACCGCGCCGTCCTGAAGACCGCGCTGACCCGCGGCTCCTTCGAGTTCCAGGGCCAGAAGTGCTCCGCGTCCTCGCGGGCGTACATCCCGGCCTCGATCTGGAACGACGGCTTCAAGGAGGAGTTCGCGGCCGAGGTCGACGGCATCAAGATGGGTGACGTCACCGACCTGTCGAACTTCATCGGCGCCGTCATCGACGAGCGCTCGTTCGCCAAGAACAAGGCGGCGATCGACCGTGCCTCCGCCGACCCGAGCTGCACGATCGTCGCCGGCGGCACCTACGACGACTCGGAGGGCTGGTTCGTCCGCCCGACCGTCATCGAGTGCACCGACCCGGAGAACGAGGTCTTCAAGGCCGAGTACTTCGGCCCGATCCTCGCCGTGTACGTCTACGAGGACGACCAGTACGACGCCATGCTGGAGCAGATGGAGTCGGTCTCCGACTACGCGCTGACCGGCTCGGTCATCTCCAACGACCGCGCCGCCGCCGCGTACACGATGGAGAAGCTCCGCTTCGCCGCGGGCAACTTCTACATCAACGACAAGTCGACCGGCGCCGTCGTCGGCCAGCAGCCCTTCGGCGGCGGCCGCGCCTCCGGCACCAACGACAAGGCCGGCGCCCCGCAGAACCTGATGCGCTGGACGCTGACCCGCGCCATCAAGGAGACGCTGGTCCCGCCGACCGAGTACGGCTACCCGCACATGGGCTGACGCCCGCCCGCCGCGTGAGCGGCCCCTGATCACCGCCCCCCTCCCCGGTCCCCCCAGGCCGGGGTCGGGGGCGGTACTCATTCCCCCACGGTGCGGCGCAGGAAGTCGCCGATCAGTTCGGCGATGCGCGGCGCGTGGGTCTCCAGGGCGAAGTGGCCGGTGGGCAGGAGGTGGATCTCGGCGTCCGGGAGGTCGCGGCGGAAGGCCTCGGCGCCGGCCGGGACGAAGACCTCGTCGCCCTCGCCCCAGACGGCGAGCAGCGGCACCCGGGAGGTGCGGAACCACTCCTGGAAGGCGGGGTAGAGGGCGAAGTTGGAGCCGTAGTCGGCGATCAGGTCCAGCTGGATGCCGTCCTGGCCGTCGCGGGCCATGAGGGCGGCGTCGTGGTGCCAGGCGTCCGGGCTGAGGAGCTCGCGGTAGCGGGCGGGGACACCGGTCTCGTACTGCCACCGGATGCCCTCCAGGGAGCGGATGGCCCGGACCGGGGCCTCGGTCTCGGGGGTGCGGTGCTCGATCAGGGCCAGGACCGGCGCCCAGGCGTCGGCGCCCAGGCCCTCCTCGTAGGCGTTGCCGTTCTGGGTGACGACCGCGGTGATCCGCTCGGGGTGGGCGAGGGCGAGGCGCAGGCCGATGGGCGCGCCGTAGTCCTGGACGTAGAGCGCGAACCGGTCGAGCCCCAGGGCCTCGGTGAACGCGGCGGTGAGGGAGGCCAGCTCCGCGAAGGTGTACGGGAAGTCGGTGGCGGCGGGTGCGGCACTGCGGCCGAAGCCCAGGTGGTCGGGGGCGATCAGGCGGTACCGGTCGGCGAGCCGGGGGATGAGGTCGCGGAACATGTGCGAACTGGTGGGGAAGCCGTGCAGCAGGAGCAGCACGGGGGCGTCGGCCGGCCCGGCCTCCCGGTAGAAGATCTCGTGGCCCCGGACGGTGACGGTGCGGTGGCGGGTCGGCAGCACGCTCATCTCTTTCTAACCCCTCAAGCGCTCGATAGTGGTTGCAGAGGGATTCGATCAGGCCGGTGTCTAACCTGTCAAGATGATTGAAAGGGTTAGGTGCGTGGCGTGGGAGGGTGGAGGGGTGACCGTGAGAACCGCGCCCACCCACGCCCTCGGCACCGGCCGGCTCCGCGCCGTCCGCGCCCTGCTCGACGCCGCCTTCGGCGGGGACTTCTCCGCGGAGGACTGGGACCACGCACTCGGCGGCGTGCACGCCTGGATCGAGGACGAGCGCGGGATCGCCGCCCACGGCGCCGTGGTCCAGCGCCGCGCGCTGCACGCCGGACGGTCGTACCGGATCGGGTACGTGGAGGCGGTCGCCGTCCGGGCCGACGTGCGGCGCCGGGGGCTCGGCGGGGCCGTCATGGACGGGCTGGAGCGGGTGATCGACGCGACCCACGCCTTCGGCGCGCTCTCCGCCTCGGACGAGGGCGCCGCGCTCTACCGGGTGCGCGGCTGGCGGCTCTGGGAGGGGCGGATCGCGGCCCTCGGCCCCGACGGGACCGTGCCGCTGCCCGACGAGGAGGGCGCGCTCTTCCTGTGGCCCGCGGGCGGGCGCCCGCTCCCCGCCGCCACCGCTCCGCTCGTCCTCGACTGGCGGGACGGCGACCTGGCCTGAGGGTGGCCCGGCCGGCTTCCCGGGCGCCGCCGTCTCAGATAGTAGGAAGTCCGAGTAATTGTGGAGACAGATGAGGGCGGCTGCCCTAGCTTTGTAGAAGCCGAACGTCTCGCTTCATCAGCGAATGGCGGTCGAGAGCGCGACGCCCCGTGCAGGCCACCCCTGCGGCGGCGCTCCCCGCCCCTTTCCGGCGCCTTCGATCACCACCGATCTCCCGGTCGCAGCTGATCTCCGCACGTTCCGGATCACCACTGATCTCAAGGAGTCGATCCCTCATGGCCGCTCAGACCACCCCCCGTGTCCGCCACTCCGCCGGCCGTCCCAGCGACGAGGCCCGGCAGAACGCCGCCGCCGCCCTCCAGCGCGCGCTCGACCGCCGTGACAACGGTGGTTCCACCGGCCACTGATCCGGCCCGGCGCCTGTCCGTTCGTCCACATGGTGGACGATGCGTGTCAGACGATGGGACGAAGAGTAGGGTGCCGCCATGTCTCACAGCATCAATCTCGCAGTCATTCCCGGCGACGGCATCGGTCAGGAGGTCGTGGCCCAGGGCCTCAAGGTCCTCACGGCCGTGCTTCCGCAGGACGTGAAGCTGGAGACCGAGGAGTACGACTTCGGCGCGCGGCGCTACCACGCCACCGGTGAGACCCTCACCGACGCCGACCTCGACTCCCTCAAGAAGCACGACGCCATCCTGCTCGGCGCGATCGGCGACCCGTCGGTCCCGTCCGGCGTTTTGGAGCGCGGCTTCCTGCTGAAGCTGCGCTTCGCCTTCGACCACCACGTCAACCTGCGCCCCTCGAAGCTGCTGCCCGGCGTCGCGACCCCGCTCGCCGGCCAGCCCGCGATCGACTTCGTCGTGGTCCGCGAGGGCACCGAGGGCCCGTACACCGGCAACGGCGGCACCATCCGCAAGGGCACCCCGCACGAGGTCGCCACCGAGGTCTCCGTCAACACCGCCTTCGGCGTCGAGCGCGTGGTCCGGGACGCCTTCGCCCGCGCCCAGGCCCGCCCGCGCAAGAAGCTGACGCTGGTCCACAAGAACAACGTGCTGACCTTCGCCGGACACCTCTGGACCGACACCTTCCAGCGGGTCGCCCAGGAGTTCCCCGAGGTCACCACCGACTACCTGCACGTCGACGCCGCGACGATCTTCCTCGTCACCGACCCGGCCCGCTTCGACGTCATCGTCACCGACAACCTGTTCGGCGACATCATCACCGACCTCGCCGCGGCCGTCTCCGGCGGCATCGGCGTCGCGGCCTCGGGCAACATCAACCCGAGCCGCGCGTTCCCGTCCATGTTCGAGCCGGTCCACGGCTCCGCGCCGGACATCGCGGGCCAGGGCAAGGCCGACCCCACGGCCACCGTCCTCTCCGTCGCCCTCCTGCTGCGCCACCTCGGCTACGAGGCCGAGGCCGCCCGGGTCGAGGCCGCCGTCGAGGCAGACCTCACCGAGCGGGGCGCCGCCGTCCGCACCACGGACGAGATCGGCGACGCGCTCGCCGCGCGAGTAGCGAGCTGACCCGCGCGCCTCACTGACACCACAGAGCAGCCGCCGGGTCGTACCGACACCCGGCGGCTGCTCCGTCATGCGTCGCCACCGGGTGCCGGAACCCCTACCCTCCCCCTCACAGGACCGCGCACCTCCGCACCGCGACCACCCGTTTCGTCCACCGGTCCCCCCGGGCGATAATCGAACGTGGGGCCGCGGCATGCGGGCACGCCGTGGGCGCGGTCCGACCCACACAACCGGTGAAGGACACGCACTCATGACGAAGCCCACGATCGAGCTCAAGCCCTCCTCCAGCCCGCTGTCCGCCGAGGAGCGCGAGGCGATCCTGGCCAACCCGGGATTCGGCCGCCACTTCACCGACCACATGGTCACCGTCCGCTGGACGGAGGGCCGCGGCTGGCACGACGGCGAGCTCGTGCCGTACGGCCCGCTCTCCCTCGACCCGGCGACCAACGTCCTCCACTACGCCCAGGAGATCTTCGAGGGCCTGAAGGCGTACCGCCGCCCCGACGGCTCCGTCGCCTCCTTCCGCCCGGACGCCAACGCCCGCCGCTTCCAGCGCTCCGCGCACCGCCTCGGCATGCCCGAGCTTCCCGTCGAGACCTTCATCGAGGCGTGCGACCTGCTGGTCCGCCAGGACGAGGCGTGGGTCCCGGCGCACGGCGGCGAGTCCTCGCTCTACCTGCGCCCGTTCATGATCGCGACCGAGGTCGGCCTGGGCGTCCGCCCGGCCAACGAGTACCTGTTCGTCGTCATCGCCTCCCCGGCCGGCCCGTACTTCCCCGGCGGCGTCAAGCCGGTCTCCATCTGGGCCTCCGAGGACCGCGTCCGCGCCGTCCCCGGCGGCATGGGCGACGCCAAGACCGGCGGCAACTACGCGGCCTCCCTGCTCGCGCAGGCCGAGGCGGCGGAGAAGGGCTGCGACCAGGTCTGCTACCTCGACGCGGTCGAGCACAAGTGGGTCGAGGAACTCGGCGGCATGAACATGTACTTCGTGTACGGCGACCGCATCCTCACCCCCGCCCTCACCGGCTCCATCCTGGAGGGCATCACCCGCGACTCCCTCCTCACCCTCGCCGCCGACCTGGGCTACCAGGTCGAGGAGGGCCGGATCTCCCTCGACCAGTGGCAGGCGGACAGCGCCGCCGGCACCCTCACCGAGGTCTTCGCCTGCGGCACCGCCGCGGCCATCACCCCGGTCGGCACGGTCAAGTCCGCCCGCGGCGAGTGGCAGCAGTCGGGCGGCGAGCCCGGCGAGGTCACCATGCGGCTGCGCGAGGCGCTGCTCGCCATCCAGACCGGCAAGGCCGAGGACGTCCACGGCTGGATGCACGAGCTGGGCCGCTAGCCGCCCCGGAGCTTCAGTCCGCCGCCAGGGCGTCCGGGGCCGGTGCGGTCCCGGACGCCCGGTGCGGCGTCAGGGCGGCGTACAGCGCGCCGCCCACCACCCCCGAGACCACGAAGCTGCAGTCGATCCCGCCGGTCAGCGCCAGCAGCGGGCCCTCGTACAGCGGCGTGGAGACCGCCGAGAGGCCCGCCGCCGCGCCGAGCGCCCAGGAGAGCGTGGCGCGCGGGTGCCAGCCCGCCGTGAACCAGTAGGCGCCGCCGCGCGAGCGCCGGTTGTAGACCTGGAGCGCCTCGGGGTCGTACTCCCCCCGGCAGCGGGCGTGCCCGATCAGGGTGATGACCGCCCACGGCGTGCCGATCGCCGTCAGGAGCAGCACGAACGAGGTCATCGCCGACTGGGCGTCCGAGGCGAAGTGCCCGAGGAAGACGAAGCCGGTCGCGACCGCCGCCACCACCAGGGTGGCGCGCGCCCGGGTGGCCCGGGGCAGGATCGCGTCCAGGTCGAGGCCCATCGAGTAGAGCATCAGACCGGCGTTGCCGACCGAGCCGGCGGCGGCCGCGAGCAGCAGCGGCACCAGGTACCAGGCGGGGGAGGCGGCGACCAGCGGCCCCGCGTAGTCGAGTCCGGCGCGGGCCGCGAGCGCCGTGAAGGTGCCGAAGAGCTGCGGCACCAGCAGGCCGACGAGCAGCCCCAGACAGGTGGCCCGCCAGACGCTCCGGGCGCTGTGCCGGGCGGGGGAGACGTACCGGGTGTAGTCGCCGAGCAGGGTGATGAAGGCGACCGGTCCGCTGAGCCCGGCGGCGACCGCGGAGAGCAGCCAGGTCGGCCAGAAGGAGCCGAGCAGGTACGGGGTGTCCGGCACCGGCGCGGCGGTGAAGTCGCCCGCGTACGCCACGGCCCCGGCCGCGAGCAGGACGGTCATGCCGACGGCGAGCGCCTTGCTGAGCCGGAGCAGCAGCCGGTAGCCGTACACCGCGGCGACCGCCGTTCCGGCCGCGAGCAGCGCGTACACGGCCGCGTGGGCGCCGGCGCCGGTGGAGAGGCCGGTCAGGCGGGCGAGGGTGCCCACCATGACGTCGCCGCCGATCCACAGGGTCAGGGCGGTGTAGCCCAGCGACAGCAGCAGTCCCACCACCGAGCCGACGAGCCGGCCGCGGACGCCGAAGAAGGCGCCCGAGGAGGTGGACAGGTTGGTGGCGGTCCGCAGGGAGACCAGCGCCAGCGGGGCGGTGACGGCGACGCCGGCGACCGTGCCCGCGACCACGGAGGTCACCGAGCCCCACAGGCCGAGGCCGAAGGAGACCGGCAGCCAGCCGAAGACGATCACCCCCAGGCAGAGGTTGGAGCCGAGCAGGATCGCGACCAGGTCGCGGGGACCGCTGGTGCGTTCGGCCTCGGGGACGGTGTCGACTCCGCGCTGTTCGATCGCCATGGGACCTCCGGGGGAGCGGATTTTTGAGTGGCGCTCAATGTGGCGTGTTCCTGGACCGCCCGTCAATGCTTGGAAGGAACCGTCTCAGCATTTAGAGTGTCGCTCAAACAGGAGGTGCATGACGTGCGACTGACCCCCACCGAGCGCGACCGGCTGCTGCTCTTCGGCGCCGCCGAACTCGCCCGGGCCCGCCGGGCCCGCGGCCTGCGGCTGAACGTCCCCGAGGCGACCGCCCTCATCGCGGACACCGTCTGCGAGGCGGCCCGCGACGGCCGGCGGCTCGCCGAGGCCATCGAGGCGGCCCGCTCCGTCCTCGGCCCCGAGGACGTGCTGCCCGGCGTCGCCGACGTGGTGACCGAGGTCCACGTCGAGGCCGTCTTCGACGACGGCTCCCGGCTCGCCGTCGTCACCGACCCGATCGGCGGCGGCACCCTCGGCGCCGGAGCCCCCGGCGCCCTGCTGCCCGGCCCCGGCCACCCCGAGCAGCAGCCGGCGCTCACCCTGCGGGTGCGCAACACCGCCACCGTGCCGGTCAGCGTCACCTCCCACTTCCACTTCTTCGAGGCCAACCCGCGCCTCGACTTCGACCGCGCCGCCGCCTACGGCATGCGGCTCGCCATCCCCGCCGGCGCCTCCTTCCGCTTCGACCCGGGCGGCTCCGCCGAGGTCGGGCTCGTGCCCATCGGCGGCGCCCGCGTGGCCATCGGCTTCGCCGGCCTCGTCGACGGGCCGCTGGACGCGCCCGGCGCGCGGGAAGAGGCGCTGCGCCGCGCGGCCGCCTGCGGCTACCTGGGCGTCACGGCCCCGAAGGAGGACGACTGATGGATCCGTACGAGTACGCCTCCGTGCACGGCCCCCGGGCCGGCGACCGCGTCGTCCTCGGCGACTCCGGACTCGTCGTCCGGGTCGAGGACGACTCCCAGGAGCCCGGCGAGGAGTTCCTCGCCGGCTTCGGCAAGACCGCCCGCGACGGCCTCCACCTGAAGGCCGCCGCCGTCCGCGAGACCTGCGACGTCGTCATCAGCAACGTCCTGCTGATGGACGCCGTCCAGGGCATCCGCAAGGTCTCCATCGGCATCCGCGAAGGCCGGATCCACGCCATCGGCCGGGCCGGCAACCCCGACACCCTCGACGGCGTCGACGTCGTCGTCGGCACCGGCACCTCGATCGTCTCCGGCGAGGGCCTCATCGCCACCGCCGGCGCCGTCGACACCCACGTCCACCTGCTCTCGCCCCGGATCATGGAGGCGTCGCTCGCCAGCGGCGTCACCACGATCATCGGCCAGGAGTTCGGCCCCGTCTGGGGCGTCGGCGTCAACTCGCCCTGGGCGCTGCAGCACGCCTTCAACGCCTTCGACGCCTGGCCCGTCAACATCGGCTTCCTCGCCCGCGGTTCCTCCTCCGACCCGGCCCCGCTGGTCGAGGCGCTCGCCGAGGGCGGCGCGTCCGGCTTCAAGGTCCACGAGGACATGGGCGCCCACACCCGCGCCCTGGACACCGCGCTGCGGGTCGCCGAGGACCACGACGTCCAGGTCGCCCTGCACTCGGACGGCCTCAACGAGTGCCTGTCCGTGGAGGACACCCTCCGCGTCCTGGAAGGCCGCACCATCCACGCCTTCCACATCGAGGGCTGCGGCGGCGGCCACGTCCCCAACGTCCTCAAGATGGCGGGCGTGCCGAACGTCATCGGCTCCTCCACCAACCCCACCCTGCCCTTCGGCCGCGACGCCGTGGCCGAGCACTACGGGATGATCGTCTCCGTCCACGACCTGAAGACCGACCTCCCCGGCGACGCCGCCATGGCGCGCGACCGGATCCGGGCCGGGACGATGGGCGCGGAGGACGTCCTGCACGACCTCGGCGCGATCGGGATCACCTCCTCCGACGCGCAGGGGATGGGAAGGGCCGGCGAGACCGTACGCCGGACCTTCGCCATGGCCGGGAAGATGAAGGCCGAGCTCGGACCGCTGGACGGCGACGGCGCGCACGACGACAACGCGCGCGTCCTGCGCTACCTGGCCAAGCTCACCATCAACCCGGCGATCGCCCACGGCCTCGCCCACGAGATCGGCTCCGTCGAGGTCGGCAAGATGGCCGACATCGTGCTGTGGCGGCCCGAGTTCTTCGGCGCCAAGCCGCAGCTGGTGCTGAAGAACGGCTTCCCCGCGTGGGGCGTCACGGGCGACCCCAACGCCGCCACCGACACCTGCGAACCGCTCGTGCTCGGCCCGCTGTTCGGCGCCCACGGCGCCACCGCCGCGGACCTCTCCGTCGCCTTCGTCGCCCAGGCCGCCGTCGACCTCGGCGGCGACCGGATGCCGACCCGGCGCCGCCGCGTCCCCGTCCGCGGCACCCGGGGGATCGGCCCCGCCGACCTCCTCCTCAACTCCCGCGTGGGCGACGTCCAGGTGGACGACCGCACCGGCCTGGTCTCGCTCGACGGCTCCCCGATCCGCTCCGAGCCGGCCGAGTCCGTCTCCCTGAACCGCCTCTACTTCCTCTAGGACCCGCCTCCATGACTTCGTACCGCATGCCCGCCGAGTGGACCCCGCACGAGCGGACCTGGATGGCCTGGCCCAGCCCCAACCCCACCTTCACCAGCGACGAGGAGCTGGCCGAGGCCCGCGAGGCGTGGGCGTCCGTCGCCCGGGCCGTGCGCCGCTTCGAGCCGGTGACCATGGTCGTCGCCCCCGGCGACGCGGAGGGCGCCCGCGCGCTCCTCGGCGCGGACGTCGAGCTGGTCGAGCGGGAGCTGGACGACGCCTGGATGCGCGACATCGGCCCCACCTTCGTCACCGACGGCACCTCCCTGGCCGCCGTGGACTGGGTGTTCAACGGCTGGGGCGCCCAGGACTGGGCCCGCTGGGAGCACGACTCCAAGATCGCCCGCCACGTCGCGGACGCGGCGGACGTCCCCGTACTGAGCAGCGAACTCGTCAACGAGGGCGGCGGCCTGCACGTCGACGGCGAGGGCACCGTCCTCCTCACCGACACCGTCCAGCTCGGCGCCGGCCGCAACCCCGAGTGGACCCGCGAGCAGGTCGAGCGGGAGATCCACGCCAAGCTCGGCACCAGCAAGGCGATCTGGCTCCCGCACGGCCTCGCCGGCGACTACGGCCTGTACGGCACCCAGGGCCACGTCGACATCGTCGCCGCCTTCGCCCGCCCCGGCACCGTCCTCGTCCACAGCCAGCAGGACCCCGCCCACCCCGACTACGCCCGCTCCCGGCTCTACGTGGACATCCTCCGCGCCCAGACCGACGCCCAGGGCCGCCCCCTGGAGGTCATCGAGGTCCCCGCCCCCACCGTCCTCAAGGACGAGGAGGGCGACTGGGTCGACTACTCCTACATCAACCACTACCTGTGCAACGGCGCCGTGATCCTCTGCGCCTTCGACGACCCGCACGACGAACTGGCCGCCGAGATCTTCCGCCGCCTCTTCCCGGACCGCGAGGTCGTCCTGGTCGACGCCCGGACGATCTTCGCCGCGGGCGGCGGCATCCACTGCATCACCCAGCAGCAGCCCGCGGTGTAGAACGTACGAGTGAGTCAGAGCAGCAGCCCGTCCCCCGCCCCCCGCCGCCGCAACCAGGCCGCCCCGCCCCGCGAGGAGGTGTTCGCGGCGGCGATGGACACCGTCGCCGAGCGGGGGCTCGACGGGCTCACCATGGCCGGGCTCGGACGGCAGGTCGGGATGAGCAGCGGCCACCTCCTCTACTACTTCCGCACCAAGGACGAGCTGCTGCTCCAGACCCTGGAGTGGAGCGAGGGGCGGCTGGGCGCCGAGCGGGGCGCCCTGCTCTCCGGGCCCGGCAGCTCCCGCGAGCGGCTCGACGGATACGTCGAGGTGTACGTGCCCGACGGGCCGCGCGACCCGCACTGGACGCTCTGGCTGGAGGTCTGGAACCGGTCGCAGAACGCCGACGAGGACGCCCGCGCCCGGCAGGCCGCCATCGAGGGCGCCTGGCACCGGGACCTCGTCGCGATCCTCGCCGAGGGCGTCTCGCGCGGCGAGTTCCGCCCCGTGGACCCGGACCGCTTCGCCACCCGGATGCGCGCCCTCCTCGACGGCTACAGCGTCCACGTGGCGGTCGGCCTCCCCGGCACCGGCCGGGACGAAGTCCTCGCCCAGGTCCGGGAGTTCCTCGACGAAACCCTGAACCCGCGAACGTAACGCACGCAAGTACTCCCGATCGTTGCCCCCGGCACCCTTGCCCGCCGGGGGCGCGGTCCGGCACGGTTCCGGCCCATGGGACGTGATCACTGGAAGAAGATCTGGGTCGGTTCGGCCGGGAACATGGTCGAGTGGTTCGACTGGTTCGTGTACGCGAGCTTCGCCACCTACTTCGCGGGCGCGTTCTTCCCCGAGGGGAACGACACCGCCAAGCTCATGAACACCGCCGGCATCTTCGCCGTCGGCTTCTTCATGCGCCCGGTCGGCGGCTGGCTCCTCGGCCGGGTCGGCGACCGCAAGGGCCGCAAGGCGGCGCTCACCCTCACCGTCACCCTGATGTCCGCCTCGGCGCTGCTCATCGCCGTCGCCCCCACCTACGCGGTCGCCGGCTACGGCGGCGCCGCCGTCCTCCTCGTCGCCCGCCTCCTCCAGGGCCTCTCCGTCGGCGGCGAGTACGCCGCCAGCGCCACCTACCTCACCGAGGCGTCCGCGCCCCGGCACCGGGGCTTCGCCTCCAGCTTCCAGTACGTCTCCATGACCGCCGGACAGATCCTCGGCCTCGGCCTCCAGATCGTCCTCCAGCGGACCATGTCCGCCGAGGCCCTGCACAGCTGGGGCTGGCGCATCCCCTTCATCGTGGGCGCCCTCGGCGCCGCCGTCGTCTTCTACCTGCGGCGCAACATGCTGGAGACCGAGGTGTACGAGGAGACCGCCGACGACGGCGTCGGGCACGGCGAGAAGGGCACCCTCAAGGCCCTGTGGGCGCACAAGCGCGAGGCGTTCCTCGTCGTCGCGCTCACCATGGGCGGCACGGTGGCCTACTACACGTACACCACCTACCTCACCAAGTACCTCTCCAACTCCGCCGGGCTGCCCAAGCAGACCGCCACCCTCGTCTCCTTCTGCGCGCTCATCGTCTTCGCCTGCCTCCAGCCGCTCGCCGGCCGGCTCTCCGACCGGATCGGCCGCCGCCCGCTGCTCATCACCTTCGCCGTCGGCTCGACGCTCCTCACCGTGCCGATCATGACGATGCTGAAGCACGCGGGCTCCTTCTGGCCGGCCCTCGGGCTCTCGCTGCTCGCCCTGCTCGTCATCACCGGCTACACGTCGATCAACGCGTGCGTGAAGGCCGAGCTCTTCCCGACCGGCATCCGGTCCCTCGGCGTCGCGCTGCCCTACGCCGTCGCCAACGCCCTCTTCGGCGGCACCGCCGAGTACGTGGCCCTCTGGTTCAAGGACTCTGGCATCGAGTCCGGCTACTACTGGTACGTCGCCGGCTGCGCGGCCGTCTCCCTGGTCGTGTACCTCACCATGCGGGAGACCCGCGACATCGACCTCGGCCGGGTCGGCAAGGACGTGCCGGAGCAGCGGCGGGACCGGCTGCCCGTATCGTGAGACCGGCGTCCGGCAGGACCCCCGGCTGTGGCAGACTTCCGGCGTGCTCGCTACCACGATGATTATCGGCAGCAGCGCGCCGGTCCGCAGTGACCACTGAACCGCGGCACGACCCCCGCGGCCGGTGACACCGTGCCCCAGACCCGCGCGCAGACCTCTCGCACCCGCGAGGGGTTTTTTCGTTTTCCGGCCCCACCCGTGCCGGGAGCGGACGGCGCGTGAGAATGGGGGCAAGTGGATCCATCCCTTCCGGAGCCACATCCGACAGGAGCCATCACAGCCATGACCACGGAGAACGCCGGGGGCTCGCGCCCCGACGACAGCTTTCACGTCTTCGACACCACCCTGCGCGACGGCGCGCAGCGTGAGGGCATCAACCTCACCGTCGCGGACAAGCTGACCATCGCCCGGCACCTCGACGAGTTCGGCGTCGGCTTCATCGAGGGCGGCTGGCCCGGCGCCAACCCGCGCGACACCGAGTTCTTCGCCCGCGCCCGGCAGGAGATCACCTTCCGGCACGCGCAGCTCGTCGCCTTCGGCGCCACCCGCAGGGCCGGCGGCACCGCCGCCGACGACCCGCAGGTCAAGGCGCTGCTCGACTCCGGCGCCCCCGTGATCACTCTGGTGGCCAAGTCCCACGACCGGCACGTCGAACTGGCCCTGCGGACCACCCTCGACGAGAACCTGGAGATGGTCCGCGACACCGTCTCCCACCTGGTCGCCCAGGGCCGCCGGGTCTTCGTCGACTGCGAGCACTTCTTCGACGGCTACAAGGCGAACCCGGACTACGCCAAGTCCGTGGTCCGCGCCGCGCACGAGGCCGGCGCCGACGTCGTCGTCCTCTGCGACACCAACGGCGGCATGCTCCCCGCCCAGATCCAGGCCGTCGTCGCCACCGTCCTCGCCGACACCGGCGCCCGGCTCGGCATCCACGCCCAGGACGACACCGGCTGCGCCGTCGCCAACACCCTGGCCGCCGTCGACGCCGGCGCCACCCACGTCCAGTGCACCGCCAACGGCTACGGCGAGCGGGTCGGCAACGCCAACCTCTTCCCGGTCGTCGCCGCGCTGGAGCTCAAGTACGGCAAGCGGGTGCTGCCCGACGGCGCCCTCGCCGAGATGACCCGCATCTCGCACGCCATCGCCGAGGTCGTCAACCTCACCCCCTCCACCCACCAGCCGTACGTCGGCGTCTCCGCGTTCGCGCACAAGGCCGGCCTGCACGCCTCCGCCATCAAGGTCGACCCCGACCTCTACCAGCACATCGACCCCGAGCTGGTCGGCAACACCATGCGGATGCTCGTCTCCGACATGGCAGGCCGCGCCTCCATCGAGCTCAAGGGCAAGGAGCTGGGCGTCGACCTCGGCGGCGACCGCGCGCTGGTCGCCCGGGTCGTCGAGCGGGTCAAGGAGCGCGAGCTCCAGGGCTACACGTACGAGGCCGCCGACGCCTCCTTCGAGCTGCTGCTGCGCGCCGAGGCCGAGGGGCGGGCCCGCCGCTACTTCCGCACCGAGTCGTGGCGGGCGATCACCGAGAACCGCCCCGACGGCACCCACGCCAACGAGGCCACGGTCAAGCTGTGGGCCAAGGGCGAGCGGATGCTCGCCACCGCCGAGGGCAACGGCCCGGTCAACGCCCTCGACCGCGCCCTGCGGGTCGCCCTGGAGCGGATCTACCCGCAGCTCGCCAAGTTCGAGCTGGTCGACTACAAGGTCCGCATCCTCGAAGGCCGGCACGGCACCGAGTCCACCACCCGGGTCCTCATCACCACCAGCGACGGCAACGCCGAATGGGCCACGGTGGGCGTCGGCGAGAACGTGATCGCCGCCTCCTGGCAGGCCCTGGAGGACGCCTTCACCTACGGGCTGCTGCGGGCGGGGGTCGACCCCGCCGAGTGACCGAGATACGCCCTGTATGTCTAGTTCGATCCCGTTCGGGTAATTTCGAACCATGAAGACCAGGGCGTTGTCGGCGGGCCCGGCCCTCGCCGGGCTGATCCTCCTGCTGCTCCTGGCCCTGGCACCCGCGTCCGCGGGCGCCAGGGCCGGCGGCATCCCGGACGCGGCCGAGGCGCTGAGACAGGGGCCGGTCTACGTCGACCCGGGCGCCGCCGGGCAGCTCTCCGCGGCCGACGCGGCCGCCCTGGCGGAGCGGATCGAGGACGCGGACAAGCCGCTCTTCGTCGCCGTCCTCCCGGAGGGCGCCCAGTACCCGCCGGACGGGCTCATCGAGAACCTGCGCGAGCAGACCGGTCTGCCGGGCGTCTACGCCGTGCGGCTCGGCGACGACTTCGCGGCCAAGGCCGACACCCGGATCCTGTCGCAGGCCGCCGTCGCGAACATGGTGGCCGTCGCCGACGGCCCCGGCGCGGACGCCGCCGCCGAACTGAACGCCTTCGCCGACCAGGCCCTGCCCGCGATGCGCGGCTCCGCGCCCGCCGCCTGGCCCGGAGGCGCGGCCGGCGACTCCGGTGTGCCGGTCGCCGGCCTCGTCACCCTGGGCGCGGTCGCCGCCGTCGGCGGCACCGCCGCCTACGCGGTGGTCCGCGGCCGGCGCAAGCGCAGGGAGGCCGAGGAGCGGGCCGCCCTGGAACGCCTCCGGGTCGTCGTCGACGAGGACATCACCGCCTTCGGCGAGGAGCTGGAACGGCTCGACTTCCACCCCGCCGAGGCGGGCGCGACCGAGGCGATGCGCGCCGACTACGAGCGGGCCCTCGACTCGTACGACCGGGCGAAGACCCTGATGGGCGGGGTGCGGCAGCCGCACGAGGTCCGGGGGGTCACCCAGGCCCTGGAGGACGGGCGCTACTCCCTGGCGGTGCTCGACGCCCGCCGGGCCTCCCGTCCGCTGCCCGAGCGCCGGCCCCCATGCTTCTTCGACCCCCGCCACGGCCCGTCCACCGACGACCGCACCTGGCGCCCGGCCGGCGGGGCCGCCCGCGAGGTCCCGGTCTGCGCGGCCGACGCGGCCCGCCTGGACGACGGCGAGGACCCCCGCGCCCGCACCGTCGAGACCGACGCCGGCCGCCGCCCCTACTGGGAGGCGGGTCCCGCGTACGGCCCCTGGGCGGGCGGCTACTTCGGCGGCGGCCTGCTCCCCGGGCTCCTCGTCGGCACGATGCTCGGCTCGGCCCTCGCCACCCCGGCGTACGCGGTGGAGTACGGCGGCGGCGACTTCGGCGACGGCACCGGCGACATCTCCTCCGGCGACTTCGGCGGCAGCGACTTCGGGGACTCCGGCGGGGGCTTCGGCGGCGGGGACTTCGGCGGTGGCGGCGACTTCGGGGGCGGCGGGGACTTCGGCGGCGGCGGAGGCTTCTGAGCCGGCGGCCCCCGGGAACGCCGAGCGCCCGCCGTCCGCGTGGTCGCGGAGGGCGGGCGCGCTCGTGCCGCGGGGCCCGGGGGGAGGGGGCTCAGGCGGCGTTCTTGATGGCGGAGATGTCGAAGTTCAGCTTCACCTTGTCGCTGACCATGACGCCGCCGGTCTCCAGGGCCGCGTTCCAGGTCAGGCCCCACTCGGAGCGCAGGATCTCGGCGGAGCCCTCGAAGCCGACGCGCTCGTTGCCGTACGGGTCGGTGGCGGTGCCGTTGAACTCCAGGTCGATGGAGAGCGGCTTGGTGACGTCCTTGATGGTCAGGTCGCCGGTGATCCGGTACGTGTCGCCGCCGAGGTGCGCCGCCTCGGTGGAGCGGAAGGTCATCAGCGGGAACCGCTCGGCGTCGAAGAAGTCGGCGGCGCGCAGGTGGTTGTCGCGGTCGGCGATGCCGGTGTCGACGGAGGCGATCTTGACGTCGATGGAGGCGCTGGACGCGGACGGGTCGCTGCCGTTCAGCTTCAGGGTGCCCTCGTGCTCGCCGAAGGAGCCGCGGACGTTGGTGACCATGGCGTGCCGGACGGTGAAGCCGATGGTGCTGTGGGCGGCGTCGATGGTGTAGTCGCCGGTCAGGGCGGCGAGGGCGGGGTCCACGGGGAGGGTGGCGGTGGTGGCGGCGGACCCGGTGTTCTTGCGGCCGAAGAGACCCATGATGTCGTGCTCCTTGTCGGGGGTGGCGTCGAAGCCATGTTGTTGAAGCTTCAACGAGAACGACTGTAGCCCCATTCCGTTCAACTTTCAACATCTAACGCCGAGGTTCACCCGGACGGCCCCGCCCCCCGTGTCCCGCCCCGCCCCGGGCCGACCGCCCACCGCCCCGCGACGCCCTCTGGCGGACGCGCGTAGAACTGCGGCATCATCCCCGTGCGCGACCCGCACGACCGCACCACCTGCACCCCTGACCCATCCCGTCACGGCCATCAGCAGGAGGCAGTCCCCGTGAAGCACCGCTCCGTCCTCACCGCCCTGGCGCTCGTCCTCGGCGCCCTCTTCGCCCCCGGCTTCGGCGCCCTCACCTCGGGCGGCGACGCCCACGCCGTCACCAAGATCAGCCACGCCACCGCGACCTCGATGTTCCGCAGCTCCGGCATCACCTGGTCGTCCTCCGGCGGCTGCTCCGACCGGTACAACTCCACCTGCACGTCCTTCGAGCAGCTCAACCTCGCCACCGCCCAGGGCGCCCAGACCCTCAAGAGCGCCAGCGGCTGCGCCCTCAACATCACCGGCGGCACCGAGACCGGCCACGCGAGCGGCACCTACTCGCACTGGAACGGCTACAAGCTCGACTTCAGCAAGTACACGTGCCTCGGGAACTACATCAAGAACACGTTCACCTACATCGGCGTCCGCGGCGACGGTGCCCCGCAGTGGCGCTCCGGCGCCGGCAACGTCTACGCCGACGAGGGCAACCACTGGGACGTGACCTTCTACAACTGCGGCGGCTGCTGAACCGGCCGCCCCACCGCGCGCGCGGGTCCCCCAGCCCGGGGGCCCGCGCGCCGCCTTTGTAGGACCCCCACAAGCAAAAGGGGTCTCCGGCTGTGGACTCGCGCCCCGGCCCCCACGGTTCTGTCCGTCCCCGCCAGGAATCGACACGCGAGACTGTACGGAGTCGACGGCGGGGTTTCCTTGGTCCAGTTCGTAGGGTCGGTACATGACCCTTGTCGACGAGATCCCGAGCGAGCCCACCGACGCACGTGGCCGCGTCGCCGAACTGCACGTCCTGCGCCAGCAGGCGCTGGCCGGCCCCAGCGAGCGCGCGACCGAGGCCCAGCACGCGAAGGGCAAGCTGACCGCGCGCGAGCGCATCGAGCTGCTCCTCGACCCGGGTTCCTTCAACGAGGTCGAGCAGCTGCGCCGGCACCGCGCCCAGGGATTCGGCCTGGAGGCCAAGAAGCCCTACACCGACGGCGTCATCACCGGCTGGGGCACCGTCGAGGGCCGCACGGTCTTCGTCTACGCCCACGACTTCCGGATCTTCGGCGGCGCCCTCGGCGAGGCCCACGCCACGAAGATCCACAAGATCATGGACATGGCCATCGCGGCCGGTGCCCCGCTGGTCTCCCTCAACGACGGCGCCGGCGCCCGCATCCAGGAGGGCGTCTCCGCCCTCGCCGGCTACGGCGGCATCTTCCAGCGCAACACCCGGGCGTCCGGCGTCATCCCGCAGATCAGCGTGATGCTCGGCCCGTGCGCCGGCGGCGCCGCCTACAGCCCGGCCCTCACCGACTTCGTCTTCATGGTCCGCGAGACCTCGCAGATGTTCATCACCGGCCCGGACGTCGTCAAGGCGGTCACCGGCGAGGAGATCACCCAGAACGGCCTCGGCGGCGCCGACGTGCACGCCGAGACCTCCGGCGTCGCGCACTTCGCGTACGACGACGAGGAGACCTGCATCGCCGAGGTCCGCTACCTCCTGTCGATGCTCCCGCAGAACAACCGCGAGAACCCGCCGGCCGTCGCCTCCGAGGACCCGGCCGACCGCCGCTCCGACGTCCTGCTCGACCTCGTGCCCGCCGACGGCAACCGCCCGTACGACATGCACAAGGTCATCGAGGAGCTCGTCGACGACGGCGACTACCTGGAGGTCCACGAGCGCTGGGCCCGCAACATCATCTGCGCCCTCGCCCGCCTCGACGGCCAGGTCGTCGGCATCGTCGCCAACCAGCCGCAGTCCCTCGCCGGCGTCCTCGACATCGAGGCGTCCGAGAAGGCCGCCCGCTTCGTGCAGATGTGCGACGCCTTCAACATCCCGATCATCACCCTTCTGGACGTCCCCGGCTTCCTGCCCGGCGTCGACCAGGAGCACGGTGGAATCATCCGCCACGGCGCGAAGCTGCTGTACGCCTACTGCAACGCGACCGTGCCCCGGATCTCGCTGATCCTGCGCAAGGCCTACGGCGGCGCCTACATCGTCATGGACTCCCAGTCCATCGGCGCCGACCTGACGTACGCCTGGCCCACCAACGAAATCGCGGTCATGGGCGCCGAGGGCGCCGCCAACGTGATCTTCCGCAAGCAGATCGCCGAGGCCGAGGACCCCGAGGCCATGCGCTCCCGCATGGTCAAGGAGTACAAGGCCGAGCTGATGCACCCGTACTACGCGGCCGAGCGCGGCCTCGTCGATGACGTCATCGACCCCGCCGACACCCGCCAGGTGCTCATCCGGTCCCTCGCCATGCTCCGCACCAAGCACGCCGACCTGCCGTCCCGCAAGCACGGCAACCCGCCGCAGTAAGACTTCAGCAAGGAGTCCACCGAAGTGACCACGCCTGCCACAGCCAACCTGCTCCGCGTCGAGAAGGGCCACGCCGACCCCGAGGAGCTGGCCGCCATCACCGCGGTCCTGCTCGCCCGGGCCGCCACCCAGCCCGAGCCGGCCGCCGCCCGCCACGGCCGCAGCACCGCCGGCTGGCGCCGCCTGGAGCGCGAGAACGGCTTCCGCGCCCCGCACAGCTGGCGCTGACGCCCCCGGCACACGCGAAAGGGCCCCCGCTCCTGACAGGAGCGGGGGCCCTTCCGTGTGGCGGTGCCACCGGGAGCCCGGCGGGACGGTTACCGCAGGCGGGCCATGAGGGCGTGCTCGACGAGGGTGATGAGCGCGCTCTTGGCGTCCGCGCGGTGGCGGGCGTCGGTGGTGATGATGGGGGTGTCGGGGCCGATCTGGAGGGCTTCGCGGACCTCGTCGGGGGTGTAGGGCTGGTTTCCGTCGAAGCCGTTGAGGGCGATGACGAAGGGGAGGCCGCTGTTCTCGAAGTAGTCGACGGCGGGGAAGCAGTCGGCGAGGCGGCGGGTGTCGACGAGGACGACGGCGCCGATGGCGCCGCGGACCAGGTCGTCCCACATGAACCAGAAGCGGTCCTGGCCGGGGGTGCCGAACAGGTACAGGATCAGGTCCTGGTCCAGCGTGATGCGGCCGAAGTCCATGGCGACAGTCGTCGTCGTCTTGTCGCCGGTGTGCGTGAGGTCGTCGATGCCCGCGGACGCGGACGTCATGACGGCCTCGGTACGCAGCGGGTTGATCTCCGAGACGGCGCCGACGAACGTGGTCTTGCCCACGCCGAAGCCGCCCGCCACCACGATCTTCGCGCTGGTGGTAGAACGGGCCGCGCCGCCGCTAGAGCTTGCGAAGTCCACTGAGCACCCTTTCGAGCAGTGTCACGTCTGGCTGACCGCCGGCGGCCTCGTCGCCGCCGGGCTGGTGAATGGCGACAAGTCCGGCCTCGGCCAGGTCGGCGACGAGGATCCGGGCAACGCCGAGGGGGATGGAGAGAAGGGCCGAGATCTCGGCGACCGACTTGATCTCGAAGCACAGCCGGCAGATCCGCTGGTGCTCGGGCAACTGCCCCTGCAGCCGGGACGGATCGGCGGTCGTGCTGACCAGCGCCTCGATGGCGAGCTGGTAACGCGGCCGGGTGCGGCCGCCGGTCATCGCGTACGGACGCACGAGCGGGTTGTGCCCGCCGCCGGCGCCCGCGCCGCCCGCGGCACGCTGGGCCACCGGCTGCGCCTGCTGCTGCGGCTGCCCGTAGGGCTGGTGGACACCCTGTCTGCTGGGCGCGGAAGGGAAGTTGTACCGGTTCTGCGCGGCGTCGCCGTGCGGCGCCTGATGCGCGTCGAAACCGTTGTAGGGGTTCGCCCCCGGGGGTGTTCCCACGTCTCCTCCTCCGACTGCTTCGCGGTCCATGTCCCTTGGAGCCGCGTCACCGCACCCTAACGGTGCGGTGACCTGAAACGCACTCTGTGTCTGTTAGTTGAGAAGACTTCCCTGGAGCTCCGCCCGCAGGTCCGGGGTGAGGACCGAGCCCGCCCGGTCCACCAGCAGGGCCATCTCGTAGCCCACGAGGCCGATGTCCGACTCCGGGTGGGCCAGCACGGCCAGCGAGGAGCCGTCCGAGACCGACATGATGAAGAGGAAGCCGCGCTCCATCTCCACCACGGTCTGGTTGACCGCGCCGCCCTCGAAGATCCGGGAGGCGCCCGCCGTCAGCGAGGTCAGCCCGGACGCGACCGCCGCCAGCTGGTCGGCACGGTCCCGGGGGAACCCCTCGGACATGGCCAGCAGGAGACCGTCGGCGGAGACCACCACCGTGTGGGACACCCCGGGGGTGTTGTCCACGAAGTTGGTGATCAACCAGTTCAGATTCTGCGCCGCCTGGCTCATCGCGCTCACACTAACGCTCCTGGTTGTAGGTATTGCCCGGGCCGAGGCCCGATCCGTTCGTGTCCGACCCCGCGGTGCGTCCCTGCTGGACGCCCCGGCGCAGGTTGCTCAACCTGCCCCGGACGTCCTCGGGCGCGCGGGAGACCTGGGGGCCGCCCTGCGGGGTCTGCTCCGCGGTGCCCTCGACCAGGTTGGCCTTGGGGACGCGCCGGGGGAGACCGGACGGAGTGACCCCGCCCGCCTTCGGCTCGCGGAGCTTCTTGGCCTGCTCCCAGCGCTCGTCATTGGCCGAGCGCCACTCGCCGGAGCCGTCGTTCTGGTGCTGCTGCTGGTCCTGCCCCACCGGCGGGGCGGGCTGGGCCGGCGGCGCGGGCCGCTGCGCCTGCGGCGCCTGCGGGGCGGCACCGCCGCGGCGCGGCAGACCGGCGTCGGTCAGTCCGCTGCCGGTGTCCGGAACGGGACTGGGAGCCGGGGCCGGACGGTCGAAGCCTACGCGCTCGGCGCCCTGTTCGGGAGCGGCCTGCGAAGATTCCGATTCCGGCTGGTAACCCTGGTCGAAAGCACCCTGGTAGGAGCCCTGCGCGGGCCACTCGTCCTGGTGGGAACGGCCTTCGAACGCCTGGTCGTAACCGGAGTGGGCCTGCTCCTGGGTGCCGTACGGGGCTTCCGCATACGCCTGCTGCGGGTACGCCTCGGACTGCTGTCCGTACCCCGCGTGCTCCTCGTAGCCCTGCTGCTGGGGGTAGCCGTAGCCGTCCTGCGGCTGCTGCTCGTAGCCCTGGGCGTACTCCTGGCCGTACTCGCCGGCGTACTCCTGGGCCTGGCCCTGCTGCTCGTACTCCTGGACCGGGGCCTGCTGCCCGTACTCCTGCGGGTACTCCTGGCCGTAGCCCTGCTCCTGGGCGTACTCGCCGCCCTGCCCGGACTCCTCGTACGGCGTCCCCTCGCCGCCGTGCACCTGGGCCTCCAGGGCCGCGCGGCGCTCCTCGCGCATCAGCGAGCGGTTGACCGGGTCGAGGCTGCGGCCGTCGGCCTGCTCGTACCGCGAGTCGTCGAAGCCGAGCTCGGCGGCGGTCCGCATCGGGGCCGCGGACTCGAAGCCGCCCTGCTGCTGCTGAGGGATCATCTGCGAGACGGTGAAGTCGTCCTGCACCGGCTGCTCGCCACCGCCACCGTGCGTGATCGCGTCCGGCAGCATGACCAGCGAGGTGGTGCCGGCCTGCTCGCCCGAGGGGCGCAGCTGGACCCGGATGCCGTGCCGGTCGGACAGCCGGCCGACCACGAAGAGGCCCATGCGCTGGGAGACGGCCGCGTCCACGGTCGGCGGGTTCGCCAGCTTGTGGTTGATGTCCGCGAAGTCCTCGGCGGTGAGGCCGATGCCCTTGTCGTGGATCTCGACCATCACGCGGCCGTCGGGGAGACGGGTCGCGGTGACGCGGACCTTGGTCTGCGGGGAGGAGAACGTGGTGGCGTTCTCCAGCAGCTCGGCGAGCAGGTGCACGAGGTCGGTCACGGCCTGGCCGTGGATCTCGGCGTCCGGCACGCCGGCGATCTCGATGCGCTCGTACTGCTCCACCTCGGAGGAGGCGGCGCGGAGCACGTCGACCAGCGGGACCGGCTGGTCCCAGCGGCGGCCCGGCTCCTCGCCGGCGAGGACGAGGAGGTTCTCGCCGTTGCGGCGCATGCGGGTCGCGAGGTGGTCCAGCTTGAAGAGGTTCTCCAGCTGGTCCGGGTCGGCCTCGTTGTTCTCCAGGTCGGTGATGAGGGTCAGCTGGCCCTCGATCAGCGACTGGTTGCGGCGCGACAGGTTGGTGAAGATCGCGTTGACGTTGCCGCGGAGCATGGCCTGCTCGGCGGCGAGCCGGACGGCCTCGCGGTGGACCTGGTCGAAGGCCCGGGCGACCTCGCCGATCTCGTCCTGCGAGTCGATCGGGATGGGCTGGACGCGGGTGTCGACCCGGCCCGGCTCGGTCCGGGACAGCTGGTCGACCAGCATCGGCAGGCGCTGCTCGGCGATGCCGAAGGCCGCGGTGCGCAGCTCGCGCATCGAGCGGCTCATCTGGCGGGCCATCATCCCGGCCAGGATGAAGGCGGCGAGCAGGGCGATCACGACGGCGGCGCCGGTGACCCAGGCGTCGGTCTGGGCGTCGGAGGAGATGGCGGTGGCCTCGGCCACGGCCTTGTCGACGAGGGTCTTCTCTACCTCGCTGTAGCCGTCGAACTTGGCGGTGGCGATCGCCAGCCAGGTGTCGGCGGTGATGCCCTGGGCGGAGAGGGCCTTGACCGCGTCCGCGTCCTCGGCGGAGCCGATCAGGCCGGCGACGCCGGAGTAGACCGAGCCGTCCTTGCCCTTGGGCAGGGTGACGTCGGCGGCCCGCATCTTCTTCTCGCCCTCGGCGGCCTTGCCGGCCATCACCTTCTTCAGGCGCTCGACGTCCTCGGCCGTGCCACCGGAGTTGTACTCGCCGAGGGCGATCTGCTCCAGGT
This sequence comes from Streptomyces sp. NPDC057854, assembly GCF_042797055.1. Taxonomy (NCBI): domain Bacteria; kingdom Bacillati; phylum Actinomycetota; class Actinomycetes; order Kitasatosporales; family Streptomycetaceae; genus Streptomyces; species Streptomyces sp. NPDC057854. Next base: position 126,735 of record NZ_JBHVMF010000005.1, read on the forward strand.
AGTTGTACGAGTTGAAGGCGACCGACTGCTGGGCGAAGACGGAGTCCTTGGCGCTGGGCCGGACGAGCAGGTGGGTGCCGATGGAGCGCTGGAGCGAGCCGGCGGCCTTCGCGAGCTGGATGGCGTAGACGGTCCGGCCGTAGCTGGTGATGTTGCCGGTGCCCAGGCCGAGCTCGTTGGAGAACTCCATGAGGTAGTGCTGGACGCCGGTGTAGCCGAGCTGGGTGTTCACCGGGTCGAGCGCGGCCGTGTAGGCGGCCTTGCGGAGCGCGGCGAGCTTGGGCTCCTCGTTCTTGAACGCCTGGAGGCGCCGTTCGAGGCCCTGCCCCGACGGCATGTTCTTGACGGCCTCGTCGAACTTCGCGCGGGCCGCGTCGGTGGCGGCGTACGCCCGGGTGATGTCCTCGCCGCCGCGGTCCTTGCCGGCCAGCAGCGGGGCCGCGGTCAGGTCGCGCTCGTCGAGCAGGGCGGTGGAGTACTCCGAGGCGGCGCGCACGATGAGCGCCGTCTTCTCGGCGTCCTGGGCCTCCTGCCAGGTGTCGATCGACCCCTTCACCTGGAAGCCGCCCATGACCAAGCCGACGAGCACGGGTATGAGGAGGATCGCGTTCAGGCGGGTGGGCACGCGCCAGTTGCGCGGGGACAGCCGGCTGGAGCTGCCCCGGGGGGCGGGTGCGGGCGCGGGCGTCACCGGTACGTCCGCGGGCGACACCGCGCCGCGCGACGGCGGGGTGAAGTTGCCCCGCGCCTCCTGCTCCGCGGAGCCATCCATGCTGCGCCTCACTCGACCAACAACCTCTCGGCGTCGGCACCTACGTCGTGCCGGTGTTTCGTTCAGGGCCGTACTACTCGGGAGTTCATGAATTGCAGCACGTGAAGGGGGTCCGTTCCAAACACTGGGACGGGGCCCCGGTCCGTGGCCCACGCCTCGCATAAAACGGGCATAAAGAGCGAGCCCCGCCAAATGGCGGGGCTCATGTGAGCGCAGCGACACCGACCGGATGCGTCGGGTGTCCGAGACGCCCCCGATTCTCTGTCGAAATGTTATGAAGCCCGGGCCGGCCGTGGCGAAGGCCACAGCCGCCCTCCGGACGGCCCGGTCCCGGGGCATATGACAACTGCCCTGGTGAGCGGCCTACTTGAGGCGGGCCATGAGGGCGTGCTCGACGAGGGTGATGAGCGCGCTCTTGGCGTCCGCGCGGTGGCGGGCGTCGGTGGTGATGATGGGGGTGTCGGGGCCGATCTGGAGGGCTTCGCGGACCTCGTCGGGGGTGTAGGGCTGGTTTCCGTCGAAGCCGTTGAGGGCGATGACGAAGGGGAGGCCGCTGTTCTCGAAGTAGTCGACGGCGGGGAAGCAGTCGGCGAGGCGGCGGGTGTCGACGAGGACGACGGCGCCGATGGCGCCGCGGACCAGGTCGTCCCACATGAACCAGAAGCGGTCCTGGCCGGGGGTGCCGAACAGGTACAGGATCAGGTCCTGGTCCAGCGTGATGCGGCCGAAGTCCATCGCCACCGTGGTCGTCGTCTTCCCGCCCGTGTGGGTCAGGTCGTCGATCCCGGCGGAGGCCGCGGTCATCACGGCCTCGGTACGCAGCGGGTTGATCTCCGAGACGGCGCCCACGAACGTGGTCTTGCCGACGCCGAAGCCACCGGCCACCACGATCTTCGCGCTGGTGGTCGGTCTGGCCGCGCCGTCGTTAGAGCTTGCGAAGTCCACTGAGCACCCTTTCGAGCAGTGTCACGTCCGGCGTGCCGCCGGCTTCTCCGTTGCCCGGCTGGTGGATGGCCACCATGCCCGCCTCGGCCAGGTCGGCCACGAGGATCCGGGCGACACCGAGCGGCATCGACAGCAGGGCGGACACCTCGGCCACCGACTTGACCTCACGGCACAGGTGGCAGATGCGCTGGTGCTCGGGCAGGAGCGTGGCGAGGTGCGCCGGGTCGGCCGTGGTGCTGACCAGCGCCTCGATGGCGAGCTGGTAGCGCGGCCGGGTCCGGCCGCCGGTCATCGCGTACGGACGGACCAGCGGCTGGTCGCCCTCATGACCGTACGGATCGTCCAGGGACGAGCCGCCGTACGGATCGTGAGTGGCGGGGGGCGGGGTCATGAATCCTCCGGGCGTGACAGCAAGCCTTCTGCCGTCTGATGGGGCCGGTGGGGGGCCGGATGGGGCGGCCGGACGATTGAACGGTGCCGGGGGCGGTACGTGTGGGGGACGTACCGCCCCGTCGGGGGGAGAGGTGCTGGGGGCGGGTGGGGACCGCTAGTGCAGCAGGCTGCCCTGGAGCTCCGCGCGGAGATCCGGGGTGAGGACGCTGCCGGCCCGGTCGACCAGCAGCGCCATCTCGTAGCCCACGAGGCCGATGTCGCACTCCGGGTGCGCGAGCACGGCCAGCGAGGATCCGTCCGAGACCGACATGAGGAAGAGGAAGCCGCGCTCCATCTCCACCACGGTCTGCGCCACGGGACCGCCCTCGAAGATCCGGGAGGCGCCCGCGGTCAGCGAGGTGAGCCCGGACGCGACCGCCGCCAGCTGGTCGGCACGGTCGCGGGGGAATCCTTCGGACATGGCAAGGAGCAGACCGTCGGCGGAGACCACCACCGTGTGCGACACCCCGGGGGTGTTGTCCACGAAGTTGGTGATCAACCAGTTCAGGTTCTGCGCCGCCTGGCTCATCGCGCTCAACTATCGCTCCTGCTGGTGGTTCGGACCGAGGTGGAAGCTACCCGTGGTCGAGTTGCCCGCCTGCCGGCCCTGCTGGATGCCGCGGCGCAGGTTGGTGAGCCGGCCACGGACGTCGTCGGGTGCACGCGAGACCTGGGGGCCGGCCGTGTGGGCCTGCTCCTGTGCGGTCCCGGGTACGAGGTTGGCCTTCGGCACGCGGCGCGGAAGACCGGAGGTGGTGACCCCGCCGGCGGAGGGCTTGCGCGCCCGCTCGGCCTGGCGCACCAGGTCGTCGTTGGGCGAGGGCCGCCAGCCGGCGGCCGCGCCCTGGCGCCCGCCGTCGCCGGCCGGACGCGGACCCGCCGGAGCGGGCTGCTGCACGACCGGGGTCGGCATCGTCCGGTCGACCTCGGGCATCCGCTGCTGCGGCGCCTGGCCCGGGGCCTGCTGCTGCCCCTGCTCCTGCTGGAACCAGTTGGTCTCCAGCGTGTCGTACAGCGGGGTGCGCCCGTCGCCCGCGGACGGCGCCGGAGGCAGGGCCTCCGGGCGGCGCGGCCGGCCGAGCTGCGGCTGCCGCGGCTCGGGCGCGGCCTGCGGGGACGGCTGCTGCGGGGCCTGGGGGAGACCCGGCTGCGGCGGCGCGAACCCGTTGCCGGCGGGCAGGCGCGGAGCCGGCTGCTGCGGCTGCTGCTGCGCCTGCGTGACGAAGGGCTGGTCGCCGTACGCCGGACGGTCCTGGTACTGCGGGGCCTGCGGCTGCTGCGGGGCGCCGAAGTCCGGCCGCGGGAACTGGCCGGTGGAGCCGGGTCCCTGGGGCGCCTGGTGCTGCTGGTGCTGGGGGGCCTGCGGGGCCTGGGGGGCTCCGAAGTCCGGGCGCGGGAACTGCGCGGTGGACGCCGGGTCCTGGTACTGCGGGGCCTGCGGCTGCTGCGGAGCGCCGAAGTCCGGCCGCGGGAACTGGCCCGTGGAGCCCGGGCCCTGCGGCGCGCCGGGCGCGGCGAAGGAACCGGTGGTCTCGGCGTCGTCGTGGCCGCGCGGGGCGTCCAGCGGCGTCATGTCCTGCTGCGGGCGGCGCACCGGCTGCTGCGCGGCGGGGTCGCTGCCCCAGCTCGTCCCCTGCGGGCGCTGCGGCTGCGGGTTCCCGCCGGGCAGCTCGGCGCGCGGGAAGCCGTTCGGCGCACCGAGCGGGTCCTGCTGCCGGGGAGCCTGCGGGTTCTGCGGAGCCTGCGGGTGCTGCGGGTTCTGGGGCGCCTGTGGGTTCTGGGGGCCTTGCGGGCGGCCGCCCCACACGTCCGTGCGGGACGGGATGGCGCTGGCCGCGCCGCCGATGAGACCGGCACCGGGGCCGGGCTGGGGGAGCTGCGGCAGCTGGCCGGTCTGCTCCAGGCGCGCGTCGGCCGGCTGGGGCTGCTGCTGCTGCTGCGGCTGCTGCGGGGCCGGGGCCTGCGGGTTCTGCGGCGCGCCGTCCCGGGCGGGCAGCGCGGTCCGCGGTCCGCCCGCCGCGCCGACCTGCGGACGCGCGGCGCCCGGGCCGGCGCCGAGGCGGCCGGCCGGAGCGGACGGGCCGCCGAGACCGGGGCGTCCGGCACCCGGACCACCGGCCGCGCCGGGACCGCCGGCGAGCCGGCCGCCGGGGGCGCCGCCCTGCGGGGACGCGCCCTGCGCGCCGGGACCGCTCTTCGGGGCCGGCTTGCGGCCGCCCTGGGCGACGTCGACCGGGAGCATGACGAGCGCGGTGGTGCCGCCCGAGTCGGACGGGCGCAGCTGGATGCGGATGCCGTGCCGCAGGGACAGGCGGCCGACCACGAAGAGGCCCATGCGCCGGGAGACGGAGACGTCCACGGTGGGCGGCGAGGCGAGCCGCTCGTTGATCGCCGCCAGGTCCTCGGGGGAGAGGCCGATGCCGGTGTCGTGGATCTCGACCAGCACGCGCCCGTCGGGCAGCGCGTGGCCGGTGACCCGGACCTTGGTCTGCGGGGAGGAGAACGAGGTGGCGTTCTCCAGCAGCTCGGCCAGGAGGTGCACGAGGTCGTTGACGACCCGGCCGGCGACGTCCGTCGCCGGGACCGCGGCCAGTTCGATGCGCTCGTACTGCTCCACCTCGGAGGCGGCGGCGCGGAGCACGTCGACCAGCGGGACCGGGCGGGTCCAGCGGCGGCCCGGCTCCTCGCCGGCGAGGACGAGGAGGTTCTCGCCGTTCCGGCGCATGCGGGTCGCGAGGTGGTCGAGCTTGAAGAGCGAGGACAGCTGGTCCGGGTCGGCCTCGCGGGACTCCAGCTCGGAGATGAGCGAGAGCTGGCGCTGGATGAGACCCTGCGAACGGCGCGAGAGGTTGGTGAACATCGCGTTGACGTTGCCCCGGAGGAGGGCCTGCTCGGCGGCGAGGCGGACGGCCTCGCGGTGCACGTCGTCGAAGGCCGCGGCCACCTGGCCGATCTCGTCGCGGGAGTGCACGCCGACGGACTCGACGGAGGTGTCGACGTCCTGCGGGTCCGCCTCGGAGAGCTGCTTGACCAGCTCGGGCAGGCGTTCCTGGGCGACCTTGGTGGCGGTGTCCTGGAGCCGGCGCAGCGAGCGGATCATGGACCGGGCCACGACGAACGCGCCGATCAGCGAGACGCCGAGGACGAGCAGGATCAGCGCACCGTTGATGATGGCCTCGCGCTGCGACTCCTGCCGCAGCTCACGGGCCATCGTCTCCATCTCGCCGAGGAGCTGGTTCTCGATGCGGCTCATGGCCGCGATCTTCGTCTCGTACTCGTCGGTGAAGTTCAGGTAGCCGCGGGCCGACTTCGGGGCTCCGATGGCGGTCTCGGAGGAGAGCACGCGCTCGGCGTACTTCTCGGCGTCCACGATCGTCGGGTTGCCGGTGCGCAGCGAGTCGGTGAGGTCGGTGGCGTCGCCGCCGGTGCCCTCGTAGATCGCCGTGAAGGTCTTGAAGGCGTTGTTCTCACTCTTGAGCGCGGCCTCGCCGTAGAGGCGGTCACCGGGCTTGAACCGGCCGCGGCCCTTGTCGCTGGCCGGCAGGGCGCCCGCGATGATCGCCTGCTGGATGGAGGCGTACTCCTTGGCGGACGAGAACGCGGCGAGCGCGCGGGTCCGCTTGATCATCTCGGGGTTGCTGGTCGCCTGCGCCATGTCCTGCGAGAGGCTGAGCAGCGAGCGGATGAGGCGGCTGTACGCCTCGACGGTCACGGACTGCTGGACGCCGTCCTTGTAGGCGTTCGTCCGGATGTTGTGGAGGTCGATGACCTGCCCGGCGATGGTGCCGACGTTGGACCGGATGCTCTGCAGCGCCTCGTCGTCGTCGCTGTTCGGGATGGCCCGGGTGGCGTCGAGGAAGGCGTCGTAGGAACGGTCCGTACGGCGGCGGGGGTTGGCGATCTGGTAGTCGCTGGTCGGCCGCCCGTTGGCGAGCGGGCCGGCCGAGAGGTCGCGCTCGGCCTGGAGGGCCTGGGCGAGCGCGGTCGCCTCACGGGTCAGCTTGGTCAGCAGCTGCATGTGGTCGAGCTGCTGCATGTCCTGCAGCGACTCGTTGATGCGGATGCCGCCGAGGCTGGTGGCCGCGACCACGGGGAGGGTCAGCAGGGCCACGAGACGCGTGGAGATGCGCCAGTTGCGCAGGGCTATTCGGGAGCCCGTCGCGTTCTCGGCGGCGACGGGGGCGGTGCCCTTCTCGCCGCGCGGCGCGCCGCTCTCATCGCCGGGTGCCGCCGACGGGCCGGACCGGCGTGCGGAGCCGTCGCCGGACTCGCCGGCCGGCCGTGCGGCCTTGCCCGGGTTCCTGCCCTGGCCGCCCGGACCGGGCGCCTGCTGGGCGGAGTGCGGGGCCGCGGGACCGCGATCGGTCCCGGCACGCGGTTCCTGCTCCGACGGAGCCTCCGCGCGGCCCTTGCGGGCCTGGGCGGAGCCCGCGCCATCCCTCTTGAAACGTCCCTGCACTAGCGTCGCAACCTCTGGACCAGGCGTCCTTCCGGGGTGGACCCGGAGCGGACGGTGTCGGCGTCGATGGGGACGCGTCGGCGCGCCCCAGGTGGTCGTCGGTGACCGGCGCAGATCCCCCTTCTCCGCCACTCGGCCGGCGCTGCGTTGCGCCCCCTGCGTGCCGGCGTCGAACCCGCGGCGGTGCGTGGAATTCCAGCACAGTGCCGGATCTCCAACAAGGGCCGAGGTCTATACCGGGAGGGGGATGACAACCCGTGCGCGGGAGGTCACCGCGTGTAGAAGATGATCACGGAGGATTCGGGCGTATCACCCCCAATGGCCCGGCGTCCTCGTGTGTCCCAGTCGCCATGATCAGGAGCGGAATGGAGGGTTCAATGGCGGAATGTCCCTTTCCGTGACCTGACATGCCGGTCCGTAATGACCGGAATATCCGGCCAGTGGTGAGCAAACTCACATGGGAATGGATGTCTCAGCCATGCATTCGAAGGGAACCCCTTGATTTAGCCTGACGCTTTGCACCATCATCCCCGCGCCCGCACGGGCGCCCGTCCCGGAACAAGGTCTGCCAGCGCGATGACTGCACCCACCCCCGCCACCACGGCCAACCCGCGCCGCTCCACCCTCGCCCACCTCGAGGACGCCGCCGCCCTGGGCCGCGGCGCCACCCCCGAGTACGCGACCGAGCTGCCCGGCACCACCGCCAACCCGCGCCGCACCGTCCTCATGCAGGCCCCCGCCCCGCACGTGCCGGCCTACCTCGCCGAGGTCTGATCCCGGCGTCCGCCCGCCCGCCACCGGCGATATCCGCCGGTCGGCCGCCCCGCGCCGCGTTAGCCTGGAGCGTCAGACTCCAGCCAGTACCAAGTGAGGGGCGACAGCACTCGTGCGCATCGCCAGATTCTCCATCGACGGCAATGTCGCCTTCGGCGCGGTCGAGGGCGAGGGGACCGTCGAGTCCGGCGGCCTCGTCCTCGACATCATCAAGGGCATCCCGTACACCGACTTCGAGCTCAGCGGCACCAAGGTCCCGCTGAGCAAGGTACGGCTCCTGCCGCCGGTGCTCCCCAACAAGGTCGTGGCCATCGGCCGCAACTACGCGGAGCACGCCAAGGAGCTCGGCAACGAGGTCCCCGAGGTCCCGGTCGCCTTCTTCAAGCCGACCACCTCCGTCATCGGCCCCGGCGACGCCATCGAGTTCCCCTCCTTCTCCAGCGAACTGCACCACGAGGCCGAACTGGCCGTGGTGATCGGCCGCATGTGCCGCGAGGTGCCCCGGGAGCGCGTCAAGGACGTGATCTTCGGCTACACCTGCGCCAACGACGTGACCGCCCGCGACGTCCAGAAGCGCGAGGCCCAGTGGGCCCGCGCCAAGGGCTTCGACACGAGCTGCCCGCTGGGCCCCTGGGTGGAGACCGACCTCGACCCGAGCGACCTCGCCGTCCAGGCCACGGTCAACGGCGAACAGCGCCAGCTCGGTCGGACGAGCGACATGATCCGCTCCATCGAGGACCTGGTCGTCCACATCACCGAGGCCATGACACTGCTCCCCGGCGACGTCATCCTCACCGGCACCCCCGCCGGGGTCGGCCCCCTCACCGTCGGCGACGAGGTCGCCGTCACCATCGAAGGCATCGGCACTCTCACCAACAGGGTGATCAAGCGTGGCTAACGCGAACCTCCGCGTCCGTTTCTGTCCGTCCCCGACCGGCAACCCCCATGTGGGCCTGGTCCGCACCGCCCTCTTCAACTGGGCGTTCGCCCGGCACCACCAGGGCACCATGGTCTTCCGCATCGAGGACACCGACGCGGCCCGCGACTCCGAGGAGTCGTACGAGCAGCTGCTGGACTCCCTCAAGTGGCTCGGCCTCGACTGGGACGAGGGCCCCGAGGTCGGCGGCCCGCACGCCCCGTACCGCCAGTCGCAGCGCATGGACATCTACAAGGACGTCGCCGACAAGCTGCTCGCCGGCGGCTACGCGTACCGCTGCTACTGCACCACCACCGAGCTCGACGAGCGCCGCGAGGCCGCCCGCGCCGCCGGGAAGCCCTCCGGCTACGACGGCCACTGCCGCGAGCTGTCCGCCGAGCAGGTCGCGCAGTACGAGGCCGAGGGCCGCGAGCCGATCGTCCGCTTCCGGATGCCCGACGAGGCCATCACCTTCACCGACCTGGTCCGCGGCGAGCTCACCTTCACCCCCGAGAACGTGCCGGACTACGGCATCCTCCGGGCCAACGGCGCCCCGCTGTACACCCTGGTCAACCCGGTCGACGACGCCCTCATGGAGATCACCCACGTCCTGCGCGGCGAGGACCTGCTCTCCTCCACCCCCCGCCAGATCGCCCTCTACAAGGCGCTCATCGAGCTGGGCGTCGCCAAGGAGATCCCCGCCTTCGGCCACCTGCCGTACGTGATGGGCGAGGGCAACAAGAAGCTCTCCAAGCGCGACCCGCAGGCGTCCCTCAACCTCTACCGGGAGCGCGGCTTCCTCCCCGAGGGCCTGCTGAACTACCTCTCCCTCCTCGGCTGGTCCTTCTCCGCCGACCAGGACCTCTTCACCATCCCCGAGATGGTGGAGAGGTTCGACATCTCCGACGTCAACGCCAACCCGGCCCGCTTCGACCTGAAGAAGGCCGAGTCCATCAACGCGGACCACATCCGCATGCTGGACGTGAAGGCGTTCGCCGAGGCGTGCGAGCCCTGGCTCCAGGCCCCGCACGCCCCCTGGGCCCCCGAGGACTTCGACCGCGCGGCCTGGGAGCGGATCGCCCCGCACGCCCAGACCCGCCTCACCGTCCTCTCCGAGATCACGGCCAACGTCGACTTCCTCTTCCTGGCCGAGCCGGTCTTCGACCAGCCCTCGTGGGACAAGGCGATGAAGGGCGAGCCCGCGGCCCTGCTGACCACCGCCCGGGAGAAGCTGGAGTCGGCCGACTGGACCGACCCCGAGTCGCTCAAGAACGCCGTCCTCGCCGCCGGCGAGGCCCACGGCCTCAAGCTCGGCAAGGCCCAGGCCCCGGTCCGCGTCGCCGTCACCGGCCGCACCGTCGGCCTCCCCCTCTTCGAGTCCCTGGAGATCCTGGGCAAGGAGAAGACCCTGGCCCGCGTCGACGCGGCCCTCGCGAAGCTCGCCGCGTAAGCGGCGCGACCCGCGTCCCACGACGGGGGCGGCGCCCGGAGCACTTCCGGGCGCCGCCCCCGTCGGCGTACCGTCGGGGCATGAGCATCCGGGCCGTCGTCTGGGACGTGGACGACACGATCTTCGACTACGCGGGCGCCGACCGGGCCGGGATGCGGGCGCATCTCGCCGCCGAGGGGCTGGACGGGCTGCACGGCACCGTCGAGGACGCGCTGCGCCACTGGAAGGAGCTCACGGAGCTCTTCTGGCGCCGCTTCGAGGAGGCGCCGGCGGGGAACTGGCAGGACCAGCGCCGCCACCGCGTCCGCGCCTTCCTGGACCGGCCCGCGATGACCGACGCCGAGGCCGACGCATGGTTCGGCCGGTACGTGGCCCACTACGAGGCCGCCTGGGAGCTCTTCCCGGACGCCCTGCCCGTCCTCGACCTGCTCGCCGCCGACTACCGACAGGCCGTCCTGTCGAACTCCAGCATCCACGCCCAGGAGCCCAAGCTGCGCGCCCTCGGCGTCCGCGACCGCTTCGAGGCCGTCCTCTGCGCCGCCGAGCTCGGCAGCGCCAAGCCGGCCCCCGAGGCGTTCCTCGCCGCCTGCACGGCCCTGGGCCTGCCCCCGCACCAGGTGGCGTACGTGGGGGACCGGGCCGACATCGACGCGCTCGGCGCGCAGCAGGCCGGGCTGCACGGCATCTGGCTGGACCGTGCCGGCACCGGCGGGGTGCCCGGTCTGCACCGCATCACGGACCTCCACCAGCTCCCGCCGCTGCTCCGCGGGCATACCCGTTTTGGAGCACCGTCCACCTTCGGGTAATGTTCTTCCTGCGCCGAGGGGAGCAAGCCGAAAGGCAAGAACCCGGAAAGCGCAAGCCGAGCAAGATCCCCCTCGCGGGGAAGTTGCCCCGGTGGCCTATGGTGTAATTGGCAGCACGACTGATTCTGGTTCAGTTAGTCTTGGTTCGAGTCCAGGTAGGCCAGCTCGCAGAGCTCATCTGCAAACCAGTGGATTGGCATCCACGAGCCCCCGTTGTGTAGCGGCCTAGCACGCCGCCCTCTCAAGGCGGTAGCGCCGGTTCGAATCCGGTCGGGGGTACAGATCCTTCCCGCGGGATCACTTGGGTAGCGCCCAGGTGCTCTCGATGCAGGATCGCTAGGGCCCCCGTTGTGTAGCGGCCTAGCACGCCGCCCTCTCAAGGCGGTAGCGCCGGTTCGAATCCGGTCGGGGGTACGACGCTGGTCTAACCACGTATTGGTCTATGGTGTAATTGGCAGCACGACTGATTCTGGTTCAGTTAGTCTAGGTTCGAGTCCTGGTAGACCAGCTCGGGTCGGCGGCGGTTGATCTCAACAGCCCGCATGATCCAAAGCCCCCGTTGTGTAGCGGCCTAGCACGCCGCCCTCTCAAGGCGGTAGCGCCGGTTCGAATCCGGTCGGGGGTACGCGACAGAGAAGCCCTTCCCTTCGGGGGAGGGCTTCTTCGCTGTTCCGGCACGGCGCACACAACTCCGGCCCACCGCTGCGGCGTTGGAGCGGTGGGCCGGGGAACGTACAGGTGAACAGAGGAGACGGAGACGGTCAGCCGTTGCGGCGGAGGGCCTCGGAGAGACGGGCGGCGGCGTCGATGACCGCCTGGGCGTGCATCCGGCCCGGGTGGCGCGTCAGACGCTCGATCGGACCCGACACCGACACGGCGGCCACCACGCGGTTCGACGGGCCCCTGACGGGCGCGGAGACGGACGCGACGCCCGGCTCCCGCTCACCGATCGACTGGGCCCAGCCGCGGCGCCGTACGCCCGACAGGGCCGTCGCCGTGAACCGGGCGCCCTGGAGGCCGCGGTGCAGCCGCTCGGGCTCCTCCCAGGCCATCAGGATCTGCGCCGACGAGCCGGCCTTCATCGTGAGCGTCGAGCCCACCGGGACCGTGTCCCGCAGACCGGACAGCCGCTCGGCCGCCGCCACGCAGATCCGCATGTCGCCCTGGCGCCGGTAGAGCTGCGCGCTCTCCCCGGTCACGTCGCGCAGGTGCGTCAGCACCGGCCCGGCCGTCGCCAGCAGGCGGTCCTCGCCCGCCGCCGCCGCGAGCTCCGCGAGGCGCGGACCGAGAATGAAGCGACCCTGCATGTCGCGGGCCACCATCCGGTGGTGTTCCAGTGCCACGGCCAGTCGGTGGGCCGTGGGCCGTGCGAGTCCCGTCGCCGCGACCAGTCCTGCGAGGGTGGCCGGACCGGACTCCAGGGCGCTCAGGACAAGGGCTGCCTTGTCGAGAACGCCTACGCCGCTAGAGTTGTCCATGCAACGATATTCGCGTCTCACTCTGTGAAACGCAAGTTCAATTTTCCGAGGAACTTGTCACTCTGGTGGGGCGGCCGCACAACGGCCCGCACAACGGTCTCTAGGGGTGCCGGCGCAGCCGCCGGCCGGAGGGAAAGCGATGGGTAGGACACTCGCGGAGAAGGTCTGGGACGACCACGTCGTCCGGCGCGCCGAGGGCGAGCCCGACCTCCTCTTCATCGATCTTCACCTGCTGCACGAGGTGACCAGCCCGCAGGCGTTCGACGGCCTCCGGCAGAACGGCCGGCAGGTGCGGCGGCTCGACCTCACCCTCGCCACCGAGGACCACAACACCCCCACCCTCGACATCGACAAGCCCATCGCGGACCCGGTCTCCCGCGCCCAGCTGGAGACCCTGCGCAAGAACTGCGCCGAGTTCGGGGTACGGCTCCACCCGCTCGGCGACGTCGAGCAGGGCGTCGTCCACGTGGTGGGACCGCAGCTGGGCCTGACCCAGCCCGGCATGACCGTCGTCTGCGGCGACTCCCACACCTCCACCCACGGCGCCTTCGGCGGCCTCGCGTTCGGCATCGGCACCAGCCAGGTCGAGCACGTCCTCGCCACCCAGACGCTGCCCATGGCCCGCCCCAAGACCATGGCCATCACCGTGGACGGCGAGCTGCCCGCCGACGTCACCGCCAAGGACCTCATCCTCGCCGTCATCGCGAAGATCGGCACCGGCGGCGGCCAGGGCTACGTCCTGGAGTACCGGGGCTCCGCCATCGAGAAACTCTCGATGGAGGGCCGCATGACCATCTGCAACATGTCCATCGAGGCCGGCGCCCGGGCGGGCATGATCGCCCCCGACGAGACCACCTTCGCCTACCTCAAGGGCCGCCCGCACGCCCCCGAGGGCGAGGACTGGGACGCCGCCGTCGCCTACTGGAAGACGCTGAAGACCGACGAGGACGCCGTCTTCGACGCCGAGGTCGTCATCGACGCCGCCGAACTCGCGCCGTTCGTCACCTGGGGCACCAACCCCGGCCAGGGCGCGCCGCTTTCGGCGAACGTCCCCGACCCGGCTTCGTACGAGGACCCCTCGGAGCGCCTCGCCGCCGAAAAGGCCCTGGAGTACATGGGGTTGACCGCCGGACAGCCGCTGCGCGACATCAAGGTCGACACCGTCTTCGTAGGCTCCTGCACCAACGGGCGCATCGAGGACCTGCGCAACGCCGCCTCCCTCCTGGAGGGCCGCAAGGTCGCCGACGGCGTCCGCATGCTGGTCGTCCCCGGCTCCGTCCGGGTCGCCCTGCAGGCCGTCGAGGAGGGCCTGGACAAGGTCTTCAAGGAGGCCGGCGCCGAATGGCGGCACGCGGGCTGCTCCATGTGCCTGGGCATGAACCCGGACCAGCTGGCCCCCGGCGAGCGCTCCGCGTCCACCTCCAACCGCAACTTCGAGGGCCGGCAGGGCAAGGGCGGCCGCACCCACCTGGTCTCCCCCCAGGTGGCCGCCGCCACCGCCGTCCTGGGCCACCTGGCCTCCCCGGCCGACCTGTCCGACGCCGTCACCACCGCGGGGGTCTGAGGAACCATGGAAGCTTTCACCACGCACACCGGCCGGGCCGTCCCGCTGCGCCGCAGCAACGTCGACACCGACCAGATCATCCCCGCGCACTGGCTGAAGAAGGTCACCCGCGACGGCTTCGAGGACGGCCTCTTCGAGGCGTGGCGCAAGGACCCCGAGTTCGTCCTCAACCGCCCCGAGCGGCAGGGCGCCACGGTCCTGGTCGCCGGCCCCGACTTCGGCACCGGCTCCTCCCGCGAGCACGCCGTCTGGGCGCTCCAGAACTACGGCTTCAAGGCCGTGATCTCCTCCCGCTTCGCCGACATCTTCCGCGGCAACTCGCTGAAGAACGGTCTGCTGACCGTCGTCCTGCCGCAGGAGACCGTCGACGCCCTCTGGCAGCTCACCGAGGCCGACCCCACCGCCGAGGTCACCGTCGACCTGGAGGCCCGCAAGGTCCTCGCCGAGGGGATCGACGCCGACTTCGAGCTCGACGAGAACGCCCGCTGGCGGCTCCTGAACGGTCTCGACGACATCAGCCTCACCCTTCAGAACGAAGCCGACATCGCGGCCTACGAGGCGGCGAGGCCGTCCTTCAAGCCCCGTACAATTACGGCCTGAGCAGCGCTTTTCCACGACTGCGCCCCCCACCCTCCGGTGGGGGGCGCAGTCGCTTGTTGAGACCCTGTCGGGCGACAACTCGCCCTAGATGGCACAATCGGTGCATGGAACGCGACAGCCAACTCGAGCTCTACGAGGCAGTCGCCGCCCGATTGAAAGAAGCGCACTCCCGAGTGCGCGCACTGCAAGTCCCGGAGGGCGTAAGGATGGCGCTGTCCCGGAAGCTGCTGGTCGTCACGGCCGCGGCGAAGCACGATCTCGCGGACGCGGCAACGCGTCTGGACCGGTTGATGAAGGACCTCGACGAGGGTCGATTCCCCGAAGACGACTGACACCAGGAACTCCGCAACGGGACTTCCGCGTTGCGGCACTAGGGTGATTAGACCGTTTCGTGTTTGATTTGCGGTATATACATGCCTAACGTGCGAAAAAGCTTGAACACTTTCGTTCCGGCAAAGTCTCCGAAGGGGAAGACGTGAACAAGGCGCAGCTCGTAGAAGCGATTGCCGACAAGTTGGGCGGTCGCCAGCAGGCCGCCGAAGCCGTCGACCACGTGCTCGACGCCATCGTGCGCGCCGTGGTGGCCGGGGACCGGGTCTCGGTCACCGGTTTCGGTTCGTTCGAGAAGGTCGACCGCCCGGCCCGCTACGCCCGCAACCCGCAGACGGGTGAGCGCGTGCGGGTCAAGAAGACCTCGGTTCCGCGCTTCCGCGCCGGCCAGGGCTTCAAGGACCTGGTCAGCGGCTCGAAGAAGCTCCCCAAGGGCGGCGAGGTCTCCGTCAAGAAGGCCCCCAAGGGCAGCCTGACCGGCGGCGGCGCCTCCGCCACCGTGAAGAAGGCCGCCGCCAAGAAGGCCACCACGGCCAAGAAGGCCGCCGCCAAGAAGGCCACGCCGGCCAAGAAGACCACGGCCGCCGCCGCCAAGAAGGCGACCCCGGCGAAGAAGGCCACCACCGCCGCCGCGAAGAAGACCACCACCGCCGCGGCCAAGAAGACGACGGCGGCGGCCAAGAAGACCACCGCCGCCGCGAAGAAGGCCACGCCGGCCAAGAAGACGACGGCCGCCGCCAAGAAGACGGCCCCCGCCAAGAAGGTCACGGCGAAGAAGGCCCCCGCCAAGAAGACCACGGCGCGCAAGACCGCCACGGCCAAGAAGACCGCCGCCAAGAAGTAGGACGGTCCTCGCACGTCCGCCGGGCCGGGCTCCCCGCACGGGAGCCCGGCCCGCGGCGCGTTCCGGAGCGGCCGTACGGGGGAGCGGCGGCTCAGAAGGTCTGCAGCGTCACCAGCGTGATCCGCAGGCCCGCGCCCGACGTGCCCGGCTCCGCCTCGATCCGCACCCGCTGGCCCGGCCGCAGCAGCCGCAGCCCGCCCGCGTCGAAGGCCGCCGCCTCGAACTCCACCGGGGTGCCGTCGTCGAGCAGCACACTGCCGCTGCGGGTCTCGGGGTCGTACGTGTACGCGGTCGCCTGCATGGACCGCAGCCTATCCGGCCGGCGCCGGCCGCCGGGCCGCCGTCCGCGGGCCGAGCCCCAGCGCGTCCGCCGCCGCCAGGTCCTCGCCGGTGTCCACGTCCCGGCGTACGGAATCCACCCCGGCCAGCCGTATTTCCACCGCGCCGGACGACAAATGCCGAAGCCGCGACGGACCTCCGAATGCCGGTTCCAATTCCACCCCGGGCGCCGCCGAGAGGAATGTCGTACCTATTTCGGCGGCATCCGCGAGAAATGCCCTGGGGAATTGCCGGGCCGCCGACAGGACCCGTGTCAGCTCCGCCGGGCGCAGCGCCGGCAGGTCCGCGTTCAGCGCCGCCACGCGCGCGTGCGGGAGGCGCTCCCGCACCGCCCGGGCCCCGTGCGCCAGCGCCGCGTTGAGCCCCGCCGCCGGCACGTCCGGCTCTATCCGGGCCCCCAGCACCGCCAGCGCCCGGCCCGCCACGGGATCGTCCGTGACCACCACCACGTCCCGCACCTCCGGACAGTCCAGCGCCGCCGCCACCGTGTCCTCCGCGAAGGCCAGCGCCAGCCGGGGCCGCAGCCGCTCCCCGGCCGCCGCGGCGAGCCGGCTCTTCGCCAGGGCCAGGGGTTTCAGGGGTACGACCAGGGACCAGCCGTCGTCCGCATCCGTGTTCATCGCCGCCCATTCTGTCCCGCCCCGGCGGTACGGCCCGGTCCCCGGGGCGTACGGTGTCACTCGACACAGCAGGAGCATGGGGCGACACTTGACCCCCTGCCAGCAAGACCCGGAGAAAGGTGCCCCGAGTGCCCCGCCGCAGAATCGGCTTCTGGTACCGCCTGGCGGCGGTCATCGCCAAACCCCCCCTGGTGGTTCTGTTCAAGCGGGACTGGCGCGGCATGGAGCACATCCCGGCCGAGGGCGGCTTCATCACGGCCGTGAACCACAACTCGTACCTGGACCCGCTGTCCTACGCGCACTACCAGTACAACACCGGCCGCGTGCCCCGCTTCCTGGCCAAGGCGGGGCTCTTCAAGGGCGGATTCGTCGGCACGATGCTCCGCAACACCGGCCAGATCCCCGTCTACCGCGAGACCGCCGACGCCCTCGACGCCTTCCGGGCCGCCGTCGACGCCATCGAGCGGGGCGAGTGCGTCGCCTTCTACCCCGAGGGCACCCTCACCCGCGACCCCGACATGTGGCCGATGCCCGGCAAGACCGGCGCCGCCCGGGTCGCCCTGCTCACCAAGGCGCCCGTCATCCCGGTGGCCCAGTGGGGCGCCAACCTCGCGATGCCGCCGTACGCCAAGAAGGACCGGTTCAGCTTCTTCCCGCGCAAGACGCTGATCGTGCAGGCCGGCCCGCCCGTCGACCTCTCCCGCTTCGACGGCCTGGAGCCCACCCCCGAGGTGCTGCGCGAGGCCACCGAGGTCATCATGGCCGCCATCACCGCCCTGCTGGAGGAGGTCCGCGGCGAGCGGGCCCCCGCCGAGCCGTACGACCCGCGCCGCGCCCGCCTGGAGCAGCGACGCAAGGCCGCCGAGGGAGGTGCCAAGTGACCAAGGCCGCCGTCTTCGGCAGCGGGTCCTGGGGCACCGCCTTCGCCATGGTGATGGCCGACGCCGGCTGCGAGGTGAGCCTCTGGGGCCGCCGCGCCGAGCTCGCCGAGGCCGTCAACACCACCCGTACCAACCCGGACTACCTGCCCGGCGTCGAACTCCCCCGGGGCATCACCGCGACCACCGACGCGGCCGAGGCCGCCGCGGGGGCCGACTTCGCCGTCCTCGCCGTGCCGTCCCAGACGCTGCGCGAGAACCTCGCCGCCTGGGCGCCGCGACTCGGCCCGGACACCGTGTTCGTCTCCCTGATGAAGGGCATCGAACTCGGCACCGCCAAGCGGATGAGCGAGGTCATCACCGAGGTCGCCGGCGTCCCCGCCGAGCGCGTCGCCGTCCTCACCGGCCCCAACCTGGCCCGGGAGATCGCCGCCCGCCAGCCGGCCGCCGCCGTCGCCGCCTGCGTCGACGAGTCGGTCGCCCAGCGGCTCCAGGCCGCCTGCATCACCCCGTACTTCCGCCCGTACACCAACACCGACGTGGTCGGCTGCGAACTCGGCGGCGCGGTGAAGAACGTCATCGGCCTCGCCGTCGGCATCGCCAACGGCATGGGACTCGGCGACAACTCCAAGGCCACGCTCATCACCCGCGGCCTCGCCGAGACCACCCGCCTCGGCCTCGCCATGGGCGCCGACCCGCTCACCTTCGCCGGCCTCGCGGGCCTCGGCGACCTCGTCGCCACCTGCTCCTCGCCGCTCTCCCGGAACAACACCTTCGGCACCAACCTGGGCCGGGGGATGAGCCTGGAGGAGACCATCGCGGTCACCAAGCAGACCGCCGAGGGCGTCAAGTCCTGCGAGTCGGTGCTCGATCTGGCCCGCCGGCACGGCGTCGACATGCCCATCACCGAGACCGTCGTCTCCATCGTCCACGACGGCAAGCCGCCGACGGTCGCCCTCAAGGAGCTCATGTCGCGCAGCGCCAAGCCCGAGCGGCGCTGAGCCGGGGCGCCGCCGGTCCCCGGGCCAGAGGCGCCCGCTCCGCCACCGCTGGGCCGGACGCGGGAGGCGGCCAGCGGGGCGCTCAGGAGTTCGGACACCGCAAGGTACGCTCATCGCGATATGAGCGAGAACACCCAGAGCCCCCGCAAGCCGCGCGTGGCCGTCGTCTTCGGCGGACGCAGCTCCGAGCACGCCATCTCCGTCGTCACCGCCGGCGCCGTCCTCAAGGCGATCGACCGGACCAAGTACGACGTGCTTCCCATCGGCATCACCCGGGAGGGGCGCTGGGCGCTGACCGCCGACGCCCCCGAGCGGATGGCGATCTCCGACCGCGCCCTGCCGGACGTCGCCCAGCTCGCCGAGTCGGAGACCGGCGGCGTGGTCCTCCCGGTCGACCCCGCCAGCCGCGAGGTCGTCCTGCACGAGCCCGGCTCGCTGCCGCAGGCCCTCGGCGAGGTCGACGTCGTCTTCCCGGTGCTCCACGGCCCCTACGGCGAGGACGGCACCCTCCAGGGCCTCCTGGAGCTCTCCGGCATCCCGTACGTCGGCGCGGGCGTCCTCGCCTCCGCCGTCGGCCAGGACAAGGAGTACATGAAGCGGGTCTTCGTCTCGTACGGCCTGCCCGTCGGCCCGTACGAGGTCGTCCGGCCGCGCGAGTGGGACCGCAACCCGGCCGAGGCCCGCAAGAAGATCGTCGAGTTCGCCGCCGACCACGGCTGGCCGCTCTTCGTGAAGCCGGCCCGCGGCGGCTCCTCCATGGGCATCACCAAGGTCGACGACCTCTCCGGCCTCGACGAGGCCGTCGAGGAGGCCCGCCGCCACGACCCGAAGATCATCGTGGAGGCGCTGGTGCGCGGCCGCGAGATCGAGTGCGGCGTGCTGGAGTTCGAGGACGGCCCGCGCGCCAGCGTGCCCGCCGAGATCCCGCCGGTCACCGACCACGACTTCTACGACTTCGAGGCGAAGTACATCGACTCGGCCTCCGGGATCGTGCCCGCGCCGATCGGCGACGAGGCCACCGCCGAGGTCCAGCGGCTCGCCGTCGCGGCCTACGAGGCGGTGTCCTGCGAGGGCCTGGTGCGCGCCGACTTCTTCCTCACCGAGGACGGCGACTTCGTCATCAACGAGATCAACACCATGCCCGGCTTCACCCCGATCTCCATGTACCCGCGCATGTGGCAGGAGAGCGGCGTGAGCTACCCCGAGCTGGTCGACCGGCTGATCCAGGCCGCGCTGACCCGCTCCACGGGCCTGCGCTAGTACGGAGGACGGGCCCGGCCGGGGGGCCGGGCCCTAACGGCACTCGGGCTCCAGGGCGCAGGGCACCGTCCGGTCCACCGGGCCGGCGAGGTCGGCCAGCGGCCCGGCGTCGTGCGCGTACCGCTCGCCCAGGGTCACCTCGACGTACGTCTTCCGGTACACCGAGGTGAACCGGGGCCCGCCGCCCTCCGTCCGCTCCAGCATCCAGCGGACGCCCTCCGCGGAGACGGCCTCCGCCTGCGGATCGCTCATCTTTTCGGGCCGGGGGACCCCGCAGCGCAGTACGATCGCTCCGTCGCCCCACCCCGCGGTCAGCCCGGAGTCGGGGGACGGATCGCTCCGCTCCTGACCCGCCACGGTCTCGGGGAGCTCCTCCGCCAGCGCACGGCAGAGCGCCGCCTCCGCCGCGGGCGGTGTCGGCACCGGCACCGACGCCCGGGCGTCGGCGGAGCAGCCGGTGACGGCGGCCAGCAGGACGGCGGCCGGTGCGAGGAGGCCGTAAGGCCGGTGGGAAGACGTCACCGGCCCAGCGTAGACGGGGGCTACAGATGGACGACCGGGCAGGTCAGGGTGCGCGTGATGCCGTCCACCTGCTGGACCTTGGCGACCACCATGCGGCCGAGCTCGTCGACCGTGTCGGCTTGCGCGCGCACGATCACGTCGTACGGCCCGGTGACGTCCTCGGCCTGGATCACCCCCGGGATCTTGGCGATGGTGTCGGCGACGGTCGACGCCTTGCCCACCTCGGTCTGAATCAGAATGTACGCCTGTACCACGGAACCTCCAGGGCGGCCACGAGGATCTTGTGGGAGAAAGAGACGCCACGGTACCGCGTCGCCGGAACCCGCGGGGAGACCCGCGCCTTCCGGGGGGCCCGGGGTGTGGCGTACACAGGACGGAAGTTGACGGTCAACTTGACGGTACCCAGCACGGTGACGGCCCGCGACCCGCGGCGCGAGCGGACGCTCCGCCGGCGGCCGGCCGGCACGACGACACGAGGTGAGACGCGGTGAAGGGCACAGTCGGAGAACTGGGCGAGTTCGGGCTCATCAGGGAGCTCACGTCCCGGCTCACCTCCACCCCGGCGGTACGGATCGGGCCCGGCGACGACGCCGCCGTGGTCTCCGCCCCGGACCGGCGCGTGGTGGCCAGCACGGACATCCTGCTCGAAGGACGGCACTTCCGCCGCGACTGGTCGACCGCGTACGACGTCGGCCGCAAGGCCGCCGCGCAGAACCTCGCCGACATCGCCGCCATGGGCGCGGTCCCCACCGCGCTCCTCCTCGGCCTCGTCGTCCCCGCCGAACTCCCCGTCACCTGGCCCACGGAACTCATGGACGGCCTGCGCGACGAATGTCAGGTCGCGGGCGCCGCGGTGGTCGGCGGCGACGTCGTGCGCGGCGACACGATCATGGTTTCCATCACCGCGCTCGGCGACCTCCGCAACCACGACCCGGTCACCCGCGGCGGCGCGAAGCCCGGCGACGTCGTCGCCTACACCGGCTGGCTCGGCTGGTCCGCCGCCGGCTACGCGGTCCTCTCCCGCGGCTTCCGGTCCCCGCGCGCCTTCGTCGAGGCCCACCGCCGCCCCGAACCGCCGTACCACGCCGGTCCGGCCGCCGCCGGGCTCGGCGCCACCGCCATGTGCGACGTCAGCGACGGCCTGATCGCCGACCTCGGCCACATCGCCGAGGCCAGCAACGTCCGCATCGACCTGCGCTCCGGCCTCATCGACATCCCCAGCCAGATGAACGACATCGGCCAGGCCGTCGGCGTCGACCCGCGCCAGTGGGTCCTCACCGGAGGCGAGGACCACGCGATCGTCGCCACCTTCCCGCCCGACGTGAAGCTGCCCGCCCGCTGGAAGATCATCGGCGAGGTCGTCGCCCCCTCCGCGCTGCCCCAGGTGACCGTCGACGGCGCCCCCTGGCACAGCACCGGCGGCTGGGACCACTTCGGGGAGACCGAGTGACCGTCCCGCCGCCCCTGGTGCTCACCGTCGCCGGATCCGACTCCGGCGGCGGCGCCGGCATCCAGGCCGACCTCAAGGCCATGCTCGCCCTCGGCGTCCACGGCATGAGCGTCCTCACCGCCGTCACCGCGCAGAACTCGCGCGGCGTCCACGGCGTCTGGGAACTGCCCGAGGAGGCCGTCCGCGCCCAGTACCGCGCCGTCGTCGACGACATCGGCGTCCACGCGGTCAAGACCGGGATGCTCGCCACCGCCGCGCTCGTCGACACGGTCGCCGGACTCCTCGCCGGGACGGACGCGCCCGTGGTCGTCGACCCCGTGGGCGTCTCCAAGCACGGCGACCCGCTTCTCGCGGCCAGCGCCCTGGAGTCCGTACGGACGCGGCTGCTGCCGGCCGCGACCGTCGCCACGCCCAACCTGGACGAGGTGACGCAGCTCACGGGAATCCTCGTCGAGGACGAGGACGGCATGCGGCGGGCCGCCGACGCGATCCTCGGATACGGGCCGCGCTGGGCGCTCATCAAGGGCGGGCACCTGCCCGGGGACGCCGCCGAAGTCGTGGACCTGCTCACCGACGGCACCGACGAGCACTGGCTGTACGCCCCCCGGTACGACAACCGGCACACCCACGGCACCGGCTGCACGCTCGCCTCGGCGGTCGCGTCCGGCCTCGCCAAGGGACTGCCGGTGCCGGAGGCCGTACGGGAGGCGAAGGCGTACGTGACGGGGGCCCTCGCCGCCGGCTTCGCCCTGGGGGAGGGCATCGGACCCGTCGACCACGGGTGGGCGCTGCGCCGCTGAGCACGACGAAGGGCGGGCCCGGCCCCCGAGGCCGGACCCGCCCTCCGCGTCATGCGGGCACGGTGTGTGTCGCGGAAAAGGCGGAAGGCCGGTCCACCGAGGTGAACCGGCCTTCCCAGGCAACCGCAGGGGCTGCGCTACGACACGGAAACGTCGCGATTAGCGCGAGACCTTGCCGGCCTTGATGCACGAGGTGCAGACGTTGAGCCGCTTCGGCGTCCGACCGACCACGGCACGCACACGCTGGATGTTCGGGTTCCAGCGACGAGACGTACGGCGGTGCGAGTGCGAAATGTTGTTGCCGAAGCCCGGCCCCTTGCCGCAGACGTCGCAGTTGGCAGCCACGGGTCACTCCAAAGACTTCAGATTTACAGTGAGATCCGGCGCACCGGAATCAGGAGTCTGAAGTGGCTTGCCGGGGATGGCCCGGCGAGTGCCAGGCAACCGAAGCAGCATACAACGACTGCTCCGGTGGAACGAAACTACCACGGTCCGGCCCGACGACGTCCCGGCCCCCGGACCCGGCAGCCCCCGGTCTACCCTGCGGTGGACTTCACCGCCGAAGGAGGACCCCCGTTGTCGCGAGCCCCGCAGCCCTTCGACCCCACCGCACGGAGTGACGAGCGTCTCGTCCTCGACGCCGGGGCGGTACGGGCCTGGAGCGCGCGGACGGCGGAGGCGCTCGGCCGGGAACGGGCCGCCATCGACGCCATCAACGTCTTCCCGGTCGCCGACGGGGACACCGGCACCAACCTCTGCCTGACCGCCGAGGCCGCCCACCGCGCCGTCGAGGCCGTCTTCGCCGCCCCCGGGGCCGCGGGCGCCTCCGCACCCGACACCGCCGACGCCGTACGGGCCCTGGCCCACGGCGCGCTCCTCGGCGCCCGCGGCAACTCCGGCACCATCCTGTCCCAGCTGCTCCGCGGCATGGCCGGGGTCCTCGCCGAGGGCGCCGACGGCGACCACCTCGCCCGCGCGCTCGCCACCGCCGCCGCCTCCGCCCGGGCCGCCGTCGCCCACCCGGAGGAGGGCACCATCCTCACCGTCGCCTCCGCCGCCGCGGCCCGCTGCGCGGACGGCGGCACCCTCGCGGACGTGGCCAGGAGGGCCTACGACGGGGCCAGGACCGCCCTGGAGGCCACCCCCGGGCAGCTGGCCGTGCTGGGCCGCGCGGGGGTCGTGGACGCCGGCGGACAGGGACTGGTGACCGTCCTGGGCGCGCTGGTGGAGACGGTGACCGGGCAGGCCCCGGAACCGCCGCCGGCGTCCCGCGCCCGGCCCGGGCTGCTGACGGCCGCGGAGCCCTGCGGGCCGGACGGCGGGGGGCCCGGATACGAGGTCCTGTACCTGCTGGAGGCCGAGGACGCCGCCGTCGAACTCCTCAAGGGCCGGCTCGACGCCCTCGGCGACTCCCTCGTCGTCGTGGGCGGCGACGGGCTCTGGAACGTCCACGTGCATGTGGACGACGCGGGCGCCGCCGTCGAGGCCGGGATCGAGGCCGGCCGACCCCACCGGATCCGCATCACCCACTTCGCGAGCGCCGCGCCCGTCGGGGACGAGGGCGGGGACGGGGACGGCCACGCGCGCGAGGAGCGGGCCGGCCGCGCCGTCGTCGCCGTCCTCCCCGGCGAAGGACTCGCCGGACTCTGCGCCGAGGCCGGCGCCACCACCGTCCAGGCCCGGCCCGGCGAACCGCCCGCCGGCGACGAACTCCTCGACGCCGTCCGCCGCGCCCACGCGCGCGAGGTCGTCCTGCTGCCCAACGACACCGACCTGCGGGCCGCCGCCGCGACCGCCGCCGAACGGGCCCGCGCCGAGGGCATCCGGGTCGCCCTCATCCCCACCCGGGCCGCCGTCCAGGGCATCGCCGCCCTCGCCGTCCACGAACCCGGGCGCAGCTTCGACGAGGACGTCGTCGCCATGACCGCCGCCGCCGGCGCCACCCGCTACGCCGAACTCGCCGTCGCCGAACGCCAGTCCTTCACCTCCGCCGGCGTCTGCCAGGCCGGCGACGTCCTCGGGCTCATCGAGGGCGACGTCGCCGTCATCGGCGACGACCTCACCGACACCGCCCGCACCGTCCTCGACCGGATGCTCCAGGCCGGCGGCGAACTCGTCACCCTCGTCGTCGCCGACGGCACCCCGCCCGGCCTCGCCGCCATCCTCGAAGCCCACGTGCGCCGCGGCTACCTGGCCGTCGACACCGTCACGTACCACGCGGGCGCGGGCGCCCCGCCGCTCCTCATCGGGGTCGAGTAGCCCGGCCCGGACCGGCGGGTTGTCCACAGGCTCGCCCCGGCTGTCGGCGCCGTGGTGTGCAATGGGGACGTGCCCGCGCTCGACGAACCCCTCAAGAAGTCCCTCGGCCCCGCCACCGCCAAGGTCATGGCCGAGGCCCTCGACCTGCACACGGTCGGCGACCTGCTCCACCACTACCCGCGGCGGTACGCGGAGCGGGGCGAGCTGACCACCCTCTCCGACCTGCCGCTCGACGAGCACGTCACCGTCGTCGCCCAGGTCTCGGACGCCCGGGTGCACACCTTCAACGGCGCCAAGGGCCGCGGCCAGCGGCTGGAGGTGACCATCACCGACGGGTACGGCCGGCTCCAGCTGGTCTTCTTCGGCAAGGGCGTCCACAAGCCCCACCACGACCTGCTGCCCGGCACCCGCGCGATGTTCTCCGGCAAGGTGTCCCTCTTCAACCGCCGCCTCCAGCTCGCCCACCCCGCGTACGAACTCCTGCGCGGCGACGGCGACGCGGCGGTGGACGCCTGGGCCGGCGCCCTCATCCCGATCTACCCGGCCACCACCAAGCTGGAGTCCTGGAAGATCGCCAAGGCCGTCGACGCCGTCCTGCCCAGCGCCGTCGACGCCGTCGACCCGCTTCCCGCCGCCCTCCGCGAGGGCCGCGGCCTCGCCGAACTCCCCGACGCGCTCCGCCTGATCCACCGCCCCCGCACCCAGGCCGACATCGCCGCCGCCCGCGAACGGCTCAAGTGGGACGAGGCGTTCGTCCTCCAGGTGGCCCTCGCCCGCCGCCGGCACGCCGACACCCAGCTCCCCGCCGTCCCGCGCCGCCCCGCCGCCGACGGCCTGCTCGCCGCCTTCGACGCCAGACTGCCCTTCACCCTCACCGACGGGCAGCGGAAGGTCTCCCAGGAGATCTTCGACGACCTCGCCACCGACCACCCCATGCACCGGCTCCTCCAGGGCGAGGTCGGCTCGGGCAAGACCATGGTGGCGCTGCGGGCCATGCTCGCCGTCGTCGACGCCAGGGGACAGGCCGCCATGCTCGCCCCCACCGAGGTCCTGGCCCAGCAGCACCACCGGTCCGTCACCGAGATGATGGGCGAGCTGGCCGAGGGCGGCATGCTCGGCGGCTCCGAGAAGGCCACCAAGGTCGTCCTGCTCACCGGCTCCATGGGCGCCGCCGCCCGCCGCCAGGCCCTGCTCGACCTGGTCACGGGCGAGGCCGGCATCGTCATCGGCACCCACGCCCTCATCGAGGACAAGGTCAAGTTCCACGACCTCGGCCTGGTCGTCGTCGACGAGCAGCACCGCTTCGGCGTCGAACAGCGCGACGCCCTGCGCGGCAAGGGCAAGCAGCCGCCGCACCTCCTCGTCATGACCGCCACCCCCATCCCGCGGACCGTCGCCATGACCGTCTTCGGCGACCTGGAGACCTCCGTCCTCGACCAGCTCCCCGCCGGACGCTCCCCGATCGCCAGCCACGTCGTCCCCGCCGCCGACAAGCCGCACTTCCTCGCCCGCGCCTGGGAACGGGTCCGCGAGGAGGTCGAGGGCGGCCACCAGGCGTACGTGGTCTGCCCCCGCATCGGTGACGAGGAGGACCAGAAGAAGGCCGCCAAGCGCAAGCCCTCCGCCGAGGACGAGGCCGAGAAGCGCCCGCCGCTCGCCGTCCTCGACGTCGCCGCGCAGCTCGCCGCCGGGCCCCTCGCCGGACTGAGGATCGCCGCCCTGCACGGGCGCATGCACCCCGACGACAAGGACGACGTCATGCGCCGCTTCGCCGCCGGCGAGCTCGACGTCCTCGTCGCCACCACCGTCATCGAGGTCGGCGTCAACGTGCCCAACGCCACCGCCATGGTGATCATGGACGCCGACCGTTTCGGCGTCTCCCAGCTCCACCAGCTCCGCGGCCGGGTCGGCCGCGGCTCCGCCCCCGGCCTCTGCCTCCTGGTCACCGAGATGCCCGAGGCCAGCCCCGCCCGGCAGCGCCTCGGCGCCGTCGCCGCCACCCTCGACGGCTTCGAGCTCTCCCGCATCGACCTCGAACAGCGCCGCGAGGGCGATGTCCTCGGCCAGGCCCAGTCCGGCGCCCGCTCCTCCCTGCGGGTCCTCGCCGTCATCGACGACGAGGAGGTCATCGCCGCCGCCCGCGAGGAGGCCACCGCCCTCGTCCTCGCCGACCCCGACCTGGACGCCCACCCGGGCCTGCGCACCGCGCTGGACGCCCTGCTCAGCGAGGAGCGGGAGGAGTACCTGGAGAAGGGCTGACCGGGCGAGCCGCCCTAAGCTGGTTCTTGCCCGGTGCGCTCGCAGCGGGCGAGAACCAGCGAGCGAGGAAACCGATGACCCGCGTGATCGCCGGCACCGCCGGCGGACGGCGCCTGGCCGTGCCCCCGGGCAACGGCACCCGCCCCACCTCCGACCGGGCGCGCGAGGGCCTGTTCTCCACCTGGGAGGCGCTCTTCGGCATCGAGGGCGCCCGGGTCGCCGACCTGTACGCCGGCTCCGGCGCCGTCGGCCTGGAGGCGCTGTCCCGCGGCGCCGCGCACGCCCTGCTCGTCGAGGCAGACGCCCGCGCCGCCCGCACCGTCCGCGAGAACGTGCGCGCGCTCGGCCTGCCCGGCGCCGAGGCCCGGACCGGCAAGGCCGAGCAGATCGTCACCGGACCGGCCCCGGCCGAGCCGTACGACCTCGTCTTCCTCGACCCGCCCTACGCGGTCCCCGACCAGGAGCTGCGCGAGATCCTCCTCACACTGCGCGCGGGGGGCTGGCTGAGCGAGGATGCCGTCGTCACCGTGGAGCGCGCCACGCGCGGCGGCGAGTTCGGCTGGCCGGACGGCTTCGAGCCCCTGCGCTCGCGCCGCTACGGTGAAGGAACGTTCTGGTACGGCCGCGTCACGGCCGGCGAGGACCCCCGATGACCGCACCGGAGAGCGAGGAACACACCATGCGCCGCGCCGTCTGCCCGGGGTCCTTCGACCCCGTCACCAACGGACACCTCGACATCATCGCCCGCGCCTCGAAGCTGTACGACGTCGTGCACGTCGCCGTGATGATCAACCAGTCCAAGAAGGGCCTCTTCGCGGTCGAGGAGCGAATAGAGCTGATCCGCGAGGTCACCGCCGGCTTCGGCAACGTCGAGGTCGAGTCCTTCCAGGGCCTGCTCGTCGACTTCTGCAAGCAGCGCGACATCCCCGCCATCGTCAAGGGGCTGCGCGCGGTCAGCGACTTCGACTACGAACTCCAGATGGCCCAGATGAACAACGGCCTGTCGGGCGTCGAGACCCTCTTCGTGCCCACCAACCCCACCTACAGCTTCCTGTCGTCGTCGCTGGTCAAGGAGGTCGCGGCCTGGGGCGGCGACGTCTCCCACCTGGTGCCCCCGGTGGTCCTCGAACGGCTCACCGAGCGGCTCGGGCGGAAGTGACGCGCGGCCACCATCGCTGACGCTCCGTCACCTGGTGTCGGACGGGCCGCGACTGCCCTTACAGTCGTCCCGTCCGTCTCCATCCAGCTGTAGAGAGTGGCGAGCACCCGGTGGACGTGCAGAAGATCCTCGACGAGATCGTCGCGACCGTACAGAACGCCCGCTCGATGCCCATGTCGGCCTCCTGCGTGGTCAACCGCGCCGATCTGCTCGCCCTCCTCGACGAGGTGCAGGGCGCCCTGCCGAACTCCCTCGCCCAGGCACAGGAGCTCATCGGCGGGCGCGACCAGATGGTCGAGGAGGCCCGCCGGGAGGCGGAGCGGATCATCGAGGCCGCCCACGCCGAGCGCGGCACGATCGTCTCCGACACCCAGATCGCCCGGCAGTCCCAGGAGGAGGCCGACCGGATCCTCGCCGAGGCCCGCCGCGAGGCCGAGGAGATCCGCGCCGAGGCCGACGAGTACGTCGACTCCAAGCTCGCCAACTTCGAGGTCGTCCTCAACAAGACCATTGGCGCCGTCGACCGGGGCCGCGAGAAGCTGCTCGGCCGCGGCCCCGGCCTGGACGAGCACGGCTACGCCGACGAGGACGCCCCCGAGTACAGCGCCGACCCGCAGACCCTGATCGCCCGCGCCGACGAGTACGTGGACGCCAAGCTGGGCGCCTTCGAGGCCGTCCTCTCCAAGACCCTGGAGGCCGTCGGGCGCGGCCGGCAGAAACTGCACGGCCGGATCGCCACCGACGCCCTCGGCGAGCACATGGCCGCCCAGGAGGGCTTCGCCCACTCCGTGCACACCAGCGACGCCGACTACCTGGCCGGCCTCGCCGAGCTGGCCGACCCCGAACCGGCCGCCGCACCGCCCGCCCCCGTCGCCGCGCAGATCCCGGCCCAGCAGGACCCGTACGCCTACCAGCAGCCCTCGCAGACGGACCCGTACGGCTACCCGCAGCAGGACCCGTACGCGTACCAGCAGCAGCCCCAGCAGGCCGATCCGTACGGCTACCCGCAGCAGGACCCCTACGCGTACCAGCAGCCCCCGGTCCAGCCCCAGCCGGCCGCGCTCGACGAGACCAGCTTCTTCGACACGAGCATGATCGACCTGGAGCAGCTGCGCCGGTACGAGCAGGGCCAGTAGCGGGCGAAGGGGCCGATTGGGCCCTGGGCGAAGCGTCCAGTATCCTGGCTCTTCGGTCGCGTGTATGCCGCGATCCAGGCTGCCCGCGAGCGGCAGCCCCCGTGAAACTTGCGACGCGAACGATCCGAAAGCAGGAAGAGCCCTGAGCACGCGCCTCGACCACCGCAACCCCCTCGTGTTCGACACGCACGAGCTGGGGCGGCGTCCCGGTGCCCTCCAGCGGATCTCCCGCACGGTCGACGCGCCCGCCGATCTCGGCGTCGCGGGGGTCGTCGGAGTGCCCGAGGGCGCGCCGGTGGAGATCGAGCTCCGACTCGAGTCGGTCATGGAAGGGGTGCTTGTCACAGGCACCGCCCGTGCATCGGCCGAGGGGGAGTGCGTAAGGTGTCTGGAGCCCGTCGAGCTGGAGCTCGACGCGGACTTCCAGGAGATGTTCTCGTACCCCGACTCCGACGACCGGGGCCGCTCCAAGGCGGCACCGGACGACGAGGACGACGAGGAAGAGGACATGATCCCCCTCGAGGACGGCATGTTCGACCTCGAACCCGTGCTGCGTGACGCAGTGGTACTCGCGCTGCCCATGCAGCCGGTGTGCCGGGAGGACTGTGCGGGTCTGTGTTCCGAATGCGGAATCAACCTGAACGAGAACCCGGACCACCACCACGACGCCACCGACATCCGTTGGGCGGCACTGCAGGAACTCGCCGGTTCGCTGGGAGCCGACGAGAAGGACAACATGAGCGACGCCGCTACCGGTGTCGACGAGAAGCAGGAGAAGTAGCCGTGGCTGTTCCGAAGCGGAAGATGTCGCGCAGCAACACGCGCCACCGCCGGTCGCAGTGGAAGGCTGCGGTCCCCACCCTGGTTTCGTGTGAGCGTTGCCAGGAGCCGAAGCAGCAGCACATCGCGTGCCCGAGCTGCGGCACCTACAACAAGCGCCAGGTCCTCTCGGTCTGAGCGGGCTGGTGAGAGGCACGATGTCTGACAACATCAACAACGCCTCGTCCCACACGCTTCTGGAAGGGCGGCTCGGGTATCAGCTCGAGTCCGCCCTTCTGGTGCGTGCGCTGACCCACCGCTCGTACGCGTACGAGAACGGCGGTCTGCCCACCAACGAGCGGCTGGAGTTCCTCGGGGACTCCGTGCTCGGCCTGGTGGTCACCGACACCCTCTACCGCACCCACCCCGATCTCCCCGAGGGCCAGCTGGCCAAGCTCCGGGCCGCGGTGGTCAACTCACGTGCGCTGGCGGACGTCGGGCGCGGCCTCGACCTGGGCTCCTTCATCCGGCTCGGCCGGGGCGAAGAGGGCACGGGCGGCCGGGACAAGGCATCCATCCTCGCCGACACCCTCGAAGCGGTGATCGGCGCGGTCTATCTCGACCAGGGTCTCGACGCGGCGTCCGAGCTGGTGCACCGGCTCTTCGACCCGCTGATCGAGAAGTCCTCCAACCTCGGTGCCGGCCTGGACTGGAAGACCAGCCTCCAGGAACTCACCGCGGCCGAGGGTCTCGGCGTGCCGGAGTACCTCGTCTCCGAGGAGGGCCCCGACCACGAGAAGACCTTCACTGCTGCCGCCCGCGTCGGTGGTGTCTCGTACGGCACCGGCACCGGCCGCAGCAAGAAGGAGGCGGAGCAGCAGGCCGCCGAGTCCGCGTGGCGTGCGATCCGCGCCGCGGCGGACGAGCGGGCGGCGGCCGAGGCCAAGGCCGCGGCCGACGTCACGGCCGACGGGTCGGTCGTGACGTCCGACGCGCAGTCCGACCGGACGTCCGACCGGAAGGACGGGGCCGCTCCGGCCACCGCCTGACCGCCGTCCGGCGACCGCCCGCGCCTTCGCCTTCGGCGGAAGCTCTTCCCGCCCGCCCCCGCCAGGGGCGGGCGGAGCCGTTTCCGGGCCCGGGAACCGTCCGTCGCGGGAGCCCGGAGGGCTGTCGGTGCCGGGCGGTAGGCTGCGAGGACCACCACCCGTACCCCTCCGGAGGAGTCCCGTGCCCGAGCTGCCCGAGGTCGAGGTCGTCCGGCGCGGACTGGAGCGCTGGGTCGCCGGCCGGATCGTGGCCGGCGTCGAGGTGCTCCATCCCCGGGCCGTGCGCCGCCACCTCGCGGGCGGCGCGGATTTCGCCGCCCGGCTCACCGGGCAGCGCTTCGAGCCGGCCCGGCGCCGCGGCAAGTACCTGTGGCTGCCGCTCGCCGGCACCGGCACCTCCGTCCTCGGCCACCTCGGGATGAGCGGCCAGCTCCTCGTGCAGCCGGAGTCGGCGCCGGACGAGAAGCACCTGCGCATCCGGGTCCGCTTCGACGACGCGGCCGGTACGGAGCTCCGCTTCGTCGACCAGCGCACCTTCGGCGGCCTCTCGCTGCACGACCAGACTCCGGAGGGCCTGCCGGACGTCATCGGGCACATCGCCCGCGACCCGCTGGACCCCGCCTTCGACGACGCCGCCTTCCAGGCCGCGCTGCGCCTGCGCCGTACGACGATCAAGCGCGCGCTGCTCGACCAGTCGCTGATCAGCGGCGTCGGCAACATCTACGCCGACGAGGCGCTGTGGCGGGCCCGGCTGCACTACGACCGGCCGACCGCCACCCTCACCCGCCCGCGCGCCGCCGAGCTGCTCGGCCACGTCCGCGACGTGATGAACGCGGCGCTGGCCGCCGGCGGCACCAGCTTCGACAGCCTCTACGTGAACGTGAACGGCGAGTCTGGCTACTTCGACCGCTCGCTCGACGCGTACGGGCGCGAGGACGAGCCCTGCCGCCGCTGCGGCACGCCGATGCGCCGCCGGCCGTGGATGAACCGCTCCAGCTACTTCTGCCCGCGCTGCCAGCGCCCGCCGCGCCTCAGCGTGTGACGGCGGAGCGCTCCGCGTCGTACGTCTCCCGGGCCGCGACGACCTCCGGCATCCGGCCCTCGACCAGCCGGATCAGGCCGATCAGCCGCTCGGCGACGTCCCGCCCGAGCGGTGTGAGCCGGTAGTCGACGCGCGGAGGATTGACCGGCTGCGCCTCGCGGTGCACCAGCCCGTCGCGCTCCAGCGCCTGCAGCGTCTGGGCCAGCATCTTCTCGCTGACGCCGTCGACCCGCCGCCGCAGCTCGTTGAAGCGGTACGACCCGTCGTGCAGCGCCCCGAGCGTGAGGGCGCCCCACCGGCCGGTGATGTGCTCCAGGGTCACCCGCGAGGCACACCCCCGCGCGAACACGTCGAAGGCGAGATCGTCGGTCATACCCCCCACGGTACGCGCGCCCCCCACTCACCACCAGACCGCGCTTTCGGAAAGTGAGCGGGTGGGGCGGGGCCTGCCGCCGCCAGGGGTCAGCGGCCGAAGTCCTGGGTCCACCAGGGGCCGCCGTCGCCGAAGTGGACGCCGACGCCGAGGGTGGTGAAGTCGCAGTTCAGGATGTTGGCGCGGTGGCCGTCGCTGTTCATCCAGGAGAGCATCGCGGCCGTCGCGTCGACCTGGCCGCGGGCGATGTTCTCGGCGCCCAGGTTGGTGATGCCGGCCGCCTGGGCGCGGGCCCAGGGGGTGGCGCCGTCGGGGTCGGTGTGGTCGAAGAAGCCGCGGTTCGCCATGTCGGCGCTGAACGCGCCGGCCAGCCGGGCGAGGCCGGCCGACGGCTGGACCGGGGCGCAGCCCACCTTGCCGCGCTCGGCGTTCACCAGGCGCAGCACCTCGGCCTCGGCCGCGTCCGCGCGGTCGGCGGTGGAGCCGGCCGCCGTGGCCGACGGCTCCTCGGCAGGGGCCTCCGTGGTGGGGGCGGGCTTCGGGGCGGCGGCCCGGGTGGTCGCCGGGGCCTTCGACGGCTGGGGCTTCGCGGTGGGCTTCGGCTTCGCCGGTGCGGCCGTGGTGGGCGCGGGAGGCGTGGTGCGGGTCTTCGAGGGGGTGGGGGAGGGGGGCGCCGTGGTCTTCGACGGGGTGGGCGTCGGCGTGGCGGTCCGGGTGGGCGTGGGCTTCGCGGACGGCGCGGCCGTCTTCTTCGCTCCCGTGCCGGCCGGTGCTTCCGCCGGGGTGCGGGTCGCCCCGCCCTGGGTGGTCAGCTCCGGGGCCTGCCGGGCCTCCGTGGCCGTCGGCCGGCTGCTGCCGACGCTGCCCGCGGTGAGGGTCTCCCCGCCGGGGAGGAGACCGGTGGCGACCGCGACGGCGCCGACGGCGACCGCGGCGGAGGCGCCGATCAGGCCGGTGCGGACGGGGCGCCGCCTGCGGCGCGTACCCCCGTGACCGCGGTCGGTGCCGGTCGCGTAGTCTGCCTCGGCGGGCGCGGCGCCGGAGCGACGGTGGCGTCCCATCTGCCCTGCCTCCCTGATGAGCTGCTCTGCTGCGTGGATCTTTGCGCCCTTTGCTTTCGGCACGGGTCGGCACGGAGCGTGACGCTGCGTACGGACGGCCGAGAGGCGTGCACCCGTGTGGGTGACGGCGCATTCCGTCGGACTGTACGCCATGGGGAGCCGTCGCGACGTGCTCTTCGGGCAATCCGCCCGCTAGCGTGCAGCCATGAGCGACGACGTACGGATGACCGCCTGGGTGCGGGGGCGAGTACAGGGAGTGGGCTTCCGCTGGTTCACCAGGGCAAACGCGCTGGAGATCGGCGGCCTCACGGGCTTCGCCCTGAACCTCGACGACGGCCGGGTGCAGGTGGTGGCCGAGGGCCCGAGTGACCATTGCCACCGTCTTCTCGACTGGCTGCGGTCCGGTGACACGCCCGGGCGCGTGGACGGTGTCACCGAGATATGGGGCACCCCGCGCGGCGGCTACGACGGCTTCGCCATCCGCTGACGCGCCTCCCCGGAACCCCGCCGGCCCTCCCTCCGGACGCCCCTCGCGGGCGCCGCACGGAGGGCCGGTTGCGCGTGCATGAACGCTGGTGAACCGGTGAAGCGCCTGGTGGTTGCCAAGTTCCCGCAGTCGTGGAAGGCTTCCCCGGGTAAGGATGATCGCCACGCCCCGGCGCAACGGGTCGAGAGGCGCCGCCGCCTGCGACGCGGCCGCGAACTCCCCGCCCGCCGGGCCGTCCGGCGCGTGATCGTGTTGACCGTCAAACTTTTTGGTGAGACTCTGGAAGCCCCGCGCACCTTAGCTGTGTGGCAGTAGAACACCGGCACGACTCAGGTACTGCCGAGCACCGCGGGTGCGAATCCATCCCTCACGACCCACACCGCAATCGGTCGGTCACTCAGTGTGGAGGACCACTCATCATGGCAAAGGCGCTTCTCGGTTACGTCGGCGGCTCCGACCCGCGACTCCTCGCCGAGATGCGACGGCTTCAGCAGCGCGTCCAGGACCTGGAATCCGAGCTCGTACGGATCCAGACCGAGAACGACGCGCTCAACGCTGCCGCCGCTCAGCACCAGGGCGAGACGCTGCTCGACCGCATCGACCTCGACGTACCCCAGGCAGAGCCTGCGCTCACCTGACTCCCGGCCCCGAGGGCTTCAGGTGGGAACAGCTGAATAGGCAAGGGACGCTTCGGCGTCCCTTCACTTCTGCCCCGCTCGCTTCCTCGCCGCCCGGGCCCTCCGAGCCCGTCCGCCGGCCGCTCGTCCGCCGGCCCCCGGGTCCTCGTCGTCCCGGGTCCCGTCCCTCCCCCTCGTCACACCGCTTCTCACCCGAGGGTCTGCCCTGCGCGATCACGGGCGAAACGCGACACCCCGGGTAGAGTCCCGGGGGTGCACCTCAAGGCCCTGACGCTCCGCGGATTCAAGTCCTTCGCCTCCGCCACCACGCTGAGGTTCGAACCCGGAATCACCTGCGTCGTCGGGCCCAACGGCTCCGGGAAGTCCAACGTCGTGGACGCGCTCTCCTGGGTCATGGGCGAGCAGGGCGCCAAGTCGCTGCGCGGCGGCAAGATGGAGGACGTCATCTTCGCCGGCACCACCGGCCGCCCCCCGCTCGGCCGCGCCGAGGTCTCGCTCACCATCGACAACTCCGACGGCGCCCTGCCGATCGACTACGCCGAGGTGACCCTCACCCGGATCATGTTCCGGGGCGGCAGCAGCGAGTACCAGATCAACGGCGACACCTGCCGGCTGCTCGACATCCAGGACCTGCTCTCCGACTCCGGCATCGGCCGCGAGATGCACGTCATCGTCGGCCAGGGACAGCTCGACTCCGTCCTGCACGCCGACCCCATGGGCCGCCGCGCCTTCATCGAGGAGGCCGCCGGCGTCCTCAAGCACCGCAAGCGCAAGGAGAAGGCGCTGCGGAAGCTCGACGCGATGCAGGCCAACCTCGCACGCGTGCAGGACCTCGCCGACGAGCTGCGCCGCCAGCTCAAACCGCTCGGCCGGCAGGCCGCCGTCGCCCGCCGCGCCGCCGTCATCCAGGCCGACCTGCGCGACGCCCGCCTCCGCCTCCTCGCCGACGACCTCGTCCGCCTCCGGCGCGCCCTGCACGCCGAACTCGCCGACGAGGCGGCGCTGCTGGCCCGCAAGGAGACCACCGAGGAGGAGCTGCGCACCGCCCTCGCCCACGAGTCCGCGCTGGAGGCCGAGGTCCGCGCCCTCGCGCCGCGCCTGGAGCGCGCCCAGCAGACCTGGTACGCCCTCTCCCAGCTCGCCGAACGCGTCCGCGGCACGATCTCCCTCGCCGACGCGCGCGTGAAGAGCGCCACCGGCGTCCCCGCCGAGGAGCGGCGCGGCCGCGACCCCGAGGACCTGGAGCGCGAGGCCGCCCGCGTCCGCGAGCAGGAGGCCGAACTCGCCGCCGCCCTGGAGGCCGCCGAACGGGCCCTGGAGGACGCCGTCGAGCACCGCGCCGAACTCGAACGGGCCCTGGCCGCCGAGGAACGGCGCCTCAAGGACGCCGCCCGCGCCCTCGCCGACCGCCGCGAGGGCCTGGCCCGGCTGCACGGCCAGGCCAACGCCGCCCGCTCCCGCGCCGCCGCCGCCCAGGCCGAGATCGACCGGCTCACCGCCGCCCGCGACGAGGCCGCCGACCGGGCCGTCGCCGCCCAGGAGGAGTACGAGCAGCTGAAGGCCGAGGTCGACGGCCTCGACGCCGCCGACACCGCGCACACCGAGCGGTACGAGGAGGCCCGCCGCGCCCTCGCCGGCGCCGAGGCCGCCCTCGGCGCCGCCCGCGAGGCCGCCGCCGACGCCGAGAGCCGCCGCGCCGCCACCCGCGCCCGGCACGACACCCTCGCGCTCGGCCTGCGCCGCAAGGACGGCACCGGCGCCCTCCTCGCCGCCGGCCTCCCCGGGATCCTCGGTCCCGCCGCCGAACTCCTCACCGTCACCCCCGGGTACGAGGTGCCCGTCGCCGCCGCGCTCGGCGCCGCCGCCGACGCCCTCGCCGCCGACGGCCCCACCGCCGCCGCCGAAGCCCTCCGCCTCCTCCGCAAGCAGGACGCCGGCCGCGCCACCCTGCTCCTGACCGGCGCCGAGCACGAGCCCGCGCCGCTGCCGCCGGGCACCGTGGCCGCCGCCGGACTCGTCACCGGCCCCGCCGGACTCGTCGCCGCCGCGCGCCGGCTGCTCGCCGGGATCGCCGTCGTCGACGGCCTCGACGAGGCCCGCGACCTCGTCCGCTCCCACCCCGAAGTCACCGCCGTCACCGCCGACGGCGACCTCCTCGGCGCCCACTGGGCCCAGGGCGGCTCGGCCGGCGCCCCCAGCCTCCTCGAAGTGCAGGCCCAGGTGGACGAGGCCGCCGCCGAGCTCGCCGCACTCGCCGCGCGCTGCGAGGAGACCGCCCGTGCCAGGGACGAGGCCGCCGGACACCGCGCGGAGTGCGCCGCCCGCGTCGAGGAGCTCGACGCCCTCCGGCGTACCGCGGAGAAGGAGAAGGCGGCCGTCGCCCAGGCCCTCGGGCGGCTCGCCGGGCAGGCCAGGGGAGCGGCCGGCGAGGCGGAACGCACGGCCGCCGCCGTCGCCCGCGCCCAGGAGGCGCTGGAGCGCGCCGGAGCCGAGGCCGAGGAGCTGGCCGAACGGCTCCTCGCCGCCGAGGAGAGCCCGGCCGAGGAGGAACCCGACACCGCCGTCCGCGACCGGCTCGCCCTCGACGGCTCCCACGCCCGCCAGACCGAGGTGGAGGCCCGCCTCCAGGTCCGCACCCACGAGGAGCGGGTCAAGGGCCTGGCCGGCCGGGCCGACTCCCTCGACCGGGCCGCCCGCGCCGAACGGGAGGCACGCGCGCGTGCCGAGCAGCGCCGGGCCCGGCTCCGCCACGAGGCCCGCGTCGCCGGGGCGGTCGCCGCCGGAGCGCGTACCCTCCTCGCCCACGTTGAGGTCTCCCTGGACCGGGCCGAACGGGAACGGGCCGAGGCCGCCGCCGCCCGCGCCGACCGCGAGCAGCGCCTCGCCACCGCCCGCGCCCGGGGCCGCGAGCTCAAGGCCGAGCTGGACAAGCTCACCGACTCCGTCCACCGCGGCGAGGTCCTGGGCGCCGAGAAGCGGCTGCGGATCGAGCAGCTGGAGGCGAAGGCCCTGGAGGAGTTCGGCGTCGAGCCGGGCGCCCTCGCCGCCGAGTACGGACCCGACCAGCCGGTCCCGCCGTCGCCGCCCGCGGACGGCGAGACCCTGCCCGAGGACCCGGACGACCCGCGCAACCGGCCCCGCCCCTTCATCCGTTCGGAGCAGGAGAAGCGGCTGAAAGCGGCCGAGCGCGCCTTCCAGCAGCTCGGCAAGGTCAATCCGCTGGCCCTGGAGGAGTTCGCGGCCCTGGAGGAGCGGCACCGCTTCCTCTCCGAGCAGCTGGAGGACCTGAAGAAGACCCGCGCCGACCTGCTTCAGGTCGTGAAGGAGGTCGACCAGCG
This sequence comes from Streptomyces sp. NPDC057854, assembly GCF_042797055.1. Classification (NCBI taxonomy): domain Bacteria; kingdom Bacillati; phylum Actinomycetota; class Actinomycetes; order Kitasatosporales; family Streptomycetaceae; genus Streptomyces; species Streptomyces sp. NPDC057854. The sequence goes on from NZ_JBHVMF010000005.1 coordinate 164,535, forward strand.
GGTCGAGCAGGTCTTCACGGAGGCGTACCGGGACACCGCCCGCGAGTTCGAGGGCGTCTTCTCCCGCCTCTTCCCGGGCGGCGAGGGCCGGCTCGTGCTCACCGACCCGGACTCCATGCTCACCACCGGCGTCGAGGTCGAGGCCCGCCCGCCGGGCAAGAAGGTCAAGCGGCTCTCGCTGCTCTCCGGCGGCGAGCGCTCGCTGACCGCCGTGGCCCTGCTGGTGTCGATCTTCAAGGCCCGTCCGAGCCCGTTCTACGTCATGGACGAGGTCGAGGCGGCGCTCGACGACACCAACCTCCAGCGCCTGATCCGGATCATGCGGGAGCTCCAGGAGTCCTCGCAGCTCATCGTGATCACCCACCAGAAGCGGACGATGGAGGTCGCGGACGCGCTGTACGGGGTCTCCATGCAGGGCGACGGCGTCTCCAAGGTGATCAGCCAGCGCCTCCGCTGAGCCCCACCTGCCCCCGTTTCCCCTTCACTTCTTCAAGCAGTGAAGATCGATAAGCCAGATGTCAGGTAAAAGTCATATGACATCGCCTATTGACTTCAAAACTTGAAGGCATAGTCTCTGCAACGTCGCTTTTACCTTCATGTGGTGGGCGGCGCCGAGATGTGCGCCACTGGAAGCCACTGGAAGGGTTGTTCCCCCCACCGAGGAGTCCATGTGACCGACACCGCGCAGGCCCCCACGCCGCCGCCTTCCGAAGGAAGGGCGGCGCACCCGGACCACCTCGGCCATGTCATCTTCATCACCGCCTCCGCCGCGATGGGCGGCTTCCTCTTCGGCTACGACAGCTCCGTCATCAACGGCGCCGTCGAGGCCATCCGGGACCGCTACGACATCGGCTCCGCGACCCTCGCGCAGGTCATCGCCATCGCCCTGATCGGCTGCGCCATCGGCGCCGCGACCGCCGGACGGATCGCCGACCGCATCGGCCGGATCCGCTGCATGCAGATCTCCGCGGCCCTCTTCACCGTCAGCGCCGTCGGCTCCGCGCTGCCCTTCGCCCTCTGGGACCTCGCCTTCTGGCGGATCGTCGGCGGCTTCGCCATCGGCATGGCCTCGGTCATCGGCCCCGCCTACATCGCCGAGGTCGCGCCCGCCGCGTACCGGGGCCGGCTCGGCTCCTTCCAGCAGGCCGCCATCGTCATCGGCATCGCCATCTCGCAGCTCGTCAACTACGGCATCCTCCAGCTCGCCGACGGCGACCAGCGCGGCGAGATCGGCGGCCTGGAGGCGTGGCAGTGGATGCTCGGCGTGATGGTGGTCCCCGCCCTCCTCTACGGGCTGCTCTCCTTCGCCATCCCCGAGTCCCCGCGCTTCCTCATCTCCGTCGGCAAGACCCAGCGCGCCAAGGAGGTCCTGGCCGAGGTCGAGGGCAAGGGCGTCGACCTCGACCGCCGGATCGCCGAGATCGACCGGGCCATGCGCAGCGAGCACAAGTCCACCTTCAAGGACCTGCTCGCCGCCGGCAGCCGCTTCCGGCTCCTGCCCATCGTCTGGGTCGGCATCGGCCTCTCGGTCTTCCAGCAGCTCGTCGGCATCAACGTCGCCTTCTACTACTCCGCGACGCTCTGGCAGTCCGTCGGCATCGACCCGTCGAGCTCGTTCTTCTACTCGTTCACCACGTCGATCATCAACATCATCGGCACCGTGATCGCGATGGTCCTGGTCGACCGGGTCGGCCGCCGGCCGCTCGCCCTCGTCGGCTCCGCCGGCATGGCGATCGCCCTCGCCTTCGAGGCGTGGGCCTTCTCCGCCGACCTCGTCGACGGCAAGCTCCCCGAGACCCAGGGCGTCGTCGCCCTCGTCGCCGCCCACGTCTTCGTGCTCTTCTTCGCCCTCTCCTGGGGCGTGGTGGTCTGGGTCTTCCTCGGCGAGATGTTCCCCAACCGGATCCGCGCCGCCGCCCTCGGCGTCGCCGCCTCCGCCCAGTGGATCGCCAACTGGGCCATCACCGCCAGCTTCCCGTCCCTCTCGGACTGGAACCTCTCCGGCACCTACGTCATCTACACGGTCTTCGCCGTGCTCTCCATCCCCTTCGTGCTCCGGTACGTCAAGGAGACCAAGGGCAAGGCGTTGGAGGAGATGGGCTAACTCCCCGCTGCCCCTCTCCTCACGACGGCTGCCCCGGCCCGCGGTTCACGCCCCGAGCCGGGGCAGCACCTCGTCGCAGAACAGCCGCAGGCTCCGCCACCCCTCCTCCACCGGCATCCCGCCGCACAGCGGATGCAGCACCAGGCTCTCCAGGCCCAGCTCCGCGCACTCCCCGGGCGTCACCACCCGGTACACCCCCTCCGCCCGCAGCTCCGCCACGCTCGTCGCCGCCGACCGCACCGCCGAACGGATGTCCTTCGACTGCCAGGAGGCGTAGGTCCGCGCCTCGTGCAGGAAGTGCCCCCCGTACTCAGCCCAGGTCCGGTCCGGGTCCTCCGCCACGTGCAGCAGCGGCGTCACCGGCCCCGGCATCATCGTCCAGCCCGCGGTGCCGTACTCCGCGCACCGCTCGGTGTAGTACGCCTCCAGCTCCGGCAGGTGCGCGGACGGGAAGAACGGCAGCCCCAGCCGGGCCGCGCGCCGCGCCGCCGCCCTCGACGAACCGCCGACCAGCAGCAGCGGGTGCGGGTCGGTGAAGGGCCGCGGGGTGACGCGGACCGTACGCCCCCGGTACGTGAAGGGCTCGCCCGTCCAGGCGGCGAGCAGGGTCTCCAGGAGCTCGTCCTGGAGCCTCCCGCGCCGCCCCCAGTCGACCCCGCGCTCCTCGTACTCCTCCGGCCGGTAGCCGATCCCCGCCACCGTCACGAGCCGGCCCCGGCTCAGCAGGTCGAGCACCGCGATCTCCTCGGCGAGCCGCAGCGGGTCGTGCAGCGGGCCGATGGCCGCCGAGACCGTGACGGCGATCCGGCGGGTCGCCCCGAAGACCGCGCCGGCGAAGACGAAGGGGGAGGGGAGCCAGTTGTCCTCCACCCCGTGGTGCTCCTCGGTCTGGACCGTGTCCACCCCGTGCGCGTCGGCGTGGGCGGCCATCTCCAGGGCCGCGCGGTACCGCTCCGCCAGCGCTTCCCGGCCGGCGCGCGGGTCGACCAGGTTGAACCGTACGACGCTGAAGGCCATGGGGGTCCCCTCCGTGGGCGGGCCGGCGACGGACGGCGACCATAGCTGACGTACCGTCAGATGAGAACGGTGCCGGCGGCCCGGGAACCGCGACCCACGCTGCGTACGTACTGCGTCACCGGGCGGCTCGTGTCCGATACTGGACGGGTTATGGAACTCATCCTTGCTGTAGTCATCGCTCTGGTCGTCGCGGTCGCCGTGACCAGCGGACTCGTGATCAGCGGTCGCAAGAAGAAGCAGCTGCCGCCGGCCGAGCCGCCGTCCACCACGCCGACCATCACCGCTCCGCCCGCCGAGCCGCACGTCGGCGACGAGGCGGAGACACCGCGGGAAGAACCACGCCGCACCGTCGAGGAGGTCGGCCTCCCCGCCACCGAGGCCCCCACCGCCGAGGAGACCGCCGAGGCCCCGCCCGTCGCGGAGCCCGAGGCGCCCGCCGCGCCCGAGATCGAGGTGCCCGAGCCCACCGCCGGCCGCCTCGTCCGGCTCCGCGCCCGGCTCGCCCGCTCCCAGAACTCGCTGGGCAAGGGCCTGCTGACGCTGCTCTCCCGCGAGCACCTCGACGAGGACACCTGGGAGGAGATCGAGGAGACCCTCCTCACCGCCGACGTCGGCGTCGCCCCCACCCAGGAACTGGTCGAGCGGCTGCGCGAGCGGGTCAAGGTGCTCGGCACCCGCACCCCCGAGGAACTGCGCGGCCTGCTCCGCGAGGAGCTGATCACCCTCCTGGGCGACTACGACCGCACCGTGCACACCGAGAGCCCCGAGGACGTCCCCGGCGTCGTCATGGTCGTCGGCGTCAACGGCACCGGCAAGACCACCACCACCGGCAAGCTCGCCCGCGTCCTGGTCGCCGACGGCAAGTCTGTCGTCCTCGGCGCCGCCGACACCTTCCGCGCCGCCGCCGCCGACCAGCTCCAGACCTGGGGCGACCGGGTCGGCGCCCGCACCGTCCGCGGCCCCGAGGGCGGCGACCCCGCCTCGATCGCCTACGACGCGGTCAAGGAGGGCATCGCCGAGAAGGCCGACGTCGTCCTCATCGACACCGCCGGCCGCCTGCACACCAAGACCGGCCTCATGGACGAGCTCGGCAAGGTCAAGCGCGTCGTCGAGAAGCACGGCCCGCTCGACGAGATCCTGCTCGTCCTCGACGCCACCACCGGCCAGAACGGCCTCATCCAGGCCCGCGTCTTCGCCGAGGTCGTCGACATCACCGGCATCGTCCTCACCAAGCTCGACGGCACCGCCAAGGGCGGCATCGTCGTCGCCGTCCAGCGCGAGCTGGGCGTCCCCGTCAAGCTCGTCGGCCTCGGCGAGGGCCCCGACGACCTGGCCCCCTTCGAGCCGGCCGCCTTCGTCGACGCCCTCATCGGCGACTGACGACCCCGGCGCCCCGCCCACGGCGAAGGGCCCCGCTCCTCGGGGAGCGGGGCCCTTGGCCGTGTCCTACGCGTGCGTCCGATGGCACATGTACGCCAGCGTGCCCAGCAGCAGCCGGGCCTGCGGCGGCGCGCCCGCCGTGTCCAGCGTCGGCGGGCGCAGCCAGCGCACCGGGCCCAGACCGCCCAGGTTCGACGGGGGAGCGGTGATGTGGGCGCCCGGCCCCAGCCCGTGCAGGTCCAGATCGGCGTCGTCCCAGCCCATCCGGTACAGCAGCCTCGGCAGCTCCGCCGCCGCGCCCGGCGCCACGAAGAACTGCGCCCGGCCGGTCGGCGTCGCGCAGACCGGGCCCAGCGGCAGCCCCATCCGCTCCATGCGGACCAGCGCCCGCCGGCCCGCCGCCTTGGCCACCTCGATCACGTCGAAGGCCCGGCCCACCGGCAGCAGCAGCGCGGCCCCCGGGTACTCCGCCCACGCCTTGGCCGCGTCGTCGAGCCCCGCGCCCGCCGGGACCGGCGGCGCGAAGGAGAGGGGGTGCGCGCCCGGGGCCGTACAGGCCCGGTCGCCGCAGGAGCACTGGCCGGAGACGGCCCGCGCGCCGGGCTGGACGTCCCAGCCCCAGAGTCCGGTGTACTCGGCCACCGCCGTGCACTCGGTGGTGCGTGCGCGGCGCCGTGTCCCGGACCGCATCTCACGGATGCCGCCGATCGTGAAGCCCATGCCCCCTCCAACGGGTCGGACGCGCAGGTGGTTACGACCGGGAACACCGCCGTCACCCACGGTGACGCGGCGCCCGGAGTGCGTCGCCCAGGGTGGCGCACGGTGGTGAGCGGGGTGGTGCGCACGGTGGCGCGCGCCTCTTCGCGCTTCCGTCCGCTTACCCGGGGTCGTCGCATGTCAAGTGAATCGTGCGCAGGGCCCGGCGAGTTCATTCGAAGGGGTGGCGAATGGTGGCGTTTCTTGAAACGCCCTCACGACAGGGGTGATCGTAGGATTACTTTCGGTACCCGAACCCCGGGGGCGCGTGCGGTGGTGGGTATGCCGGAGGCAACCAGGTTTCCCGTTCGAAGGAGTCGGAACACCGGGCGGAGCGGCGCCGGACGCGGCATTCTGATAGGGGTTCGCACGACAGGCAATCAGGTGGATGGGGGCGTTCCAGTGGGCGGCAACGGCACAGACGGTACGACTGCCGGCAAGCGCCCCAACGAGCGGCTCGGCTCGTGGTTCGTGCGCAGCGGCTGGTCCAAGGGCGAACTCGCCCGCCAGGTCAACCGCAGGGCCCGCCAGATGGGCGCCCACCACATCTCCACCGACACCTCCCGGGTCCGCCGCTGGCTCGACGGCGAGCAGCCCCGCGAGCCGATCCCGAGAATCCTCTCCGAGCTGTTCTCCGAGCGCTTCGGCTCCGTCGTCGCCATCGAGGACCTCGGACTGCGCACCGCCCACCAGACGCCCTCCGTCTCTGGCGTCGACCTCCCCTGGGCCGGACCCCAGACCGTCTCCCTGCTCAGCGAGTTCTCCCGCAGCGACCTCATGCTCGCCCGGCGCGGCTTCCTCGGCTCCTCGCTCCAGCTCGCCGCCGGACCCGCCCTCATCGAGCCCATGCAGCGCTGGCTGGTGCCCACCCCGGCCGGCGAGCCCGGGTCCGAGGGGCCCGCGCCCGACGGCCGCCGCCACCGGCTCTCCGAGATCGAGCTGGACCTCCTCGAATCCACCACCGCGATGTTCCGCAAGTGGGACGCCCAGTGCGGCGGCGGACTGCGCCGCAAGGCCGTCGTCGGCCAGCTCCACGAGGTCACCGACCTCCTCCAGGAGCCCCAGCCGGCCGCCACCGCCAAGCGCCTCTTCACCGTCGCCGCCGAACTCGCCGAACTCGCCGGGTGGATGAGCTACGACGTGGGCCTCCAGCCCACCGCCCAGAAGTACTTCGTGCTCGCCCTGCACGCCGCCAAGGAGGCCGGCGACAAGCCGCTCGGCTCGTACATCCTCTCCTCCATGAGCCGGCAGATGATCCACCTCGGCCGCCCCGACGACGCCCTCGAACTCATCCACCTCGCCCAGTACGGCAGCCGGGACTGCGCCACCGCGCGCACCCAGGCCATGCTGTATGCGATGGAGGCCCGCGCCTACGCCAACATGGGCCAGCCGTCCAAGTGCAAGCGGGCCGTGCGGATGGCCGAGGACACCTTCGCCGACGCCACCCTCGAAGGCGGCCCCGAGCCGGACTGGATCCGCTTCTTCACCGAGGCCGAGCTCAACGGCGAGAACTCCCACTCCTTCCGCGACCTCGCCTATGTCGCCGGACGCTCCCCGACGTACGCCTCGCTGGCCGAACCGGTCATGGAGCGGGCCGTGGAGCTCTTCGAGAAGGACCCCGACCACCAGCGGTCGTACGCCCTCAACCTGATCGGCATGGCCACCGTCCACCTGCTCAAGCGCGAGCCCGAGCAGTCCGTCGTCCTCGCCGAGAAGGCCCTCGGCGTGGCCCGTTCCATCCGCTCCGAACGGGTCAACAACCGGCTCCGCAAGACCGTCGACACCGCCGCCCGCGACTTCGGCGACGTCGCGGAGGTCGTCGACCTCACCGACCGCCTCACCCTGCTGCTCCCGGAGTCCGCCGAGGCCGTCTGACCGGCCCCGCGACTCCCGCGAGCCCCGTACCCCGGCCGCGCCGGACGTCCCGTACTGCCCGACTCGGCTCCCCCGCCGCACAGGACACACGGACGCCGGCGCGGCCGGTCCGCGTCCCGGCCCCGGACCGCTCCCCGCCCGCCCGGCCGGGAGAGTACCCCGTTACCTCCCCGTGACCCGCGTGTTCACGGTCACGTAACACGCCCCCGTCCTTCGTCACCGCCGCGAAACATCGAGCGGCATCGGCGGAAACCGCGCTGCGCGAATCTCTGGCGCATAACCGGCCATCCCTCAGGCCGCCGCTCACCGCCGGCCCCGCCCCGCACAGGCCGCACCGACGACGAGGAGACGCCGATGGCACCAGCCATCACGACCCTGGCAGCGGACGCCCCCGCGCTGTCCGCCGCCAACACCGGGTTCATGCTCATCTGCTCCGCCCTGGTCATGCTGATGACCCCGGCCCTCGCCTTCTTCTACGGAGGCATGGTCCGCGTCAAGTCCACCCTCAACATGCTGATGATGAGCTTCATCAGCCTCGGGATCGTCACGGTCCTGTGGGTGCTCTTCGGCTTCAGCGTCGCCTTCGGCACCGACTCCGGCGGCCTCGTCGGCTGGTCCTCCGACTACCTCGGCCTCAGCGGCATCGGCGTCACCGAACTCTGGGACGGCTACACCATCCCGGTCTACGTCTTCGCCGTCTTCCAGCTGATGTTCGCCGTCCTCACCCCCGCCCTGATCAGCGGCGCCCTCGCCGACCGGGTCAAGTTCACCGCCTGGGCGCTCTTCGTCACCCTGTGGGCCACGGTCGTGTACTTCCCCGTCGCCCACTGGGTGTGGGGCGCCGGCGGCTGGCTCTTCGAGATGGGCGTCATCGACTTCGCCGGCGGCACGGCGGTCCACATCAACGCCGGAGCCGCGGCCCTCGGCGTCATCCTCGTCATCGGCAAGCGCGTCGGCTTCAAGAAGGACCCGATGCGCCCGCACAGCCTGCCGCTCGTCATGCTCGGCGCGGGTCTGCTCTGGTTCGGCTGGTTCGGCTTCAACGCCGGCTCCTGGCTGGGCAACGACGACGGCGTCGGCGCCGTGATGTTCGTCAACACCCAGGTCGCCACGGCCGCCGCCATGCTCGCCTGGCTCGCCTACGAGAAGCTCCGCCACGGCTCCTTCACCACCCTCGGCGCGGCCTCCGGCGCCGTCGCCGGCCTCGTCGCCATCACCCCCGCCGGCGGCTCCTGCTCCCCGCTCGGCGCCCTCGCCATCGGCGCGATCGCCGGTCTCGTCTGCGCCATGGCCGTCGGCCTCAAGTACAAGTTCGGCTACGACGACTCCCTCGACGTCGTCGGCGTCCACCTCGTCGGCGGCGTCCTCGGCTCCCTCCTCGTCGGCTTCTTCGCCACCGGTGGCGTCCAGTCCGACGCCAAGGGCCTCTTCTACGGCGGCGGCCTGGAGCAGCTCGGCAAGCAGGCCGTCGGCGTCGCCGCCGTCCTCGCCTACTCTCTGGTCGTCTCCGCGGTCCTCGCCCTGATCATCGACAGGACCATGGGCATGCGGGTCGCCGAGGACGACGAGGTCTCCGGCATCGACCAGGTCGAACACGCCGAGACGGCCTACGACTTCAGCGGAGCCGGCGGCGGCACCTCCGGGCGCGCCACCGCCGCCCCCGCCCCGGCCGTCACGCAGAACAAGAAGGTGGACGCATGAAGCTCATCACCGCGGTCGTGAAGCCGCACCGGCTCGACGAGATCAAGGAGGCCCTGCAGGCGTTCGGGGTCCACGGCCTCACCGTCACCGAGGCCAGCGGCTACGGCCGGCAGCGCGGGCACACCGAGGTGTACCGCGGCGCCGAGTACACCGTCGACCTCGTCCCCAAGATCCGCATCGAGGTCCTGGTCGAGGACGAGGACGCCGAACAGCTCATCGACGTCGTCGTGAAGGCCGCCCGCACCGGAAAGATCGGCGACGGGAAGGTCTGGAGCGTCCCGGTCGAGACCGCCGTCCGCGTCCGGACGGGCGAGCGCGGCCCCGACGCGCTCTAGGAGCAGCACCCGGAGGGGTACGGCTTCCAGGAACACGGCCCCCAGGGGGTACGGCCTCCGGCCCCGGAGCCGTACCCCCTGAGCCGTACCCCCGGCGCCACCCCCGCCGCCCCGCCAAGCGCCCCCCGAGCGAAGGAGCCGCCGGTGACCACCCCCGAACCGCAGGACGCGACCGGAGAGCAGGGCCGCCGAGGCTACGCGGCGGCCCGGTCGGCGCTCCTCCAGGAGAGGACCGCGTCCGGCCCGGAGCGCCGCGCCGCCCTCGCCCGCCTCACCGACGACTGGCTCGCCGGCCTCTTCGCCGCCGCCGCGCCGCCGCCCGGCACCGCCCTCGTCGCCGTCGGCGGCTACGGCCGCGCGGAACTCTCCCCGCGCAGCGACCTCGACCTCCTGCTGCTCCACGACGGCAGCGCCCCGAAGGAGGCGGTCGCCGCCCTCGCCGACCGCCTCTGGTACCCCGTCTGGGACCTCGGGCTCGCCCTCGACCACTCCGTCCGCACCCCCGCCCAGGCCCGCGCCACCGCCGCCGACGACCTCAAGGTCCAGCTCGGCCTCCTCGACGCCCGGCCGCTCGCCGGCGACACCGCCCTCGCCACGGCCCTGCGCTCCACCGTCCTCGCCGACTGGCGCAACCAGGCCGCCGGCCGCCTCCCCGAACTCGCCGAGCTCTGCCGCGACCGCGCCGAACGCGCCGGCGAACTCCGCTTCCTCCTCGAACCCGACCTCAAGGAGGCCCGCGGCGGCCTCCGCGACGCCCAGGCCCTGCGCGCCGTCGCCGCCTCCTGGCTCGCCGACGCCCCCCGCGACGGCCTCGACACCGCCCGCCGCCGCCTCCTCGACGCCCGCGACGCCCTCCACCTCGCCACCGGCCGCGCCACCGACCGGCTCGCCCTCCAGGAACAGGACGCCGTCGCCAAGGAACTCGGCCTGCTCGACGCCGACACCCTGCTCCGCGAGGTGTACGAGGCCGCCGGCACCGTCACGTACGCCTCCGACGTCACCTGGCGCGAGGTCGCCCGCGTCCTCAAGGCCCGCTCCGCCCGCCCCCGCCTGCGCGGCCTCCTCGGCGGCCGGTCCCCGCAGAAGGCCCCCGCCGAGCGGACCCCGCTCGCCGAGGGCGTCGTCGAGATGGACGGCGAGGCCGTCCTCGCCCTCTCCGCCCGGCCCGAACGCGACCCGGCCCTCCCGCTCCGCGCCGCCGCCGCGGCGGCCCAGCACGGCCTGCCGCTCTCCCCGCACGCCGTCCGCCGGCTCGCCGCCACCGCCAAGCCGCTGCCCGTGCCCTGGCCGGCCGAGGCCCGCGAGGCGCTCGTCACCCTGCTCGGCGCCGGAGCCGCCGCGATCCCGGTCTGGGAGGCCCTGGAGGCCGAAGGGCTCGTCACCCGCCTGCTGCCCGACTGGGAACGCGTCCGCCACCGCCCCCAGCGCAACCCCGTCCACACCTGGACCGTCGACCGCCACCTCGTCGAGACCGCCGTCCGCGCCGCCTCCCTCACCCGCCGCGTCGGCCGCCCCGACCTCCTCCTCGTCGCCGCCCTCCTCCACGACATCGGCAAGGGCTGGCCCGGCGACCACTCCGTCGCCGGCGAGACCATCGCCCGCGACCTCGCCGCCCGCGTCGGCTTCGACCGCACCGACACCGCCACCGTCGCCACCGTCGTCCGCCACCACCTCCTCCTCGTCGACACCGCCACCCGGCGCGACCTCGACGACCCCGCCACCGTCCAGGCCGTCGCCGCCGCCGTCGGCACCGTCGGCACCCTCGAACTCCTCCACGCCCTCACCGAGGCCGACGCGCTCGCCACCGGACCCGCCGCCTGGTCCGCCTGGCGCGCCTCCCTCGTCGCCGACCTCGTCAAACGCGTCACCGGCGTCCTCGCCGGCGAGCCGCTGCCCGACCCCGAGGCCGCCGCGCCCAGCGCCGAACAGGAACGGCTCGCCGTCGAGGCGCTGCGCACCGGCGAACCCGTCCTCGCCCTCCACACCCGCGACGAGCAGCCCCTCGACCCCGACGAGCCCGAACCCGTCGGCGTCGAACTCCTCATCGCCCTGCCCGACCAGCCGGGCGTCCTGCCCGCCGTCGCCGGCGTCCTCGCCCTCCACCGGCTCACCGTCCGCGCCGCCGAACTCCGGGCCGTCGAACTCCCCGCGGACCTGGGCGCCGCGCCCGGCCCCGTGCTCGTCCTCGACTGGCGGGTCGCCGCCGAGTACGGCTCCCTGCCCCAGGGCCACCGGCTCCGCGCCGACCTGCTGCGCGCCCTCGACGGCTCCCTCGACATCCCCGCCCGGCTCGCCGAGCGCGAGGCCGCCTACCCGCGCCGCCGCGGTGTCCAGGCCCCGCCGCCCCGCGTCACCGTCGCCCCCGCCGACTCCCGCCTCGCCACCGTCCTGGAGGTCCGCGCCCAGGACGCCCCGGGCCTGCTCCACCGGATCGGCCGGGCCCTGGAGGGCGCGGCGGTCCGGGTCCGCAGCGCCCACGTCTCCACCCTCGGCGCCAACGCCGTGGACACCCTGTACGTGACCCGCCCGGACGGCTCCCTCCTCCCGGACGAGGAGGCGATCGACCTGGCCCGGACGCTGGAGGCGGCGCTGGGGTGAGGGCCGCCCGGCCCCGCCTCCGTACCCGGATCGGGCGGGCGGGGCCACACTCTCCGGACGGCCCGATACCCTGGAGGGCAATCCGACCGCCCACGACACCGAGGATCCGCGACCGCCGTGTTCGATACCCTCTCCGACCGCCTTGCAGCGACCTTCAAGAACCTCCGCGGCAAGGGCCGTCTGTCCGAGGCGGACATCGACGCCACCGCACGCGAGATCCGGATCGCCCTGCTCGAAGCGGATGTCGCCCTTCCGGTCGTCCGCTCCTTCATCAAGCAGGTCAAGGAGCGCGCCACCGGCTCCGAGGTCTCCCAGGCGCTCAACCCCGCCCAGCAGGTCATCAAGATCGTCAACGACGAGCTGATCGCGATCCTCGGCGGCGAGACCCGCCGGCTGCGGTTCGCCAAGACCGCGCCGACCGTGATCATGCTCGCCGGTCTCCAGGGTGCCGGTAAGACCACCCTCGCCGGAAAGCTCGGCCTCTGGCTGAAGGGGCAGGGCCACTCGCCGCTGCTCGTCGCCTGCGACCTCCAGCGCCCCAACGCCGTCAACCAGCTCTCCGTCGTCGCCGACCGCGCCGGCGTCGCCTTCTACGGCCCGCAGCCCGGCAACGGCGTCGGCGACCCGGTCCAGGTCGCCAAGGACTCGATCGAGTACGCGCGCACCAAGCTGTACGACGTCGTCATCGTCGACACCGCCGGCCGCCTCGGCATCGACCAGGAGCTGATGCAGCAGGCGGCCGACATCCGGGACGCCGTCTCGCCCGACGAGATCCTCTTCGTCGTCGACGCCATGATCGGTCAGGACGCGGTCAACACCGCCGAGGCGTTCCGCGACGGCGTCGGCTTCGACGGCGTCGTGCTCTCCAAGCTCGACGGCGACGCCCGCGGTGGTGCCGCGCTCTCCATCGCGCACGTCACCGGCAAGCAGATCATGTTCGCCTCCAACGGCGAGAAGCTGGACGACTTCGACGCGTTCCACCCGGACCGCATGGCGTCCCGCATCCTCGGCATGGGCGACATGCTGTCGCTCATCGAGAAGGCCCAGCAGACCTTCGACGAGGAAGAGGCCGCCAAGATGGCCTCGAAGCTCGCGTCGAAGAAGGGCCAGGACTTCACCCTGGACGACTTCCTCGCCCAGATGGAGCAGGTCCGCAAGATGGGCTCCATCAGCAAGCTCCTCGGCATGCTGCCCGGCATGGGGCAGATGAAGGAGCAGATCGCCAACATCGACGAGCGGGACGTGGACCGCACCGCCGCCATCATCAAGTCGATGACGCCGGCCGAGCGCCAGGACCCGACCATCATCAACGGCTCCCGCCGCGCCCGTATCGCCAAGGGTTCCGGTGTCGAGGTCAGCGCGGTGAAGGGCCTGGTCGAGCGGTTCTTCGAGGCCCGCAAGATGATGTCCCGGATGGCCCAGGGCGGCGGCCTGCCCGGCATGCCCGGCATCCCCGGCATGGGCGGCGGCCCCGGCCGGCAGAAGAAGCAGATCAAGCAGGCCAAGGGCAAGCGGAAGAGCGGCAACCCGATGAAGCGGAAGGCCGAGGAGCAGGCCGCCCAGGCGAAGCGGGAGCAGGCCCAGCAGGGCGGCGCCTTCGGGCTGCCGGGCGCCGGGCAGGGCCCGCAGGACTTCGAGCTGCCGGACGAGTTCAAGAAGTTCATGGGCTGACGGTCTCCGGACGCCCCGCGAGAAGGGGCCCGTGGCGGGTACGCAACCGCCCCGGGCCCCTTTTCGTCCCCCCGGCCCGCCCGGAATGCCGCTTCTGTCGCGATCTTCGATACTGGGGCCACTGCCGCCCCGAGGAGAGCGACGTGGCCAACCCCGTACCCCCGCGCGACCGGACCGACCAGCCCTGGCGCTCGGAGGGGGCGCCGCCGCCCCCGCCGCCGAAGCGGAAGATGCCCGGCGGCTGGGGCAGCCTCATCCTCACCGCGCTCGCCGTGTACCTGATCACCAACATCGTGCTGTCCTTCTTCAACGAGGGCGACGGGCCGACGATCTCGTACACCGAGTTCAGCAAGCAGGTCACCGCCGGGAACGTCACCAAGATCTACTCCAAGGGCGACGCCATCCAGGGGCAGCTGAAGGACAAGCAGCCGGTGCCCGACGGCAAGGGCGACTACACCAAGTTCCAGACCCAGCGGCCGGCCTTCGCCGACGACGACCTGTGGGCGCAGCTCACCAAGCAGAAGGTCACCGTCACCGCCGAACCGGTGGTGCAGGAACGCTCCTTCCTCGCCAACCTCCTCCTCTCCCTCGCCCCGATGCTGCTCCTCGTGCTGCTCTGGGTCTTCATCGCCCGCCGGATGAGCTCGGGCATGGGCGGCGCCGGCGGGATGCTCGGCCGCAAGCAGCCGCCGAAACCGGTCGAGCTGGAGGGCGGCAAGCGCACCACGTTCGCCGACGTGGCCGGCATCGACGAGGTGGAGGGCGAGCTCAACGACGTCGTCGACTTCCTGAAGAACCCCGACGCCTACCGGCGGATGGGCGCCAAGATGCCGCGGGGCGTGCTGCTCGCCGGCCCGCCCGGCACCGGCAAGACGCTCCTCGCGCGGGCCGTGGCCGGCGAGGCCGGGGTGCCGTTCTTCTCGGCCTCCGCCTCCGAGTTCATCGAGATGATCGTCGGCGTCGGCGCCTCCCGGGTCCGCGAGCTGTTCGCCGAGGCCCGCAAGGTCGCCCCCGCGATCATCTTCATCGACGAGATCGACACCATCGGCCGGGCCCGCGGCGGCGGCTCGGGCATGGGCGGCCACGACGAACGTGAGCAGACGCTCAACCAGATCCTCACCGAGATGGACGGCTTCACCGGTTCCGAGGGCGTCATCGTGCTGGCCGCGACCAACCGGGCCGACGTCCTCGACCCCGCCCTCACCCGCCCCGGCCGCTTCGACCGGATCGTGCACGTCAACCCGCCGGACCGGGGCGGCCGGGAGGCCATCCTGAAGATCCACACCCGGCAGATCCCGCTCGCGAAGGACGTCGACCTGGAGCAGGTCGCCCGCACCACCCCCGGCATGACCGGCGCCGAACTCGCCAACCTCGCCAACGAGGCCGCCCTCCTCGCCGTCAAGCGCGAGCAGAAGGCCGTCACCCAGTCGGACCTCTCCGACGCCCTGGAGAAGGTGCAGCTCGGCGCCGAGCGTCCGCTCGTCATGCCCGAGGAGGAACGCCGCCGCACCGCGTACCACGAGAGCGGCCACGCCCTGCTCGGCATGCTCCAGCCCGGCGCCGACCCGGTCCGCAAGATCACCATCGTGCCGCGCGGCCGGGCCCTCGGCGTCACCCTCTCCACCCCGGACGCCGACAAGTACGCCTACACCGAGGAGTACCTGCGCGGCCGGATCATCGGCGCCCTCGGCGGCATGGCGGCCGAGCAGGTCGTCTTCGGCGTCATCACCACCGGCGCGGAGAGCGACCTGGAGCAGGTCACGAACATCGCGCGGGGCATGGTCGGCCGCTGGGGCATGAGCGAGACCGTCGGCCGACTGACCGCGATCCCCAGCGACGCCCAGCAGGCGTACGGGCTCTCCGCCGCCCCCGCGACCCTCGACGCCGTCGACGCCGAGATGCGCCGGATCGTCGACGAGTGCTACGTGGACGCCGTACGGCTCCTGCGCGAGCACCGCGACCGGCTGGACGCCCTCAGCGCCGCGCTGCTGGAGAACGAGACCCTGGAGGAGGACGCGGCCTACCGGGCGGCGGGCATCGAGCGCCCCGCCCCGGACGCGCCCGAGCCGGGCGTCCGGCCCGACCCGGAGCGGCGCGCCTGAGCGGCGGTCAGGGCACGCGCGCGACGACGTACCGGAAGTCGTTCGGCATCCACACCGTGCCGTCCGGGCGGCGGTACGGGGCCAGCGCCTCCTCGATCTCCTTCTCCACCTGCGCCGGGTCGCCGGCCCGCGCGGCAGCGTCGAAGGCGCCGGTCGACAGCAGCCCGCGCACCGCGCTGCTCTCGTCCGCGTACCCGAAGGGGCAGGCGACCCGCCCCGCGCCGACCGGCCGCAGCCCGGCCCGGGCCGCGAGGACGGCGAGGTCGGTACGGGGGGAGGGGCGCCGGTCCGCGAGCCGGTCCGCCAGCCGCAGCAGCGGCTCCGTCGCGCACCGCTCCGGCGGCCCCCAGCCGGCCAGCACGACCGTCGCGCCCGGTTGGGCCGCCCGGGTGAGGTCGGCCGGCGCGAAGCCGGTGCGGTCGCCCGCGTGGAAGGCGGTGACGACGTCGTACGGGCCGTCCTCCGGTACGCCGGAGGTGACCGGCACGTTCTCGGGGAGGCGTGTCCTGGCGAGCTCCACGCGCGCGTGGTCCCGCTCCGCCCCGGCGGCCGAGGCGCCCCGGGCGGTCGCCATCAGCAGGGCGAGGCCGGTGCCGCAGTCCAGGCCCAGCAGGCGGGTGCCCGGGCCGACGCCGACGCGTTCGTAGGCCGCCTCGTACAGCGGGACGAGCATCCGTTCCTGGATCTCGGCCCAGTCGCGCGCGGGGTGGTGCGGGACGAGCGTAGGTGTCATGGATCAGGCCCCATTCCGTGCCGGACGACAGCCCCCCCGTAGCCAGGGAACTGCGCTTCGCCCCCCGCGTCCAGTGGTCGGGCCGGACGACCGGGGGACGAGTTCGGGCCACCCCCTGAAAGATGTCGGCCGGGGGAGGGGGGCGGTGCCCGAACTCGGGCACGGGCGCGGTAGTGTCCCCTCCCACACCGCCCCGGCGCGCGTGACCTGACCGCGCGCCGGGGCGTATGCGCCGCTGTGCACCAGCTGTGGACGCCTCGCTACCGACTGACGGGTACGTGCAAAATATTTGAGTTGCCCCGGAATGGAACCCGGAGGGGATCCGGCTCGTTGTACCCGACGTGAGCACGACACCACCTGTCCTCGCCGCAGAGCTGGCGCAGGCGTGGGCCGACATTCAGCGGCACCACCCCGAGCTGCCGGACCTCGCCGCGCCCGAGTCCCTGATCGGAGAGTCGTCGTCCGCCTGCGGCGCCGAGCTCTCCTTCGAGCGACTGCTCCACGAGGCAGTCCACGGCATCGCCGCCGCCCGGGGTGTCCGCGACACCTCCCGCGCCGGCCGCTACCACAACCGCAGATTCCTCGCGATCGCCGAGGAGATGGGCCTCGACCATCCCGAGGAGCCGCACGCCAGCAGCGGCTTCTCCCTGGTCACGCTCACCCCCGAGGCGAAGCGGCGGTACCGGCCCACCATCGAGCGGCTCCAGCGCGCCCTCAAGGCCCACACCGTGGCCACGGCCGCCGACACCAAGCGCTCCTTCCGCGGACCGGCCGCCCGGCACGGCTCCTCGGGCGGCGGCGTCCGGGTCAAGGCCGTCTGCGACTGCGGGCGCAGCGTGCGCGTGGTGCCCTCGGTGCTCGCCCAGGCGCCGATCGTCTGCGGCGGCTGCGGCAAGCCGTTCCGGATCCCGGAGACCGTGGGCGCCGCAGGCTGACCTGGCGGGGTGTGGCACAATGGTCAGCTGTACTCGACAGTCGCACAGGACCCCTCTCTCCTCCGGCTGACGCGTCCATCGGGCACCCGAGTACCGCAACCCCACGTGGCATCTCAAGTGCCCACCCACGTCAAGACCAGGAGACACCACTCCAGTGGCAGTCAAGATCAAGCTCAAGCGCCTCGGCAAGATCCGCCAGCCGCACTACCGCATCGTCGTCGCCGACTCGCGCACCCGCCGTGACGGCCGCGCGATCGAGGAGATCGGCCTCTACCACCCGACGTACAACCCGTCGCGTATCGAGGTCGACTCCGAGCGTGCGCAGTACTGGCTCTCCGTCGGCGCCCAGCCGACCGAGCCGGTTCTCGCCATCCTGAAGCTCACCGGCGACTGGCAGAAGCACAAGGGCCTCCCGGCCCCGGAGAAGCCGCTGCTCGCCCCGGCGACCAAGGAAGAGAAGCGCGCTTCCTTCGACGAGTTCGCCAAGGCGCTCGAGGGTGCCGAGGACAAGGGTGAGGCCATCACCCCGAAGGCCAAGAAGGCGAAGGCGGACGAGGCCGAGGCCGAGTCCACCACCGAGGCCTGATCATGCTCGAGGAGGCTCTCGAGCACCTCGTGAAGGGCATCGTCGACAACCCTGACGACGTGCAGGTCGCCTCGCGCAACCTGCGCCGCGGTCGCGTGCTGGAGGTCCGGGTCCACCCCGACGACCTCGGCAAGGTGATCGGCCGCAACGGCCGCACCGCGCGTGCGCTGCGGACCGTCGTGGGCGCCATCGGCGGTCGTGGCATCCGCGTCGACCTCGTCGACGTGGACCAGGTCCGCTGAAAGTTTGACACCGGCACGGGCCGGGGAGGGCAGACCGCCCACCCCGGCCCGTTGCCGTACGACAGGAGAGTTCACCAGTGCAGTTGGTAGTCGCGCGGATCGGCCGCGCCCACGGGATCAGGGGCGACGTCACCGTGGAGGTGCGCACCGACGAGCCCGAGCTGCGGCTCGGTCCCGGCGCCGTCCTGCTCACCGACCCGCCCTCCGCCGGTCCGCTGACCGTCGAGTCCGGCAAGGTGCACAGCGGCCGGCTGCTGCTCCGCTTCGAGGGCGTCCACGACCGCAACGCCGCCGAGGCGCTCCGCAACACCCTCCTCATCGCCGAGGTCGACCCGGCCGAGCTGCCCGAGGAGGAGGACGAGTACTACGACCACCAGCTCGTCGACCTCGACGTGGTCCTCGCCGACGGCACCGAGGTCGGCGTGATCACCGAGATCTCCCACCTGCCCTCGCAGGACCTGCTCATCGTGGAGCGTCCCGACGGCACCGAGCTGATGATCCCCTTCGTCGAGCAGATCGTCACCGAGATCGACCTGGAGAACCAGCGGGCCGTCATCGCCCCGCCGCCCGGCCTCATCGACGACCGCGCCGAGATCGCCTCCGCCCGCGACGCCGAGGACGAGCAGGCATGAGGCTCGACGTCGTCACGATCTTCCCCGAGTACCTGGAACCGCTGAACGTCTCCCTCGTCGGCAAGGCCCGCGCGCGCGGGCAGCTCGACGTGCACGTCCACGACCTGCGCCGGTGGACGTACGACCGGCACAACACCGTCGACGACACCCCCTACGGCGGCGGCCCCGGCATGGTCATGAAGACCGAGCCCTGGGGCGACGCCCTCGACCAGACCCTCGCCGACGGCTACGAGGCCGGCGCCCGCGGCCCCGTCCTCGTCGTCCCCACCCCCAGCGGACGCCCCTTCACCCAGGAACTCGCCGTCGAGCTCTCCGAGCGGCCCTGGCTGATCTTCACCCCCGCCCGCTACGAGGGCATCGACCGCCGGGTCATGGACGAGTACGCCACCCGCATGCCGGTCTACGAGGTCTCCATCGGCGACTACGTGCTCGCCGGCGGCGAGGCCGCCGTCCTCGTGATCACCGAGGCCGTCGCCCGTCTCCTGCCCGGCGTCCTCGGCAACGCCGAGTCGCACCGGGACGACTCCTTCGCCCCCGGCGCCATGGCCAACCTCCTCGAAGGCCCCGTCTACACCAAGCCGCCGAGCTGGCGCGGCCGGGAGATCCCCGAGGTGCTGCTCAGCGGCCACCACGGCAAGATCGCCCGCTGGCGCCGCGACGAGGCGTTCCGCCGCACCGTCGCCCACCGGCCCGACCTCATCGAGCGCTGCGACCCCGCCGCCTTCGACAAGAAGGACCGCGAGCTGCTGTCGATCCTCGGCTGGGCCCCCGAGCCCGGCGGGCGATTTTGGCGCAGGGTCGAGGGCGTGGAAGAATAGGCGACTGCCGTCCGTCCGGCGCGCGCCCCTGCCACAGGGGGAGCCGCCCGCCAGGGACCGGACGGCGTCTCCATCATTCGTACGTCACCGTCGATGACCTGTGGCATCGGCGAGGAAAGAGACCTCCATGGCCTCCCTGCTCGACCAGGTGAACGCGGCTTCGCTCCGCTCCGACCTGCCCGCCTTCCGTCCCGGCGACACCGTGAACGTCCACGTGCGCGTCATCGAGGGCAACCGCTCCCGTATCCAGCAGTTCAAGGGCGTCGTCATCCGCCGCCAGGGCTCCGGCGTCTCCGAGACCTTCACCGTCCGCAAGGTCTCGTTCTCCGTCGGCGTCGAGCGCACCTTCCCGGTGAACAGCCCGATCTTCGAGAAGATCGAGCTCGTCACCCGCGGTGACGTCCGTCGCGCCAAGCTTTACTACCTCCGTGAGCTGCGCGGCAAGGCCGCCAAGATCAAGGAGAAGCGCGACAACTGAGCTCCGGCTCACCGCTCGCGCGACGCTTCACGCTCCTCGTACAGGCGGGCCGGATAGGCTCACCCCCCGATGGACACCGAAGCACAGCACACGGAGCGCGACCCCTCGTCCCCGGCGGATCCCCCACCGGATCCCGCCACGGACGACGGGTCGCGCTCCGTGCGCGTTTCCGGGCGCGGTCCCTCGTGGCGGCGGACCGGGCTGATCGGCGCCGCCTGTGTGGTGTTCCTGCTGCTCCTCAGCCACTTCGTGGCCCAGCCGTTCCTGATCCCCAGCGGCTCGATGGAGCCCACCCTCCAGGTCGGCGACCGGATCCTGGTGAACAAGCTGGCGTACCGTTTCGGCAGTGAGCCGCGCCGCGGTGACATCGTCGTCTTCGACGGCACCGGCTCCTTCGTACAGGAGGAGGCGGCCGGTGATCCCGTCACGGGGCTGCTGCACGACGCCGCCGCCTCCCTCGGCCTCGCCGCCCCCGACGAGACGGACTTCGTGAAGCGGGTCGTCGGCGTCGGCGGCGACCGCGTGGTCTGCTGCGACGCGAAGGGCCGCGTCACCGTGAACGGCACCCCCGTCCAAGAGCCGTACCTCGCCCCCGGTGACCGCCCCTCCGAGGTGCCCTTCGACATCGTCGTCCCGCCGGCCTCGCTCTGGGTGATGGGCGACCACCGCAGCCAGTCCAGCGACTCCCGCGACCACCTCGGCAGCCCCGGCGGTGGCATGGTCCCCGTGGACCAGGTCGTCGGCCGCGCCGACTGGATCGTCTGGCCGGCCGCCCGCTGGAGCTCCGTGCCCGCTACCGGCGCGTACGACTCCGTACCGGCGCCGCCGGCCGGCGGACACGCCGTCGGCCCGCGGGGGAGCGGGCATGGGTAGCCGCGGACGGCGGGCGGGCTCCGAGGCGGGCGCGGCGCCGGCACCGCCCGGGCGCGCCGAGCGGCGCAGGCTGGCCCGCAAGGTCAAGCGGCGCCGGCAGCGCTCCGCGCTCCGCGAGATCCCCATCCTGGTCGGCGTCGCGGTGCTGATCGCGCTCGTCCTCAAGACCTTCCTCGTGCAGGCGTTCGTCATTCCGTCCGGCTCCATGGAGCAGACGATCCGGATCGACGACCGGGTGCTCGTCGACAAGCTCACTCCGTGGTTCGGCTCGAAGCCGCAGCGCGGCGACGTGGTCGTCTTCAAGGACCCGGGCGACTGGCTCCACCAGGAGGCCGCCCCCGCCGCCGAGGACCCCGTCGGGATCAAGCAGGTCAAGCAGGCGCTGACCTTCATCGGTCTGATGCCCTCGGCCGACGAGCGGGACCTGATCAAGCGGGTCGTCGCGGTCGGCGGGGACACCGTCCGCTGCTGCGGCGCGGACGGCCGGATCACCGTCAACGGCGTGCCGCTGGACGAGCCGTACCTCAACCCCGGCGACAAGCCGTCCACCATCCCCTTCGAGGTCAAGGTCCCCGAGGGCCGGATCTTCGTGCTCGGCGACCACCGCTCCGACTCCGCCGACTCGCGCTACCACCTCGACGAACCCGGGCGGGGCACCATCGCCGAGGAGCAGGTCGTGGGCCGTGCCGTGGTGATCGCCTGGCCGGTCGGCCACTGGCGGCGCCTGGAGCAGCGCGAGGCGTTCGCCGCCGTGCCGGACGCGCCCGCGACCGCAGGGACCGCGCCGGGCCCGTCGCATAGTGTGTCCTCGCGGAACGTGAACGGAATGCCTGGGCCGCCGACCCCTGCGGAACTCCTGCTCGTTATGGGAGTGGCGGGCCTGTCCCTGTTCCGGGACGGGCGGCCGCATCGAGTGAGGAGTGGATGTGGGGGAAGTGGCCGTCGGCGCACGTTCCGGACACGACGGGCCCGAGGACAGGGCCGACGGGGCCAGAGGTGAGAACGTGACGGAAGAGAACACCAGCGGCGGCGGCACGTCGCCCTCCGGCGACCGGCCGGACGGGACCGACGGGTCCGACGCGAGCGACGGGCAGGGCGCGCGCGGGAAGAAGCAGCGGTCCTTCTGGAAGGAGCTGCCGCTGCTCATCGGCATCGCGCTGATCCTCGCGCTGCTGATCAAGACCTTCCTGGTGCAGGCGTTCTCGATTCCGTCGGAATCGATGATGAACACCCTGAAGAAGGGTGACCGGGTCCTCGTCGACAAGCTGACCCCGTGGTTCGGCTCCGAGCCCGAGCGCGGCGAGGTCGTCGTCTTCCACGACCCGGGTGGCTGGCTGGAGACGGCGGAGACGCCGAAGCCCAACGCGGTGCAGAAGTTCCTCAGCTTCATCGGCCTCATGCCGTCCGCCGAGGAGAAGGACCTCATCAAGCGGGTCATCGCCGTCGGCGGCGACACCGTCTCCTGCAAGGAGGGCGGCAAGGTCGTCCTCAACGGCAAGGAGCTCGACGAGACCGCGTACCTCTTCCCCGGCTCCGTCCCCTGCCAGGACTCCTTCGGCCCGGTCAAGGTCCCCGAGGGCCGCATCTGGGTCATGGGCGACAACCGGCAGAACTCGCTCGACTCCCGCTTCCACCAGGAGCTGCCCGGCGGCGGCACCATCGCCAACGACCAGGTCGTCGGCCGTGCCGTGGTCGTCGCCTGGCCCGTCAGCCGCTGGGCGACGCTGCCCGTCCCGGACGTCTTCGACCAGGCGGGCCTGAATCCGGCCGCCGCGCTCCCTGCCGCGGCGGCGACCCCGGCCGCCGCGGGACTCGCGGCGGCGCTCCCGCTGGTGCTGTGGCGGCGCAAGAAGCGGGCCGCGCGGCATACCGCCGAGTAGCTTCCCGCGGGTAGGGTCCGTCCCAGACCGACGACGGACCCCTGGGGAGCACATGAGCGCAACCGGCAGGAAGAGGGACGGCCACGGCCGGCTCGGCAGCGTGCTGTCGGGGCTGGCCGTGGCCGTCGGCTGTCTGCTCTTCGTCGGCGGCTTCGCCGCCGGGGCGCTGCTCTACCGGCCGTACACCGTGCCCACCGGCTCCATGGCCCCCACCTTCGACGCGGGCACCAAGCTGCTCGCCCAGCGGATCGACGGGGACGAGGTCCGGCGCGGCGACGTCGTGGTCTTCGAGGACCCGCTGTGGGGCGGCTCGACCATGGTCAAGCGGGTCGTCGCGGTGGGCGGCGACACCGTCGCCTGCTGCGGCGACGGGGGCCGGCTCACCGTCAACGGCACCCCCGTCGAAGAACCGTATCTGCGGCCCGGACCCGACGGCACCGTCCGCGCCGCCACCGAGGACTTCACCGCCACCGTCCCCGCCGGCAGCCTCTTCCTCCTCGGCGACGACCGCTTCACCTCGCTCGACTCCCGCACCCACCTGGAGGACGCTGCCCAGGGCTCCGTCCCGCGCTCCAGCGTCGTCGCCCGGGTCGACGCCGTCGCCTGGCCGCTCCCCGGCGACCTCCTGGAGCGCCCCGCCGGCTTCGCCGCCCTCCCCGGCGGCGTCTCCGAGCCCGGCCCCCTCCGGCTCCTCCTCGCCGCCGTCGCCACGGGCGCCGTCCTCATCCTCGGCGGCGCCGCCCACGGGCCCGTGAGCGCCCGCCTCCGGGCGCGGCGCACCCCCGCGCGCGAGAAGGTGAAGGCATGACGGGGAGCACCGAAGTGCGCCAGGTCGCCCGGGTGATCCTGCTCGACCCCGACGACCGGGTGCTCCTCATGCACGGCCACGAGCCGGACGACCCCACCGACACCTGGTGGTTCACCCCCGGCGGCGGCCTGGAGGGCGACGAGACCCGCGAGGAGGCCGCGCTGCGCGAACTCGCCGAGGAGACCGGGCTCACCGACGTCGAGCTCGGGCCGGTCCTCTGGCAGCGCCGCTGCTCCTTCCCCTTCGCCGGCCGCCGCTGGGACCAGGACGAGTGGTACTACCTCGCCCGCACCCGCCACCTCGGTCCCGTGCCCGGCCCGCAGGCCCTCACCGAGCTGGAGACCCGTAGTCTCTCGGGGCTGAGATGGTGGACCTCCGCCGAACTGTCGGCGGCCCATGAGACCGTGTACCCCATCAGGCTCGCCGAGCTGCTGCGCACGCTGCTCGACGAGGGACCCCCCAGCGTGCCCGTCGTGCTCGCCCCGGAAATCGTCGGGGAGGCACCCGCGGCTGGCGCACAATAGGGGGACGCACGGCTGAAGGGGAACATGCCATGAGCGCCGAGGACCTCGAGAAGTACGAGACCGAGATGGAGCTGAAGCTCTACCGGGAGTACCGCGACGTCGTCGGGCTGTTCAAATACGTGATCGAGACCGAGCGGCGCTTCTACCTCACCAACGACTACGAGATGCAGGTGCACTCGGTCCAGGGCGAGGTCTTCTTCGAGGTCAGCATGGCCGACGCCTGGGTCTGGGACATGTACCGACCGGCCCGGTTCGTCAAGCAGGTCCGCGTCCTGACCTTCAAGGACGTCAACATCGAGGAGCTCAACAAGAGCGACCTCGAACTGCCCGGCAGCTGACCCCACCCCCGCCTCTCACCCGTGTGAGTGACGCGGTCCTCCGCGACCGCCCGCTCGTCCACAGGCCCGCACACGCCGGGACCGCGTCCGTCACAGTCGGTGACGGAGGTGGTCCCGATGAACGCGACCCGAGCACTCGGACGGTACGGAGAAGAGCTGGCGGCCCGCCGGCTCGCCCGCGCCGGCCTGCACATCCTGGCCCGCAACTGGCGCTGCGGACGCACAGGGGAGATCGACATCGTCGCCCTGCACGGCGACACCCTCGTCATCTGCGAGGTCAAGACCCGGCGCATCGGCTCCTTCGAGCACCCCATGGCCGCCGTCACCCCCGAGAAGGCCGCGCGGCTCCGGCACCTCGCGCTCTGCTGGCTCGACCGCACCGGCAGCCCGCCACCCGCCGGCGGCGTCCGCATCGACCTCGTCGGCATCGTCCTGCCCCGCCACGGCGCCCCCGTCCTCACCCACGCCCAGGGGGTGGCCTGAGATGGGATTCGCCCGCACCTGCTCCGTCGCCCTGGTCGGCGTCGAAGGCGTCGTCGTCGAGGTCCAGGCCGACCTCGAACCGGGCGTCGCCGCCTTCACCCTCGTCGGCCTCCCCGACAAGAGCCTCAGCGAGAGCCGCGACCGCGTCCGCGCCTCCGTCGTCAACTCCGGCGCCGAATGGCCCCAGAAGAAGCTCACGGTCGGCCTCAGCCCCGCCTCCGTCCCCAAATCGGGCTCGGGGTTCGACCTCGCCGTGGCGGCGGCCGTCCTCGGCGCGGCCGAGCGGATCGACCCGCGCTCCATCGCCGACCTCGTCCTCATCGGCGAACTCGGCCTCGACGGACGCGTCCGGCCCGTCCGCGGCATCCTCCCCGCCGTGCTCGCCGCCGCCGACGCCGGCTACCACCAGGTCGTCGTCCCCGAGCAGACCGCCGGCGAGGCCGCGCTCGTCCCCGGCGTCTCCGTCCTCGGCGTCCGCACCCTCCGCCAGCTCATCGCCGTCCTCGGCGGCGAACCCGTCCCCGACGAGGAACCCGCCGAACCGGGCCGCCCCGACGCCATGCTCGCCGGCCTCCTCGTCCCCGGCGCCGGTATCGGCACCGGACTCGCCCCCGACCCCGGCGAAGGCCCCGACCTCGCCGACGTCGCCGGCCAGCACACCGCCCGCCGCGCCCTGGAGATCGCCGCCGCCGGCGGCCACCACCTGCTGCTCACCGGCCCGCCCGGCGCCGGGAAGACGATGCTCGCCGAACGGCTCCCCGGCGTCCTCCCGCCGCTGAACCGGCAGGAATCCCTCGAAGTCACCGCCGTCCACTCCGTCGCCGGCATCCTCCCGCCCGGCGAACCCCTCGTCGGCCGCGCCCCCTACTGCGCGCCCCACCACTCCGCCACCATGCAGTCCCTCGTCGGCGGCGGGAACGGCATCCCCCGGCCCGGAGCCGTCTCGCTCGCCCACCGGGGCGTCCTCTTCCTGGACGAAGCGCCCGAGTTCTCCACGAAGTCCCTCGACGCGCTCCGCCAGCCCCTGGAATCCGGGCACGTCGTCATCGCCCGCACCGCCGGAGTCGTCCGCCTGCCCGCCCGCTTCCTCCTCGTCCTCGCCGCCAACCCCTGCCCCTGCGGTCGCCACACCCTGCACGGCGCCGGGTGCGAATGCCCGCCGTCCGTCATCCGTCGCTACCAGGCCCGCCTCTCCGGCCCGCTGCTCGACCGCGTCGACCTCCGCGTCGAGGCCGAGCCCGTCACCCGCGCCGACCTCCTCGGCCAAAGCGGCCGGGGCGAATCCACCACCGCCGTCGCCGACCGGGTGCGCGAGGCCCGCGCCCGCGCCACCGCCCGCCTCACCGGCACCCCCTGGACCCTCAACAGCGAGATCCCCGGCCACGAGCTCCGCACCCGCTACCTCGCCGCCCCCGGCGCCCTCGCCCACGCCGAACGCGACATCGAACGCGGCCTCCTCACCGCCCGCGGCCTCGACCGCGTCCTCCGCGTCGCCTGGACCGTCGCGGACCTCGCCGGACACGACCGCCCCGACCACGACGACCTCGCCCTCGCCCTCGAACTCCGCACCGGCATCACCCGCGGCGTCCCCCTCACCGCCGGAGACCTCCCATGACCCAGAGCCCCCAGGACGCGGAGCGCCTCGCCCGCGCCGCCCTCACCCGCATCGTCGAACCCGGCGACGAACAGGCCGGCCACGCCCTGCGCGTCCACGGCGCCACCGGCTTCCTCGCGCTCCTCCGCGACCCCGGCGCACCCCCGCCGCCCGGCACCGGACCGCGCCGCCTCGCCGGCTGGCGGCACCGCGCCCGCACCACCGCGCCCGAGGCCGACCTCGACCGCATCGCCCGGCTCGGCGGACGCTTCCTCGTCCCCGGCGACCCCGACTGGCCCACCCAGCTCGACGACCTCGGCGACGCCCGGCCCGTCGGCCTGTGGACCCGGGGCCCCGCCTCGCTCCGCACCTGGGCCCTGCGCTCCGTCGCCCTGGTCGGCGCCCGCGCCTGCACCCCGTACGGCGCCCACACCGCCGCCGACCTCGCGACCGGCCTCAGCCGCCACGGCTGGGTCGTCGTCTCCGGCGCCGCCTACGGCATCGACGGCGCCGCCCACCGCGGCGCCCTCGCCGCCGGCGGAGCCACCGCCGCCGTCCTCGCCTGCGGCGTCGACACCCCCTACCCGCGCGGCCACCGCGGCCTGCTCGACCGCATCACCCAGCAGGGCCTCCTCATCGGCGAGCTCCCGCCCGGCAGCCACCCCACCCCCAGCCGCTTCATCCTCCGCAACCGCGTCATCGCCGCCCTCACCCGCGGCACCGTCGTCGTCGAGGCCCGGCACCGCAGCGGCTCCCTCGTCACCGCCCGCGCCGCCACCCGCCTCGGCCGCCACACCATGGGCGTCCCCGGCCCCGTCACCAGCGCCCTCTCCGCGGGCGTCCACGAACTGCTCCGGGACGGCGCCACCCTCGTCACCGACGCCGACGAGATCGTCGAACTCGTCGGCGCCATCGGCGACCTCGCCCCCGCCCGGCGCGGCCCCGTGCTCCCCCGCGACCTGCTCCACCCCGCAGCCGCCCAGGTCCTCGAAGCGCTCCCCGCCCACCCGCCCGCACCCGCCACCGAGATCGCCCGCCGCGCCGGCACCACCCCCGACGACGCCCTCGCCCGGCTCTACGAGCTCCACGCGCTCGGTCACGCCGAGCGGGACGGCGACGGATGGAGGTTGACGAACAGCGGCAAGCCGGGGTCGAACGCGCGGCGAGGCGGTCCTTGACCCGGCGCATTCGGGTGAAAAGGTGATGCCGATGAGGAACCGAGTCATCCCGGCCGCACCGGCGGGGCCGACGCGCGCCACGGCCCCGGTTCGAAGATGTGGCCGACCACGTCCCCCTGGACCGGCGCGATCCGCTCCCGTTCGCTCACCGCGACTGCCCACTCACGCTACGCTCACCAGGATTCCCCACCGGACACCCAGACCGACGCACCCGACAGCAGAACGGCTCAAGGCGACGCATGCCCCAGCACACCTCCGGGTCTGACCGCGCCGCGGTGCCCCCCGCAGCCCGGGGCACCGTGCGGCCGGCCGCGCCGACCTCCCTCGAAGAGCTGTGGCGCTCCTACAAGGCCACCGGCGACGAGCGGCTGCGGGAACAGCTGATCCTGCACTACTCGCCCCTCGTCAAGTACGTCGCCGGACGCGTCAGCGTCGGCCTGCCGTCCAACGTGGAACAGGCGGACTTCGTCTCCTCCGGGGTGTTCGGCCTCATCGACGCCATCGAGAAGTTCGACGTCGAGCGCGCCATCAAGTTCGAGACGTACGCCATCACCCGCATCCGCGGCGCGATGATCGACGAGCTCCGCGCCCTCGACTGGATCCCCCGCTCGGTGCGCCAGAAGGCCCGCAACGTGGAACGCGCCTACGCCACCCTGGAGGCCCAGCTCCGCCGCACCCCCACGGAGGGCGAGGTCGCCGCCGAGCTCGGCATCCCGCTGGAGGAACTGCACGCCGTCTTCAGCCAGTTGTCCCTGGCGAACGTCGTCGCCCTCGAAGAGCTGCTGCACGTCGGCGGCGAGGGCGACCGGCTCTCCCTCATGGACACCCTGGAGGACACCGCCGCCGACGACCCCGTCGAGGTCGCCGAGGACCGCGAACTGCGCCGGCTGCTCGCCCGCGCCATCAACACCCTCCCCGAGCGGGAGAAGACCGTCGTCACGCTCTACTACTACGAGGGCCTGACCCTCGCCGAGATCGGCCACGTCCTCGGCGTCACCGAGAGCCGCGTCTCCCAGATCCACACCAAGTCCGTCCTGCAGCTTCGCGCCAAGCTCGCCGACGTCGGCCGCTGACCCGCCGCACCGGTCGTACAGTGGAGCCGTGCCCAGGATTCGAGCGGCCTCCGTGGCCGAGCACCGGACCATGCAGCGCGGCGCCCTCCTGGACGCCGCGCGCGCCCTGCTGTCCGAGGGCGGGACGGAGGCCCTGACCTTCCCCGCGCTCGCCGAGCGCACCGGCCTCGCGCGCTCGTCCGTCTACGAGTACTTCCGCTCCCGCGCCGCCGTCGTCGAGGAGCTGTGCGCGGTCGACTTCCCCGTCTGGGCCGCCGAGGTCGAGCGGGCCATGGCCGCCGCCGACACCCCCGAGGCCAAGGTCGCCGCCTATGTGCGCACCCAGCTGGAACTCGTCGGCGACCGCCGCCACCGCGCCGTCGTCGCCATCTCCGCCGGTGAACTCGACGACGGCGCCCGCGAGAAGATCCGCGCCGCCCACGGCGGCCTCGTCGCGATGGTCGTCGAGGCCCTCGCCGGTCTCGGCATGACCGAACCCCGCCTCGGCGCCATGCTCCTCCAGGGCGTCGTCGACGCCGCCGTCCGCCGTATCGAGCTCGGTGCGGCGGAGGACCCCGGCAGCATCGCCGAGGCCGCCGTCGCCATGGCCCTCCACGGCGTCACGGGCCCGCGTCCCTGACCGGCAGCAGCCGCGACCGGGGCCGGGCCGTCAGCAGCAGCGGGTCCAGGTAGTCCCGGCCGCGCAGCAGTCCCCAGTGCAGGCAGGACGCCGCGCAGTGCGTGCCGGGGGCGACCTCGGCGATCGGGGTCCCCGCGGCGACCCGGTCGCCCCGGCGGGCCAGCGGGACCACCGGCGAGAAGGTGGTCCGCAGCGGGGGAGCGCCCGTCCCCGCGAGGGTGAGCGTGACCACCCCACGGCCGCCCACCGGACCCGCGAAGGTCACCGTCCCGGCGGCCGGGGCGCGCACCACGGTGCCCGGCGGAGCGGCGAGATCGACCCCGCGGTGCCCCGCTGCGTACGGGCCGGGCGGCGGGTGCCAGCCGCGCAGGACCTCGGGGGCCGGCGGGCCCACCGGCCAGAGCAGGGCGAGGACGAGGAAGACGGTCGTGAGCTGCATGGGACGAGCCTTCCCGGGCGGCGCGGCCCCGGCGGCCCGCGCCGATTTCTGTGGACAGGCCGGGACCTGTGGACAGCGTCGTCACCCGGCGCTCCCGGGGTCCCGTACACTTCCTATGGCGACCCGGGTCACCGGGTCGACTTCGCACGCCCCGCCACCCCGCTCCTGGAGCACGGTGGCAGCGCCTTTCGGTCCTTCGTGGCACGGCGCGCCGGGGCGTCAGGAACACAACCGAGAAACTCAAGGAGATACGGCCATGGCCGTCGTCACGATGCGGGAGCTGCTGGAGAGCGGCGTCCACTTCGGTCACCAGACCCGTCGCTGGAACCCGAAGATGAAGCGCTTCATCTTCACCGAGCGCAACGGCATCTACATCATCGACCTGCTCCAGTCGCTGTCGTACATCGACCGCGCCTACGAGTTCGTCAAGGAGACGGTGGCCCACGGCGGCTCCGTCATGTTCGTCGGTACGAAGAAGCAGGCCCAGGAGGCCATCGCCGAGCAGGCGACCCGCGTCGGCATGCCGTACGTCAACCAGCGCTGGCTGGGCGGCATGCTCACCAACTTCTCGACCGTCTACAAGCGTCTGCAGCGCCTCAAGGAGCTCGAGCAGATCGACTTCGAGGACGTCGCGGCCTCGGGTCTCACCAAGAAGGAGCTCCTGGTCCTCTCGCGCGAGAAGGCCAAGCTGGAGAAGACCCTCGGTGGCATCCGCGAGATGCAGAAGGTGCCGAGCGCCGTCTGGATCGTCGACACCAAGAAGGAGCACATCGCCGTCGGCGAGGCTCGCAAGCTCAACATCCCGGTCGTCGCGATCCTCGACACCAACTGCGACCCCGACGAGGTCGACTACAAGATCCCGGGCAACGACGACGCGATCCGCTCCGTCACCCTGCTCACCCGCGTGATCGCCGACGCCGTCGCCGAGGGCCTCATCGCCCGCTCCGGCGCCGCGACCGGTGACTCGAAGCCGGGCGAGAAGGCCGCCGGCGAGCCGCTCGCCGAGTGGGAGCGCGACCTGCTCGAGGGTGAGAAGAAGGCCGACGAGCCGGCCGCCGCCGAGGCGCCCGCCGCCGAGGCCCCCGCTGCCGAGGCCGAGGCCCCGGCCGCCGAGCAGGCCTGACCCTTCCGCACTCCGGAACACCTCGGAGGTGACGGCGGGGGCTCACGAAGCCCCCGCCGTCCCGCCGCAGATCTTCGTAGATCTTTCTGACTTCGAGAGAGAAACAGACTCATGGCGAACTACACCGCCGCTGACGTCAAGAAGCTCCGTGAGCTCACCGGCGCCGGCATGATGGACTGCAAGAAGGCCCTCGAAGAGGCCGACGGCGACGTCGACAAGGCCGTCGAGGCCCTGCGCATCAAGGGCCAGAAGGGTGTCGCCAAGCGCGAGGGCCGCTCCGCCGAGAACGGCGCCGTGGTCTCCCTCATCGCCGACGACAACACCTCCGGCGTCCTCGTCGAGCTGAAGTGCGAGACGGACTTCGTCGCCAAGGGTGACAAGTTCCTCGCCGTGGCCGACGCCCTCGCCGCCCACGTCGCCGCCACCAAGCCGGCCGACATCGAGGCGCTCCTCGCCTCCGAGATCGAGCCCGGCAAGACCGTGCAGGCCTTCGTGGACGAGGCCAACGCCAACCTCGGCGAGAAGATCGTCCTCGACCGCTTCGCCGCGTACGCCGACGGCTACGTCTCCGCGTACATGCACCGCACCATGCCCGACCTCCCGCCGCAGATCGGTGTCCTCGTCGAGTTCGACAAGGAGAACGCCGAGGTCGCCAAGGGTGTCGCGCAGCACATCGCCGCCTTCGCGCCGAAGTACCTCACCCGTGAGGACGTCCCGGCCGAGGTCGTCGAGTCCGAGCGCCGCATCGCCGAGGAGACCACCCGCGCCGAGGGCAAGCCCGAGGCCGCGATCGCCAAGATCGTCGAGGGTCGCGTCAACGGCTTCTTCAAGGACGCCACGCTGCTCGGCCAGCCGTACGCCCTGGACAACAAGAAGTCCGTCCAGCAGGTCCTCACCGAGGCCGGTGTCACCCTGAAGCGCTTCACCCGCATCAAGGTCGGCATCTGAGTCCGTTCGCCCACACGCGACGGACACCGGACCCGGGTAGGGTCTGAGACAGTCGGACCGCCCCGCGCGGCACGACCGCAGATGTGACGAGGAGGCCATTGCCGCACGGGAAACCCACGAGGGACCCAGGCAATGGCCTTCTTCGTATGTGCACGAGGAGATCTCCATGAATCAGGGCGCCGTACAGGGCGACGACCACAAAAGCGGCAAGAAGCTCGGCCGCTACATGCTGAAGCTGTCCGGGGAGGCGTTCTCCGGCGGTACCGGTCTCGGTGTCGACCCCGACGTCGTGCACGCCATCGCGCGTGAGATCGCGGCCGTCGTCCGGGACGGAGCCCAGATCGCGATCGTGATCGGCGGCGGCAACTTCTTCCGCGGCGCCGAGCTCCAGCAGCGCGGCATGGACCGGGCCCGCTCCGACTACATGGGCATGCTCGGCACCGTGATGAACTGCCTCGCCCTCCAGGACTTCCTGGAGAAGGAGGGCATCGACTCGCGCGTCCAGACGGCCATCACCATGGGCCAGGTCGCCGAGCCGTACATCCCGCTGCGCGCCGTGCGCCACCTGGAGAAGGGGCGCGTGGTGATCTTCGGCGCCGGCATGGGCATGCCGTACTTCTCCACCGACACGACCGCCGCCCAGCGGGCCCTGGAGATCGACGCCGAGGCCCTCCTCATGGGCAAGAACGGCGTGGACGGCGTCTACGACTCCGACCCGAGGACCAACCCGAACGCGGTCAAGTTCGACGCCCTGGAGTACAGCGAGGTCATCACCCGCGACCTCAAGGTCGCCGATGCCACCGCCATCACGCTGTGCCGCGACAACAAGCTCCCGATCCTCGTCTTCGAACTGCTCGCCGAGGGCAATATCGCGCGCGCCGTGACGGGTGAGAAGATCGGCACACTCGTGAGCGACCAGGGCACCCGGGCCTGAGCCCGACCGCATACGGGAACCGCCCCGCACGGGGCTGGACGACAGCCCTGCCGGTCGTACACCGTGCAGGACACAACGCGACGACACGCAGGAGCAAGTGGTGATCGAAGAGACCCTCCTCGAGGCCGAGGAGAAGATGGAGAAGGCCGTCGTGGTCGCCAAGGAGGACTTCGCCGCGATCCGCACCGGCCGTGCGCACCCGGCGATGTTCAACAAGATCGTGGCGGACTACTACGGCGCCCTCACCCCCATCAACCAGCTGGCCTCGTTCTCGGTGCCGGAGCCGCGCATGGCCGTGGTGACCCCGTTCGACAAGAGCGCGCTGCGCAACATCGAGCAGGCCATCCGCGACTCGGACCTCGGCGTCAACCCGAGCAACGACGGCAACATCATCCGGGTGGTCTTCCCGGAGCTCACCGAGGAGCGCCGCCGCGACTACATCAAGGTCGCCAAGGGCAAGGCCGAGGACTCCAAGATCTCGATCCGCTCGGTGCGCCGCAAGGCCAAGGAGACCATCGACAAGTTCGTCAAGGACGGCGAGGTCGGCGAGGACGAGGGCCGCCGCGCCGAGAAGGAGCTCGACGACACCACCGCGAAGTACGTGGCGCAGGTGGACGAGCTGCTGAAGCACAAGGAAGCCGAGCTCCTCGAGGTCTGATGAACGACTCATCCTGGGGGGCGCCGGCGGCCGGTTCAGGTCTCGGCGGACCCGACCAGGGGCCTGCCCCGGCGGGTCCCGCCCACGATCGGCACCAGGCGGCGCAGACTCGCCCCATGCCCATCGTGCCCGACGTACCCGCCGGCGGATTCCAGGACGGACACGGACGGGGGGCCGCTCACACGGGCGGTCCCCTGTTCCGTGACGAGACTCCGCACGAGCACCCGCAGGAGCCCATGCCCGGCCCGGTCCCGCCTCCTCCGCCGTCCCCGGCCCGCGCGCCGCGGCAGAAGAAGAGCGCGGGCCGCGACCTGGGCGCGGCCATAGGGGTCGGCGTCGGTCTCGGGGCCGTGATCATCGCGTCGCTGTTCATCTGGAAGCCGGCGTTCGTCGGCGTGATAGCGGTCGCCGTGGTCGTCGGTCTCTGGGAGCTGACCTCCCGGCTCCAGGAGCGCAAGGCGATCAAGGCGCCGCTGGTGCCGCTCGCGGTCGGCGGCGCGGCCATGGTCGTCGCCGGGTATGTACGGGGCCCCGAGGGCGCCTGGGTCTCGATGGCCCTCACGGCGCTCGCGGTGCTCGTCTGGCGCATGACGGAGCCCCCCGAGGGCTACCTGAAGGACGTCACGGCGGGCGTCTTCGCCGCGTTCTACGTGCCGTTCCTGGCGACCTTCGTGGCGCTGCTGCTCACCGCCGACGACGGGCCGTGGCGGGTGCTGACCTTCCTGCTGCTCACGGTGGTCAGCGACACCGGGGCGTACGCGGTCGGCTGGCGCTTCGGCAAGCACAAGCTGGCGCCCCGGATCAGCCCCGGCAAGACCCGCGAGGGCCTGTTCGGCGCGGTGGCCTTCGCGATGGCGGCCGGCGCGCTGTGCATGGAGTTCCTGATCGACGGCGGCACCTGGTGGCAGGGCCTGCTCCTCGGCCTGGCGGTGGCGGCGAGCGCGACGCTCGGCGACCTCGGCGAGTCGATGATCAAGCGGGACCTCGGCATCAAGGATATGGGGACGCTGCTCCCCGGCCACGGAGGCATCATGGACCGCCTGGACTCGCTGCTGCCGACGGCGCCGGTGGTGTGGCTGCTGCTCGCGCTGTTCGTGGGCACGGGCTGAGCCGTGCCCGTGCTCTTCGCCGGAACGGGTTGACGGGCAGCGGGGTACTCTGGAAGGGCTCGGGGCGTGTGCCCCGGGCCCTTCGTCGTCCTCGCCGCCGCGGGGACGGTCCAGTGAGGTCGCTCCGGCACCGCAGTGCCGTGCTCCCCGCCGCCGCGGGACGTCCGACCTCGTGCCTGTTTGAGGAGAGACGCCGTCGTGGCTCGTCCGCTGCCCGGAGAACTCACTTTCGTCGCCCCGCGCGGAGCCAAGAAGCCGCCGCGGCACCTCGCCGACCTGACGCCCGCGGAGCGGAAGGAGGCCGTCGCCGCGATCGGCGAGAAGCCGTTCCGCGCCAAGCAGCTGTCGACGCACTACTTCTCGCGTTACGCGCACGACCCCGCCGCCTGGACCGACATCCCGGCCGCCGCGCGGGAGAAGCTGGCCGGCGAGCTGCTGCCCGACCTGATGTCGGTGGTCCGGCACATCTCGTGCGACGACGACACCACCCGCAAGACGCTGTGGCGGCTGCACGACGGCACGCTCGTCGAGTCGGTGCTCATGCGCTACCCGGACCGGGTGACCATGTGCATCTCCTCGCAGGCCGGCTGCGGCATGAACTGCCCGTTCTGCGCCACCGGCCAGGCCGGCCTCGACCGGAACCTGTCGACTGCCGAGATCGTGCACCAGATCGTCGACGGCATGCGCGCCCTGCGCGACGGCGAGGTGCCCGGCGGGCCCGCGCGGCTCTCCAACATCGTCTTCATGGGCATGGGTGAGCCGCTCGCCAACTACAAGCGGGTCGTCGGCGCCATCCGCCGCCTCACCGACCCCGAGCCCGACGGCCTCGGCCTCTCCCAGCGGGGCATCACCGTCTCCACCGTCGGCCTGGTGCCGGCCATGCTGCGCTTCGCCGACGAGGGCTTCAAGTGCCGGCTCGCGGTCTCGCTGCACGCCCCCGACGACGAGCTGCGGGACACCCTGGTGCCGGTGAACACCCGCTGGAAGGTCCGGGAGGTGCTGGACGCGGCCTGGGAGTACGCCGAGAAGTCCGGGCGCCGGATCTCCATCGAGTACGCCCTCATCCGGGACATCAACGACCAGGCCTGGCGCGGCGACCTGCTGGGCAGGCTCCTCAAGGGCAAGCGGGTCCACGTCAACCTGATCCCGCTCAACCCGACGCCCGGCTCGAAGTGGACCGCGTCCCGCCCCGAGGACGAGAAGGCGTTCGTCGAGGCCATCGCCCGGCACGGCGTGCCGGTGACCGTCCGCGACACCCGCGGACAGGAGATCGACGGCGCCTGTGGACAGCTGGCGGCGGCCGAGCGCTGACCTTGTACCCTGTGCTCGAACACATCTGCATATTCCGACAGGGGAGCGCCACAGCGCTGAGAGTGCGGTGACCGTAGACCGCAGACCCTCTGAACCTCGCCCGGGTCATTCCGGGTAGGAAGTTCGGTCGTAACTCGAGCTGTTGCGCCCTGCCCGCGTCCGGTCCCCGGCCGCGGGCAGGGCCGCGTCTCTTCCTGGTCCCACCCAGGAGGAAGTACCACGATGCACATCAGGAAGGCCGCCGCCGTCGCGCTGGCCGCGGCGCTCGGCGCCACGAGCCTCGCCGCCTGCTCCACCGAGGACGTCCGCGAAGCCGCGGGCAAGTCCGGGTCGCCGGCGCCGAAGACCGTGACCCTCGTCAGCCACGACTCCTTCAACGCCTCCAAGGAGGTGCTGGCCGAGTTCACGAAGCGGACCGGCTTCACCGTCAAGGTGCTGAAGGCCGGCGACGCGGGCGAGGCCGTCAACAAGGAGATCCTGACCAAGGGCTCCCCGCAGGGCGACGTCTTCTTCGGCGTCGACAACACCCTGCTCTCCCGCGCCGTCGACAATGGCATCTTCGTGGAGTACGAGGCGAAGGGCGCCGACCGGATCCCGGACGCCCTCAAGCTCGACAAGCGCGTCACCCCGGTCGACACCGGCGACATCTGCGTCAACTACGACAAGAAGTACTTCGCCGACAAGAAGCTGGCGCCGCCGCAGACCTTCGCCGACCTGGCGAAGCCGGCGTACAAGGACCTCCTCGTGGTGGAGAACCCCGAGCGGTCCTCCCCGGGCCTCGGCTTCCTCCTCGGCACGATCGCGGAGTACGGCGACGACGGCTGGCAGGACTACTGGTCGAAGCTGAAGGCCAACGGCGTGAAGACCGTCGACAGCTGGGAGCTCGCCTACAACCAGGAGTTCTCCGGTTCGGCCGGCGGCAAGGAGGCCAAGGGCGACCGCCCGCTGGTCGTCTCCTACGCCTCCAGCCCGCCGGTCGAGGTGCTGTACGCCGACCCGCAGCCCAAGGAGGCACCCACCGGGGTGTCCGCCGGCACCTGCTTCCGGCAGATCGAGTTCGCGGGCCTGCTGAACGGCGCGAAGAACCCCGAGGGCGGCAAGGCGCTGATCGACTTCCTGGTCTCGAAGACGTTCCAGGACGACATGCCGCTCCAGATGTTCGTCAACCCGGTCGTGAAGGACGCCACCCTGCCGGAGCTGTTCACGCAGCACGGCGTGGTGATCGACAAGCCGGAGACGATGGCCCCCGAGAAGATCGCCGAGAAGCGCGAGGCGTGGATCCAGCAGTGGTCGTCGCTCCTCAGGTGACGCGCGACCGGCGGGGGAGCGCGGCGCGGCTGGGCCTGATGGTCCTGCCCGTCGCGTTCTTCGCCGTCTTCTTCGCGTGGCCGGTCGTGTCGATCGTCGAGCGCGGGCTGCGGCCGGACGGCGTCTGGGACCCGGGCGCGCTCGGAGCGACCCTGAGCCGGCCGGACATCCTCGACGTGCTCGGCTTCACCGTCTGGCAGGCCGCCGCCTCCACCGGGCTGACGCTGCTGGTGGCGCTGCCGGGGGCGTACGTCTTCGCCCGCTTCGACTTCCCCGGCAAGAACGCGCTGCGGGCCGTCGTCACCGTGCCGTTCGTGCTGCCCACGGTGCTGGTCGGCACCGCGTTCCTGGCGCTGGTGGGACGGGGCGGGTTCACCGACGCGCTGTGGGGGCTGCGGCTCGACACCACGGTGTGGGCGATCCTCCTCGCGCACGTCTTCTTCAACTACGCGGTCGTCGTGCGGACCGTCGGCGGGCTGTGGGCGCAGCTCGACCCGCGCCAGGAGGAGGCCGCGCGGGTGCTCGGCGCCTCGCGGTGGACGGCGTGGCGGACGGTCACGCTGCCCGCGCTGGCGCCGGCGGTGTCGGCGGCGGCGCTGATGGTCTTCCTCTTCACCTTCACCTCGTTCGGCGTCGTGCAGATCCTCGGCGGGGACGCGTACACGACGCTGGAGGCGGAGATCTACCGGCAGACGGCCCGGCTGCTCGACCTGCGGACGGCGGCCGTGCTGACCCTGACGCAGTTCGCGGCCGTCGGCGCGATCCTCGCCGTGCACGCGCGGACGGTACGGCGCCGGGAGACGGCGCTCCGGCTGGTCGCCGCGGAGTCGACCGCGCGCCGGCCGCGCGGCGCCGGGCAGTGGGCGCTGCTCGGCGCGGTGCTGCTGTCGGTGGTGCTGCTGATCCTGCTGCCGCTCGGGGTGCTGGTGGAGCGTTCCTTCGCCACGCCGGAGGGGTACGGGCTCCGCTACTACCGGGCGCTCGGCTCGCTCGACGAGGCCGGCACGTTCCTGGTGCCGCCGCTGGAGGCGGTCGGGAACTCGCTGCGGTACGCGGTCGCCGCCACGGCCATCGCCGTGGTTATCGGCGGGCTCGCGGCGGCGGCGCTCACCCGGCGGGCCGGGCGGCTGGTGCGGGGCTTCGACGCGCTGCTGATGCTGCCGCTCGGGGTGTCGGCGGTCACCGTCGGCTTCGGCTTCCTCATCACGCTGGACGAGCCGCCGTTCGACCTGCGGGCCAGCTGGATCCTCGTCCCGCTCGCGCAGGCGCTGGTCGGGGTGCCGTTCGTGGTGCGGACCATGCTGCCGGTGCTGCGGGCGGTGGACCAGCGACTGCGGGAGGCGGCGGCGGTGCTCGGGGCGTCGCCGTGGCGGGCCTGGCGGGAGGTGGACCTGCCGCTGGTGCGGCGGGCGCTGCTGATCGCGGCCGGGTTCGCGTTCGCGGTGTCGCTCGGCGAGTTCGGCGCGACCGTCTTCATCGCCCGGCCCGACAGCCCGACGCTGCCGGTCGCCGTGGCACGGCTGCTCGGCCGGCCGGGCGAGCTCAACTACGGGCAGGCGATGGCCCTGTCGACGATGCTGATGGTGGTGTGCGCGGTGTCCCTGTTGCTGCTGGAGCGGCTGCGCACCGACCGGACCACCGGGGAGTTCTGATGCTGACCCTTGAGGGAGCGACCGTACGGTTCGGGGCGCGGGCGGTGCTCGACGCGGTGGACCTGACGGTCGCCGAGCACGAGATCGTGTGCGTGCTCGGGCCGAGCGGGTCGGGCAAGTCGACGCTGCTGCGGGCGGTCGCCGGGCTCCAGGCGCTGGACGCGGGCCGGGTGCTGCTCGGCGGGGCGGACCAGGCGGGGGTGCCGGTGCACCGGCGCGGGGTGGGGCTGATGTTCCAGGACCACCAGCTGTTCCCGCAGAAGGACGTGGCCGGGAACGTGGCCTTCGGGCCGCGGATGCACGGCGTGCCGAAGGCGGAGCGGGACGCCCGGGTGGCGGAGCTGCTGGAGCTGGTGGGGCTGCCGGGGGCGGGGCGCCGGCCGGTGGCCGCGCTGTCCGGCGGCGAGCAGCAGCGGGTGGCGCTGGCCCGGGCGCTGGCGGCCCGGCCGCGGCTGCTGATGCTGGACGAGCCGCTGGGGCAGCTGGACCGGGGGCTGCGGGAGCGGCTGGTGGTGGAGCTGCGGTCGCTGTTCGGGCGGCTCGGGACGACGGTCCTCGCGGTCACCCACGACCAGGGGGAGGCGTTCGCGCTGGCGGACCGGGTGGTCGTGATGCGGGACGGGCGGATCGTGCGCGCGGGCACCCCGCTGGAGGTGTGGCAGCGGCCGGGGTCGGAGTTCACGGCCCGCTTCCTCGGCTTCGAGAACGTGGTCCCGGCGACCGTCGCCGGGACGGCGGCGGAGACGGTCTGGGGCCGGATCCCGGTCCCGGCCGGCGCGCCGCAGGGCGAGCGGAGGCTGCTGGTCCGTCCGGCGGGGGTGCGCGTGGCGGCCGAGGGGCTGGCCTGCCGGGTCGAGGCCCGCACGTTCCGCGGGCACCACGTGACGGTCGTCCTCCGCCCGGCGGACGGTCCGCCGCTGGAGGCGGAGTTCCCGCTCCGCGAGGTGCCGGAGGAGGGCGCGGAGGTCGCGGTGGCGTTCCGCGCCGAGGAGGTCGTCGTGCTGGACCAGGACCTCTAGCTAGGACCCCGAGAGCCGGGCCAGGGCCGCCGGGGCCTCGTCGACGCTGTCGACCAGGGCGATCGCGGCGGC
Source organism: Streptomyces sp. NPDC057854 (assembly GCF_042797055.1). Lineage (NCBI taxonomy): Bacteria > Bacillati > Actinomycetota > Actinomycetes > Kitasatosporales > Streptomycetaceae > Streptomyces > Streptomyces sp. NPDC057854. Next base: position 204,441 of record NZ_JBHVMF010000005.1, read on the forward strand.
CATCGGGCGGCCCGCCGCCAGGGTCTCCAGGAGGGGCCAGGCGGGGAGGCGGGTGGTCCAGTGGGCGCGGTCGACCAGGACCATGGGGGCGGGGGCGCCCAGGGACTCGTAGTAGTTCGGGGTGGCGTCGGCGAAGATCTCCTGGACGGTGCCGGCGGCGCCGGGCAGGAAGACGACGCCGGCGGTGGAGCGGGCCAGCAGGCCGTCCTCGCGGAGCGCGTTGGTGAAGTACTTGGCGACGCGGCCGGCGAAGGCGTTGGGCGGTTCGTGGCCGTAGAACCAGGTGGGGATGCCGGTCGAGTCCCCGCCGCCGGGCAGCAGGTCGCGTACGGCGAAGGCGGCGCGGGCCCACTCGGTCACGGAGGGGACGAAGGACGGGGCCTTCGCGAGGAGGGCCAGCGCCTCGGTGAGGGCGGGGTCGTCGAAGGGGGCGGTGTACGCGCCGAGGTTGGCGGCCTCCATCGCGCCGGGGCCGCCGCCGGTGGCGACGGTGTAGCCGGCGCGGGCGAGGGAGCGGCCGAGCCGGGCGGCGCCCGCGTACGCCTCGGTGCCCCGGGCCATCGCGTGGCCGCCCATCACGCCGACGACCCGCAGGCCGGCCAGGTGCTCGTCGAGGGCGTCGCCGACGGCGTCGTCGTGGAGCGAGCGGAGCAGGGAGGCGAAGACGTCGCCGTCGCCGCGGGTGGCGCCGAACCAGGCGTATGTGCGGGCGTCGGGGGTGTCCGCGTAGCCGGCGGGGCCGGTCACGCCCTCGTACAGCTCGCCGGGGGTGTAGAGCCGGTTGCGGTACGGGTCGAAGGGGAGGTCGGGGACGGGCGGGAAGACCAGCGCGCCGTCGGCCCGCACCTTCGCCGCCGCCTCCGGTTCCATCGGGCAGCCGAGGAAGACGGTGCCGGCGGCGGAGGCCGTGAGGAGGGCGAAGGTGCGGTCGGTGAGGTCGACGGACTGGACCCGCTGCCCGGCGAGGCCGCCGGGCCGGGCGAGCGACGCGTCGAACTCGTCCAGGGTGTGGATCTCGCGGTCCCGCCGGTGCGGGACGCGCGGCGGTGGGGGCGTCGCCATGGGCCCACGATAGGCGGCCCGGGGCGGCGCGGCCCGCCGGATGCCGGGGCCGGTCAGGCGGTCAGCGGCAGCGCCGCCAGTTCGCCGACCAGCCAGGTGAGGGGGACGAAGAGGGCGAGCAGCGCCCCGGCGCGCAGCAGGGCGGCGGTGCGCAGCACGGTCGGCGGGGCGCCGAGCCGGGCCAGTGCCTCGGTGGTGTGGGCGCGGCACTGGCGGGACTCCAGGGCGGCGGTCAGCAGGGTCGCGGTGGTGCAGGCGAGGACGACGCCGGCGCCGAGCCCGGTGAGCGGCCCGAAGGCGGTGCCGCCGTCGCCCGCCCCGTACAGGGTGGCGGCGGCGAGGGTGCCGGAGAGCACCGCGCAGACCACGCCGAGGGGGCGGCCGATGCGGGTGGCCTCGTCCATGAGGACCCGGCCGGCGAGGAGACGTACGGCTCCGGGCCGGGCGGCCTGCAGGAGCCGGCCGCACAGGTGGGTGAGGCCGGGTCCGGCGAGCGCGAGCCCGGCCGCGGTGAGGACCCAGCCGGCCAGGACGCCGGCGGGGGAGCCGTCGAAGCGGCCGGGGAGCGCGACGCCCGTGCCGCCGCCCTGTCCGGCGTACGTCTCGACGGCGAGGCCGACGGCGACGAGCGCGACGCCCCACGGGAGGCCGCTGGGCACCGGCCGGGCGGCGCCCTCGGGGGCGGGGGAGCCGGTGCGGGGGCGCAGCGCGAGGGCGGCGGCGGTGGCGCCGGCGACCGGGACGACCGCGAGCAGGGTGAGGGCGGCGGCCAGCGGCAGCGGCTGTCCGGCGGCGAGGAGTCCGGCGGCGGCCCCGTCGAAGGGGAGGCCGGTGAGGTCGCCGCGCAGGTGCAGGTAGACCAGGAGGGCCACCATGGAGCCGAGGGTGCAGGCGACGGCGGTCGAGGTGGCGGCGATGGCGGTGAGCCGGGCCGGGCCGAGGCCGAGGGAGGAGAGCCCGGGGCGGGGCCGGGTGGCGGGGTCGGTCCGGGCGACGGCGACGGCGAACTGGACGGTGGCGGCGACCGGCAGGACGCACCAGAGGAGCCGCAGCACGGAGGCGGCGGAGTCCTCGGGGTGGCCGACGGCGTAGCCGAGGGTGCACAGCAGCAGGAAGCCCACGCCGGCGGCGGCCGCGGCGACCAGGAGCCGCCGCAGCTGGACGAGCGGGTGGGAGCCGCGGACTAGACGGAGAGCGAGCACGCGGCGACGCCCTCCGCCCCCGAGGCCGGCGGCAGGCTGCCGGTCCGGCGTCCGTCCAGCAGGGTGACCGCCCGGTCGGCGAGCGCCGCGACCTCGCCGTCGTGGGTGGCGAGGAGCACGGTGATGCCGTGCGAGCGGGCGGCGGCGGTGAGGGTGCGGAGCACCTGCGCGCCGTCGGCCCGGTGCAGGGCGGCGGTGGGTTCGTCGGCGAAGAGGACGGTGGGTCCGGCGGCGAGCGCGCGGGCGATGGCGGTGCGCTGGCGCTGGGAGCGGGTGAGGGCGTGCGGCCGGGTGCGGGCGCAGGCGCCGATGTCGAGGCGGTCCAGCCATTCGCCGGCGGCGGTCCGCGCGGCCCGGTGGGGGACGCCGCGGAGCAGCAGCGGGAGGGCGGTGTTCTCCCAGGCGGTGAGTTCGGGGACGAGGCCGGGCTCGGGGCCGATCCAGCCGAAGCGTTCGCGGCGGAGCCGTTCGCGGGCGGCGGGGGAGAGGGTGTGGACCGGGGCGCTGTTGAACCAGACCTCGCCCTTCTGGGCGGCGAGTTCGCCGGAGAGGCAGCGCAGGAGGGTGGTCTTGCCGCTGCCGCGGGGGCCGGTGACGGCGAGGATCTCGCCCTCGCGGACGCCGACGGAGACGCCGCTGAGGGCCTGGGTGCCGCCCAGGGAGCAGTGCAGGGAACGCGCCCAGAGCACGTCGTTGTCCGGTGGGGCCATCGCGTACACCTCGATGTCGGATCCGATTGTTGCGTTCCCCCGTCCGGGGGAACGACGGGCGGGCCGGTCGGTCACTGGGCACCGTAAGTATTCGGATCCGTTTGTACGGACAGCACGCGGCCCGGGCCGCCGCCATCCACTCGGATGGCGGCATGCCCGGGCCGGGGGGTCACGCCGTGAGGGCGTCGCGACCGGGCGGGATCAGAGCTTCGTCCAGGCCTCGGTGAGGGTGGCGCGGAGGATCTGCTCGATCTCGTCGAACGTGGACTGGTCCGAGATCAGCGGCGGAGCCAGCTGGATGACCGGGTCGCCGCGGTCGTCGGCCCGGCAGTACAGGCCGTTGTCGAACAGCGCCTTGGAGAGGAAGCCGTACAGGACGCGCTCGGTCTCCTCGTCGTTGAAGGACTCCTTGGTGGCCTTGTCCTTGACGAGCTCGATGCCGTAGAAGAAGCCGTTGCCGCGGACGTCGCCGACGATCGGCAGGTCGTGCAGCTTCTGCAGCGTCGACAGGAAGTTGCCCTCGTTGTCGAGCACGTGCTGGTTGAGCTTCTCCTTCTCGAAGATGTCGAGGTTGGCGAGGCCCACGGCCGCGGAGACCGGGTGGCCGCCGAAGGTGTAGCCGTGCAGGAAGGTGTTGTCGCCCTTGTAGAACGGCTCCGCCAGGCGGTCGGAGATGATGCAGGCGCCGATCGGGGAGTAGCCCGAGGTCATGCCCTTCGCGCAGGTGATCATGTCCGGCACGTAGCCGAACTTGTCGCAGGCGAAGGTGGTGCCGAGGCGGCCGAAGGCGCAGATGACCTCGTCGGAGACGAGCAGCACGTCGTACTTGTCGCAGATCTCGCGGACCCGCTGGAAGTACCCGGGCGGCGGCGGGAAGCAGCCGCCGGCGTTCTGCACCGGCTCCAGGAAGACCGCGGCGACGGTGTCGGGGCCCTCGAAGAGGATCTGCTGCTCGATCTGGTCGGCGGCCCAGCGGCCGAAGGCCACCGGGTCGTCGCCGAAGAGCGGCGCGCGGTAGATGTTGGTGTTCGGGACCTTGTGGGCGCCGGGCACCAGCGGCTCGAACGGGGCCTTCAGGCCCGGCAGGCCGGTGATGGACAGCGCGCCCTGCGGGGTGCCGTGGTAGGCGACCGCGCGGGAGATGACCTTGTGCTTGGTCGGCTTGCCGGTCAGCTTGAAGTACTGCTTGGCGAGCTTCCAGGCGGTCTCGACCGCCTCGCCGCCGCCGGTGGTGAAGAAGACCTTGTTGAGGTCGCCGGGGGCCTCGTTCGCGAGGCGCTCGGCCAGCTCGACGGCCTTCGGGTGGGCGTAGGACCACACCGGGAAGAAGGCGAGCTCCTGGGCCTGCTTCATGGCGGTCTCGGCCAGCTCGGTGCGGCCGTGTCCGGCCTGCACCACGAACAGGCCGGCGAGGCCGTCGAGGTACTTGCGGCCCTTGTCGTCGTAGATGTAGGTGCCCTCACCGCGGACGATGGTGGGGACGGGGCTGTTCTCGTACGACGACATGCGGGTGAAGTGCATCCACAGGTGGTCGTAGGCGGACTTCGAAAGGTCGCTGCGGTCCTGGCTCACGGCTATCGGGTTCCCCACATGTAGGTCTGCTTCTTGAGCTTCAGGTAGACGAAGCTCTCGGTGGAGCGCACGCCGGGGAGCGTGCGGATCCGCTTGTTGATCACTTCCAGAAGGTGGTCGTCGTCCTCGCAGACGATCTCCACCATCAGGTCGAACGAGCCCGCGGTCATCACCACGTACTCGCACTCGGGCATGTCCGTCAGCGCCTCCGCGACCGGATCCAGGTCACCCTCGACGTGGATGCCGACCATCGCCTGTCGCCGGAGGCCCACGGTGAGCGGGTCGGTGACGGCGACGATCTGCATGACGCCCTGGTCGAGGAGCTTCTGGACGCGCTGCCGCACGGCCGCTTCGGAGAGGCCGACGGCCTTGCCGATGGCGGCGTAGGGACGGCGGCCGTCCTCCTGGAGCTGCTCGATGATCGCCAGGGAGACGGCATCGATCGTCGGGGACGAACCGGTTCCGGTTCTGGAGTCTGTGCTTCGACTGGCCACGTCTTCACTGTGCACCGAGATGCGCAGTCGCGCAACCCCAGAGCGATGTAATTCGTTGTCTCGGGCCCGTGACGGAACTGAATCCGAAGTGGAGGGCCCTCGGGGCTGTTGAAAGCGTCAGCCGAACCAGTAGGCTGAGACGTCTCACCCATCGGGACGTCGCACAAGGTCGTGCGAAGACAGAACGTGACAGGAGGGGTGGCAAGTGACCACCGAGCTGCGCCGGCTGCGCAACTACATCGACGGGGAGTTCCGCGACGCGGCCGACGGCCGCACCATCGAGGTGATCAACCCGGTCACCGGCGAGGCGTACGCGACCTCCCCGCTCTCCGGCCAGGCCGACGTCGACGCCGCCATGGAGGCCGCCGCGGCCGCCTTCCCCGCCTGGCGCGACACCACGCCCGCCGAGCGCCAGAAGGTGCTCCTCAAGATCGCCGACGCCTTCGAGGAGCGCGCCGAGGAGCTCATCGCCGCCGAGGTCGAGAACACCGGCAAGCCGGTCGCCCTCACCGCGAGCGACGAGATCCCGCCGATGGTGGACCAGATCCGCTTCTTCGCGGGTGCCGCCCGGCTGCTCGAAGGCCGCTCGGCCGGCGAGTACATGGAGGGCATGACCTCGATCATCCGCCGCGAGCCGGTCGGCGTCTGCGCGCAGGTCGCGCCGTGGAACTACCCGATGATGATGGCCGTGTGGAAGTTCGCCCCGGCCCTCGCCGCGGGCAACACGGTCGTCCTCAAGCCCTCGGACACCACCCCGGCGTCCACGGTCCTGATGGCCGAGATCATCGGCTCGATCGTCCCCAAGGGCGTCTTCAACGTCATCTGCGGCGACCGCGAGACCGGCCGCGCCATGGTCGAGCACCCGGTCCCGGCGATGGCCTCCATCACCGGCTCCGTCCGCGCCGGCATGCAGGTCGCCGAGTCGGCGGCCAAGGACGTCAAGCGCGTCCACCTGGAGCTGGGCGGCAAGGCCCCCGTCGTGGTCTTCGAGGACACCGACATCGACAAGGCCGTCGAGGACATCTCCGTCGCCGGCTTCTTCAACGCCGGCCAGGACTGCACGGCCGCCACCCGCGTGCTCGTCCACGAGTCCATCCACGACGAGTTCGTCGCCGCCCTCGCCAAGGCCGCCGCCGAGACGAAGACCGGTCAGCCGGACGACGAGGACGTGCTCTACGGCCCGCTGAACAACGCCAACCAGCTGAAGCAGGTCGCCGGCTTCATCGACCGCCTCCCGGCCCACGCCAAGGTGGAGGCGGGCGGCCACCGCGTCGGCGACAAGGGCTACTTCTACGCCCCGACCGTCGTCTCCGGCCTCAAGCAGGACGACGAGATCGTCCAGAACGAGGTCTTCGGCCCGGTCATCACCGTCCAGTCCTTCGCGGACGAGGCCCAGGCCCTGGAGTACGCGAACGGTGTCGAGTACGCCCTCGCCTCCTCCGTCTGGACCAAGGACCACCAGCGCGCCATGCGCATGTCCCGCTCGCTCGACTTCGGCTGCGTGTGGATCAACACCCACATCCCGCTGGTCGCCGAGATGCCGCACGGCGGCTTCAAGAAGTCCGGCTACGGCAAGGACCTCTCCGCGTACGGCTTCGAGGACTACACGCGCATCAAGCACGTGATGACCTCGCTGGGCTGAACCCCCCGGTAGGCCCGCGTACGGCCCCGGCACCGCCGATCCGATGATCGACAAGGTGTCGGGGCCGTGCCGTGCCGCTCGACGGAGCGTCCATTGCGGGGTCCCGGCGGCGGGCGCGAAGCTGCGCGGGTGAGAGCGATAGCCAGGAACCCCCTTCCGCGCCGGTCCCTCCTCCGCGGCCTCGGCGCCGCCGGAGTCGGCGGCCTGCTCGCCGCCTGCGGCGTGAAGCCCGCCTACGTCGCCGAGGGCGACCGGGCCGGCCGCGACCTGTCCGACCGCGAGCGCAGCGTCACCTTCGCCAACTGGCCGCTCTACATCGACACCGACGACGACGATCCGCAGCGGCGGCCCACGCTCGACGCCTTCCGGAAGCGCACCGGGATCTCCGTCCGCTACACCGAGGAGATCAACGACAACGACGAGTTCTTCGGCAAGGTCGGCCCCGCCCTCATGAACGGCCAGGCCACCGACCGCGACCTCGTCGTCGTCAGCGACTGGATGGCCGCCCGCTTCGTCCGCCTCGGCTGGGTCCAGAAGATGGACCGCGCCGCCCAGCCGCACGTCGCCGGCCGGCTCGACCCCCAGCTGCTCCGCCCCGCCTTCGACCCCGGCCGGCTCCACGCCGTGCCCTGGCAGTCCGGCATCACCGGCATCGCCTACAACCGGCGCGCGCTCGGCCGGGAAATCCGCTCCACCCGCCAGCTGTGGGACGCCGACCTGCGCGGCAAGGTGACGCTGCTGTCCGGCCTCGACGAGTCCATCGCCCTGCTCATGCGGGGCAACGGCGCCGACATCACCCGCTGGACGCAGGACGACTTCGGCGCCGTGTGCGACCAGGTCGAGAAGCTGGTGCGGGAGAAGCACATCCGCCGCTTCACCGGCAACGACTACATCAAGGACCTGTCGAGCGGCGACGTGCTGGCCTGCCAGGCGTACTCCGGCGACGTCATCCAGCTCCAGGCCGACAACCCCGACATCGCGTTCGTCGTCCCCGAGGAGGGCGGCGAGCTGTGGGCCGAGTCGCTGATGATCCCCAACCTCGCGCGCCACAAGGCCAATGCCGAGAAACTGGTCGACTACTACTACGAGCCCGAGGTGGCCGCCGAACTCGCCGCCTGGGTCAACTACGTCTGCCCGGTCCCGGCCGCCCAGGCCGTCCTCGCCGACTCCGGCGACGAGGAACTGGCCGCGCTCGCCGAGGACCCGCTGATCTTCCCCGACCGGGAGATGCGCGGCCGGCTCGCCGTCGCCCGGGACATCACCTCGGCCGAACGCCCGGCCATGGCCAAGCGCTGGAACTCCCTCGTGGGCCTGTGAGCGGAGCGGCCGCCAGGCGCCGGCTCGTCAAGCGGCTGGAGGCCGCCCGGGGCGGTGTCACTCCGACGGCAGTCCGTACGTCGCCAGCATGAGCTCCAGGGCCGTGCGGTTCATCCCCTCGCCCTTCGCGTCCGTCGCGTTGACGCTGTAGACCAGGGTCCGTTCCCCGTGCCGGGTCGACGCGACGGCCGTGTTGTAGCCCCACCGGCCGCCCGTCTTGCCCCACACCTCGCGCCCGCCCAGCCGCTTCACCGACAGGCCGGCGGAGTACGCCGCCGGCTCGCCGGACCCGAAGTCGGTCACCTCCGGCAGCGTGAACATCTCCTCCAGCAGCGGACCGCGCACCACCCGCCCCGCGAACAGGGCCCGGGTGAACCGCTCCAGGTCCGCCGTGGTCGACACCAGGTCGCCGGCCGCCCAGCCGTCCGTGACCCCCCACTCCGACACGTCCCGCAGCCCCGTGGTCCCGTCCTCCCGCCGCATCAGCTGGTAGCCGTGGTTGTACGACCCCCGGATCACGGTCTCCCGGCCGGGCGCGTAGGTGTCCCGCAGGCCGAGCGGGCGCAGGATCCGGCGCTCCAGCTGCTCCTCGTACGCGTCGCCCGTCACCCGCTCCACGATCAGCCCGGCGATCGTGTAGCCGATGTTCAGGTAGTGCTGGCGGGTCCCGGGGCGGAACTCCCGCGCCTTCGCGGTCGCCCGGCGGACCATCTCCTCCGGCTCGTGCACCTCGAAGCGGCGCTCGTACCACTCCTCCACGGTGCCGCCCGGCAGGCCCGCCGCCGGGATGCCGTGCGTGTGGTTCAGCAGCTGACGGACCGTCACCGTCGCGTAGCGGCCCGGGATCAGCTCCGGCAGGTACGAGCGGGCGGTGCGGTCCAGGTCGATCCGGCCCTCGGCGGCCAGCTGCAGCACGGTCGCCGCCGTGAACACCTTCGTCACCGAACCGGCCCGGAACCGCCCCGCCGGATCGGCCGGCGCCCCCGACTCCAGGTCCCGCACCCCCGCGCCGCCCGCCCAGCCGCCCTCGGTGCCGCCGACCCGGACCAGCGCCGCCGTCGCGTCGGCGCGCGGCAGCCCGGAGATCACCGCCGACAGATCGGGACCCGCCGTCGCCGCCGCGGCGGGCGGGACCGGCGCCGCGACGGCGGGGGAGAGGGCGGACGGACCCGCGGCCACACCCAGGACGAGGGCGGTGGCGAGCAGGGCGCGGGCGGACTTCTTCATGGTCAACTCCCGTGGGACGAGCCGTTGTTCTCGACGGCTCCATCCTGCTGAGCGGCGGCGGCCGGCGGATCGCCCGCACCGGCGGACCCGCCCCGCCCGCCCCTCGCCGGAGCGGGGGAGGTCAGCCGCCCGCGCCTCCCCCGCGCGGGGGAGGGCCCGGCGTCACCAGGCCCGTCTCGTACGCGCAGATCACCGCCTGGATCCGGTCCCGCAGCCCCAGCTTCGCCAGCACGTTGCCCACATGGGTCTTCACCGTGTGCTCCGAGACCACCAGCTCCGCCGCGATCTCCGCGTTCGACAGGCCCCGCGCGAGCAGCAGCAGCGTCTCCCGCTCCCGGCCCGTCAGCACGTCCAGCCGCGGGTCCGGCGCCGCAGGCCGCTGCGGGCCGCCCGCCGTGTACTGCTCCACCAGCCGCCGGGCCACCGACGGCGCGAGCAGCGAGTCGCCCGCCGCCACCACCCGGACCGCGTGCACCAGGTCGTCCCGGCGCACGTCCTTCAGCAGGAAGCCGCTCGCCCCCGCGTGCAGCGCCTCGTACACGTACGCGTCCGAGTCGAAGGTCGTCAGCATCACCGTCCGGCAGGCGCTCTCCGCGGTGATCGCCCGGCACGCCTCGATCCCGTCCAGCCGGGGCATCCGGATGTCGAGCAGCGCCACGTCCGGCCGGTGCCGCCGCACCGCCTCCACCGCCGCCGCCCCGTCGGCCGCCTCGGCCACCACCTCGATGTCGTCCTGGACGTCGAGGATCAGCGCGAAGCCGCTGCGCACCAGTTCCTGGTCGTCGGCCACCACCACCCGGATCACCGCGCACCCCCTTCCGCCGGCGCGGGCACGGGCAGGTCCACCCGCACCTCGAACCCGGTGCCGCCCGGGCCCGGGCCCGCCGTCGCCGTCCCGTCGTGCGCCGCCGCCCGCTCCCGTATCCCGGCCAGTCCGTGCCCGGCGGCGCGCCCTGGGGACGGCCGGGGACCCCGCCCGTCGTCGCGCACCAGGACGGTGACCCGGCCGGGGGAGCGGTCGACCCGGACCGTGGCGGTACGGGCCCTGGCGTGCCGCACCGTGTTGGTCAGCGCCTCCTGCACGATCCGGTACACCGTCGCCGCGAGCCCCGCAGGCAGCCCCGCCACCTCCCCCGAGGTCTCGTACCGCACCTCCAGACCGCCGGCCCGCACCCGCTCCAGGAGCGCGGGCAGCTCCTCGGGACCGGGCTGCGGTGACCGGCCCGCGCCGCCGTCCTCGTCCCGCAGCACCCCCAGCATCCGCCGCAGCTGGTCCATCGCGTCCCGCCCCGTCGCGGAGATCGCCTCGAACGCCGCCTCCGCCCGCTCCGGCGCCTTCCGCACCGCCACCGGACCCGCCTCCGCCTGCACCACCATCAGGCTCACCGCGTGCGCCAGGATGTCGTGCATCTCGCGGGCGATCCGCGCCCGCTCCCGGGCCGCCGCCCGCTCCGCCTCCACCGCCTGCGCCCGCTGCCGGGCGTCGGTCAGCCGGCCCGAGACGTAGGCCGCCGCGAACACGAAGAGCGAGAAGGTCAGTTCGCGCGCCGACCGCGAGTTCAGCCACACCGACACCGGCACCGAGACCAGCATCAGCACCCCCGCCACCGCCCGCTGCCCCGCAGGCGCGAGCGCCGCGACCGCGTGCAGGCACACCAGCCCCTGGTACGGCAGCGGCTGCCCCGGCCCGTCCACCGCCAGCCGGTACAGCCCGCTGGTGGCCAGCACCGCGAGCAGCACCGCCATCGGCGCCCGCCGCCGCCACACCAGCGGCAGCACGGTCAGCGTCGTCAGCCCGTACGCCTCCCAGGTCGCCGGCGGCAGCTCCGGCCCGCGCGGCACCACGAACGGCATCGTCACCGCCGCCTGCACCAGCAGCGCCAGCCCCGCGTCCACCGCCGCCGGATGCGCGGCGCCCCACTCGCGGGCCTGCGCCACCCCCCGTATCCGCATTACGGCTTGCGGCCCACCGCGCCGAACTGGGCCACCACGGCGGCGTCCGGAGCGCCCCAGCGGGCACACGAGACGACGCCCGGCTCCAGCAGCTCCAGGCCGTCGAAGAAGGACGCGAACTCCTCGCGGGTGCGGGCGGTGATCGGCGGGGTGGCGTTCTCGTTCCAGAACGCCATCGCCGCCTCGTTGCCCTCGCCGCCCAGCTCCGGGTCGAGCGTCGGATGGGTGAGCACCAGGTGGCTGCCGGAGGGCACCGCCGCCATCAGGGTGCGGACGATCGACCGGGCCTCGTCCGTGTCCAGCACGAAGTTGAGCAGGCCGAGCATCAGCACCGCCACCGGACGGGACAGGTCCAGGACCTCGCCGGCCGCCGCCACGATCTTCTCCGGCTCGTGCGCGTCCGCGTCGACGTACTCGGTGACGCCCTCGGGGGAGCTGGTCAGCAGCGCCCGGGCGTGGGTGAGGACGATCGGGTCGTTGTCGACGTAGACGATCCGGGCGTCCGGCACGACCCGCTGCGCCACCTCGTGGGTGTTGTCGGCGGTCGGCAGGCCGGTGCCGATGTCGAGGAACTGGTGGGTCCCCCCGGCGGCCAGCCGGGTCACCACCCGGCCGAGGAACGCCCGGTCCGCGCGGGCCACTTCGCCGATGCTCGGGTGGAACGAGACGACCTGGTCGCCGACGGCGCGGTCGACGGGATAGTTGTCCTTGCCGCCCAGCCAGTAGTTCCACACCCGGGCGTTGTGGGCGATGTCGGTCCGGATCCGGTCGTTCATCAGGGAGCCTTTCGCAGGACGGCGGCGAGGACGTCGACCCGGTTGGTGGTGATCGAGTCGACCCCGTTCGCGATCAGCCTACGCATGGTCCTGCGGGTGTCCGGCGTCCAGGCCGAGACGAGCAGCCCGTCCCGGTGCACCCGCTCGGCCAGCGCCGACCCCACCAGGCCGAAACGGTAGTTGAGCCACTTCGGGCGGACCGCGTCGAGCAGCACCTTGCGGGGCGGGGCCAGCGACGTCCAGGTGAGCGCGATCTCCGCGTGCGGGTCGGCCGCCCGCACCTGGAGCATCGCGACCGCGCCCGCGCAGTAGAAGACGCGCTCGCCGGCGCCGGCCTCGCGGACCGCGCCGACGATCTTCCGGACCGACGCCTCGTTCCCGCCCGGCAGGTCCAGCATCAGCCGGCGCTCCCCGGCGGCCCGGAGCGCGTCGCGGAGCGTCGGCACCCCGCCGCCGGTGAGGGTCCGCACCTCGGCGTGGGTGAGCGAGGAGAGCCGCCGGTCGTGGCCCCACAGGCGCTTCAGGGTGTCGTCGTGGAGCAGGACGGGCACCTCGTCCTTCGTGAGCCGGACGTCGACCTCGACCGCGTCCGCACCCCGCTCGAAGGCGGAGCCGATCGAGGCGAGGGTGTTCTCCCGGGCGCGGTACGGGTCGCCGCGGTGGCCTACGACAGTGACAGATCGCATGGGGCCCATTCTTCGCCGGGGCTCAGCGCGCCAGCCAGTCCTCCGTGTACGTGTCGATCTCGGCGGCCAGCCGCCGCTTGCCGGCCGGGTCCAGGAAGGACGCCTCGACGGCGTTCTTCGCGAGGGCCGCGAGCCCCCGCTCGTCGAGGCCGAGGAGGCGGGCGGCGACGGCGTACTCGGTGTTGAGGTCGGTGCCGAACATCGGCGGGTCGTCGCTGTTGACGGTGACCAGCACGCCCGCGTCGGCCATGGCGCGGATCGGGTGCTCGTCCAGGGTGGCCACCGCCCGGGTCGCGATGTTGGAGGTCGGGCAGACCTCCAGCGCGATCCGGTGCTCCGCCAGGTACGCCAGCAGCTCCGGGTCCTGGACGGAGCTGGTGCCGTGGCCGACGCGCTCGGCGCCCAGGTCGCGGATCGCGTCCCAGACGGTCTGCGGGCCGGTCGTCTCGCCGGCGTGCGGCACCGAGTGCAGCCCGGCCGCCCGGGCCCGGTCGAAGTACGGCTTGAACTGCGGGCGCGGCACCCCGATCTCCGGGCCGCCGAGGCCGAAGGAGACCAGGCCCTCGGGGCGGACGCCGTCCGCGGTGGCGAGCCGCGCGGTCTCCTCGGCGGCCTCCAGGCCGGCCTCGCCGGGGATGTCGAAGCACCAGCGCAGCACGGTGCCGAACTCGGCCTCCGCCGCCGTGCGGGCGTCCTCGATCGCCGCCATGAACGCCCGCTCGTCGATGCCGCGGCGGGTGGACGAGTACGGGGTGACGGTCAGCTCCGCGTAGCGGATGTTCTGCCGGGCCATGTCCCGGGCGACCTCGAAGGTCAGCAGCCGGACGTCCTCCGGGGTGCGCACCAGGTCCACGACGGACAGGTACACGTCGATGAAGTGCGCGAAGTCGGTGAAGGTGAAGTAGTCGGCCAGCGCCTCCGGGTCCGTGGGGACCTTGGAGTCCGGATGCCGGGCGGCCAGCTCGGAGACGATCCGGGGGGAGGCGGAGCCCACGTGGTGGACGTGCAGCTCCGCCTTGGGCAGGCCCGCGATGAAGGGGTGGAGGTCGGTCATCGGGTCATCGTAGGCCGGGCGCCCGCGGGCCGGACGGCACGCCGTAGCATGACGGGACCACGGAGGGAGCCCCGCATGTCCGACACCGCCGATCCGAGCCCGCAGGACCGGGGCATGAACGACCCGTGGGCCCCGCCGGAGCGGTCCGAGGCCCGGGTGCGGCCGGCGAAGCGGGCCCCGGCGGACCGCCCGGTCCACGAGCAGCCCACGATCACCTCGATACCCACCGGCGAGGCGGCCGGCGCCGAGCTGCCGCCGCCTCCGGTCGCCCCCGGCGGCCCCGCCGCGTACGGGACGCCCGCGCCGCCGGCCGGGTACGGCCCCCCGGCCGCTCCGGCGGGCTACGGCTACCCGGGCCCCGGCGCCGGCGCCCCGACCGCGTACGGCTACCCGGCCGCGCCCGTCGCCTCCTCGTACGGCTACCCGCCGGCCGCCCCGCTGCCCTACGGCCCGGCGCACGGCCAGAACAACGGCATGGGCACGGCCGGCATGGTGCTGGGCATCATCGGGACCTGCGTGTTCTGGTTCTACGGCGTCCCGTCGATCGTGCTCGGCGTCCTCGCCCTGATCTTCGGCATCCTCGGCCGCAAGCGGGCCGGCCGGGGCGAGGCGAGCAACGGCGGCGCCGCCACCGCCGGCATCGTCCTCGGCGTGATCTCCACCGTCCTCGGCGCGGCGGTCATCGCCCTCGTCGTGTGGGCGGTCACCAGCTACGGCGAGTACGAGGAGACCGACGGGGGCGTCCGGACCTCAGCGGTCCTCACCGTCGGCGACCGGGGCTGAACCCGCCCCCGCCCGCAGCCGCTCCCGCGCCTCCATCAGCGCGAAGCCCAGCAGGTTGAGCCCGCGCCAGCGGGCCGGGTCGGCGGCGCCGGGGTCGCCGGCGGCGAGCCCGATGCCCCACACCCGGTCCAGCGGGCTCGCCTCCACGAGCACCCGGGAACCGGTCCCGAGCAGGAAGTCCCGCAGCCCCGGGTCCGAGGCGAACTTGTGGACGCTGCCGGCCACCACGATCCCGGCGCGCTCCCGAGCCCACACGGTCTCGTCGAAGCCGCGGACCAGCCGGCCGGCGTTCTTCGCCTCGGCCGGGGTGCGGGCGGCGAGCACCGTCCGCTCCGCCTCCGCGTCGCCGAAGAGGCGCGCCTTCTCCGCCATCATCCAGTGCTCGGCCGTCGCGTAGCGCACGCCGTCCACCACGAAGGGCGACGGCCACCACTGGCTCAGACAGCTCTGCGTGAGCCGTCCGTCGGGGGCCGGCCGGTGGCCCCAGAAGTGCAGCCACTTCACCCGTTCACCCCTGCTGACCTGCTCCGTCAGCGCCTCGATGGTCATCATGCACGCGAGTCTGGCAGGCGCGACCGACACTCCGTACGGAGATTTTCC
Source organism: Streptomyces sp. NPDC057854 (assembly GCF_042797055.1). NCBI lineage: Bacteria > Bacillati > Actinomycetota > Actinomycetes > Kitasatosporales > Streptomycetaceae > Streptomyces > Streptomyces sp. NPDC057854. The sequence goes on from NZ_JBHVMF010000005.1 coordinate 219,519, forward strand.
CGGGACCTCGACACTTGGTCGACCGAATCCGTCGAGTAACCAAAAGGCAACAACGGAATCACTTGTTCGAGCCTGACCCCTCTGTCAGGATCGGCACTCAATTCGAGCTGGGACAACGGAGAGCGTCATGGGCAACCGCTTCCAGGCGACGGACCGCTTCGCGGACGGCGCGCAGTACATCGGCGGACGGCTCCGCCCCGGGACCTCGGGCCGGACGCACAGCGTCGTCGCCCCCGCCACCGGCGAGACCGTCCTCACCTACACCCTCGCCTCCACGGCGGACGTCGACGAGGCGGTGGCCGCCGCCAAGGCCGCCTTCCCCGGCTGGGCGGGCGCCACCCCCGGGGAGCGCTCCGACGCCCTGCACCGGCTGGCCGGCATCCTCGCCGAGCGGGCCGAGGACTTCGCCCGCGCCGAATCCGTCCAGTGCGGCAAGCCGATCCGGCTCACCACCGAGTTCGACGTGCCCGGCACCATCGACAACACCGCCTTCTTCGCCGGCGCGGCCCGCCACCTCCAGGGCCAGTCCGCCGGCGAGTACTCCGGCGACCACACCTCGTACGTGCGGCGCGAGCCGATCGGCGTGATCGGCTCCATCGCCCCCTGGAACTACCCGCTCCAGATGGCCGCCTGGAAGATCCTCCCGGCGATCGCGGCCGGCAACACCATCGTCCTGAAGCCGGCCGAGCTGACCCCGCTGACGTCCCTGATGTTCGCCCAGGCGGCCACCGACGCGGGCATCCCCGACGGCGTCGTCAACGTCGTCACCGGCTCCGGCCGGGTGGCCGGCGAACACCTCGTCGGCCACCCCGACGTCGCCATGACCTCCTTCACCGGCTCCACCGCCGTGGGCAAGCGGGTCGCCGAGGTCGCCACCGCCACGGTCAAGCGGCTCCACCTGGAGCTCGGCGGCAAGGCGCCCTTCGTCGTCTTCGACGACGCCGACCTGGAGGCCGCCGCCCACGGCGCCGTCGCCGCCTCCCTCATCAACACCGGCCAGGACTGCACCGCCGCCACCCGCGCCTACGTCCAGCGCCCCCTCTTCGACGCCTTCGTCCAGCGCGTCGCGGAGCTCATGGAGACCGTCCGCCTCGGCGACCCCGGCGACCCCGCCACCGACCTCGGCCCGCTGGTCTCGCACGTCCAGCGCGACCGGGTCGCCGGCTTCGTCGAGCGGGCCCGCGGCTGCGCGACCGTCGTCACCGGAGGCGAAGCCCCTGGTGGAGAGCTCAAGAACGGCGCATACTATCGGCCCACCCTGATCACCGGCGCCGCTCAGGACAGCGAGGTCGTGCAGTCGGAGATCTTCGGACCGGTCCTGGTGGCCCTGCCCTTCGACACCGACGACGAGGGCATCCGGCTCGCCAACGACACCCCGTACGGCCTCGCCGCCTCCGCCTGGAGCCGCGACGTCTACCGGGCGAACAGGGCCACCCGCGAGATCAAGGCCGGCTGCGTCTGGGTCAACGACCACATCCCGATCATCAGCGAGATGCCGCACGGCGGATACAAGGCGTCGGGCTACGGAAAGGACATGTCCTCCTACTCCTTCGAGGAGTACACGCAGGTCAAGCACGTGATGTTCGACAACACGGCGGTGGCGGCCAAGGACTGGCACCGCACGATCTTCGGGGACCGATAGCAGCCAGCCGCCCGACCAGCGGCGCAACCATCCCGAAAGGGCACAGCGCATGGAGCAGTACGAGCCCGACCGCCTGTCCGCCGCGCAGCTGGCGGCGATCCGGCGCAGCATGACGAGCGGCCGCGGCGCGCTCAGCCGCCGCTCGCTGCTGCGGGCCGGCGGCGTGGGCGCGCTCACGGTCGGCGGCCTGGCCGGCCTCACCGCCTGCGGCATCCCGCCGGCCAAGCGGGAGGGCGAGGGCCCGGCGTCCACCGACTTCTCGGCCAAGGAGAAGACCCTCGCCTTCTCCAACTGGACCGAGTACATGGACGTCAGCGAGGACGAGAAGTCCCGCCCCACCCTGGACGCGTTCACCGAGCGCACCGGGATCAAGGTCAAGTACACCGAGGACATCAACGACAACGTCGAGTTCTTCGGCAAGATCAAGCCGCAGCTCGCGGCCGGCCAGGACACCGGCCGCGACCTGATATGCGTCACCGACTGGCTCGCCGCCCGCATCATCCGGCTCGGCTGGGCGCAGAAGCTCGACCCGGCGAACCTGCCCCACGCCTACGCCAACCTCTCCGCCCAGTTCCGCCGCCCCGACTGGGACCCGGGCCGCGCCTACTCGTACCCGTGGACCGGCATCTCCACCGTCATCGCCTACAACGTGAAGGCGACCGGCGGGAAGAAGATCGAGTCGGTCAGCCGGCTCCTCGACGACCCCGCGCTCAAGGGCCGGGTCGGCTTCCTCACCGAGATGCGCGACACGATCGGCATGACCCTGCTCGACCTCGGCAAGGACCCGGGCGACTTCACCGACGCCGACTTCGACGCGGCGATCGGCCGCCTCCAGAAGGCCGTCGACAAGAAGCAGATCCGCCGCTTCACCGGCAACGACTACACCTCCGACCTGGACAAGGGCGACATCGCCGCCTGTCTCGCCTGGGCCGGCGACATCATCCAGCTCCAGGCGGACAACCCGGACATCCAGTACACGATCCCGGACGCCGGCTACATCACGTCCACGGACAACCTGCTCGTCCCCGCCAAGGCCCGGCACAAGGCCAACGCCGAGAAGCTCATCGACTTCTACTACGAGCTCCCCAACGCCGCCCAGCTCGCCGCCTACATCAACTACGTCTGCCCCGTCGACGGCGTGAAGGACGAACTGGCCAAGATCGACCCCGAGCTCGCGGCCAACACCCTGATCCTCCCCGACAAGGCCATGGCCAAGAAGTCCCGCGCCTTCCGCTCGCTGACCGGCGAGGAGGAGACGGCGTACGAGGAGAAGTTCGCCAAGCTCATCGGCGCCTGAGCCGTCGTCCACCCCCTCACCACGATCCGGGACCGCAACCCATGACTGACAAGACCACCGGCGGCGACGTCCGACTCACCGGGATCAGCAAGACCTACGGCTCCTTCACGGCCGTCCACCCGCTCGACCTCACCGTGCCGCAGGGCTCCTTCTTCGCCCTCCTCGGCGCCTCCGGCTGCGGCAAGACCACCACCCTGCGCATGATCGCCGGCCTGGAGGACCCCTCCACCGGCACGGTCTTCCTCGGCGACAAGGACGTCACCGACCTCCCGCCGTACAAACGGCCGGTCAACACCGTCTTCCAGTCCTACGCGCTCTTCCCGCACATGGACATCTCCGAGAACATCGCCTTCGGCCTGCGCCGGCGCGGCATCAAGTCGGTGAAGAAGCAGGTCGACGAGATGCTGGAGCTCGTCCAGCTCGGCGACAAGGCGAAGCACAAGCCGCACCAGCTCTCCGGCGGCCAGCAGCAGCGCGTCGCCGTCGCCCGCGCCCTCATCAACCACCCGCAGGTGCTGCTCCTCGACGAGCCGCTCGGCGCCCTCGACCTCAAGCTGCGCCGCCAGATGCAGCTGGAGCTCAAGCGGATCCAGACCGAGGTCGGCATCACCTTCGTGCACGTCACCCACGACCAGGAGGAGGCCATGACGATGGCCGACCAGGTCGCGGTCATGAACGGCGGCCGGGTCGAGCAGCTCGGCGCCCCCGCCGAGCTGTACGAGAACCCGCGGACCACCTTCGTCGCGAACTTCCTCGGCACCTCCAACCTCATCGAGGCCGAGGTCGTCGAGACGGGCGCGGACGTCGTCGTCACGGCCGGCGGCGGCAAGCTCCGGGTCCCCGGCGACCGCTGTACCGACGCCGTCCGCCAGGGCGGCAAGCTCCTCGTCGGCGTCCGCCCGGAGAAGATCTCGCTGACGCACGCCGACGACGCCGGAGAGATCCCGGACGGCCGCAACCGCGTCACCGGCCGCATCGCCGACTCCTCCTTCATCGGCGTCTCCACCCAGTACGTGGTGAACTCGCCGGCCGGCGCCGAACTCCAGGTGTACGAGCAGAACATCGAGCGCGACGCCCGCCTCCGCCCCGGCGCCGAGGTCGTCCTGCACTGGAACCCGGCCCACACCTTCGGCCTCGACGCCGCCCAGGACATCGACGCGGGCGTGGAGACGGTGGAGGACGCCTCGTGACCGCCACCCTCACGAAAGAGGCCCCGGGGCCGGTCGAGGAACCGGTGCTGCGCAAGCCTCCGACCCGCAAGCGGCTCGTCCCCTACTGGCTGCTGCTCCCCGGCATCCTGTGGCTGCTGGTCTTCTTCGCCCTGCCGCTCGTCTACCAGGCGTCCACCTCGGTGCAGACCGGCTCCCTCGAAGAGGGCTTCAAGGTCACCTGGCACTTCCCGACCTACCTGGACGCCTTCGCCGAGTACTGGCCGCAGCTGCTGCGCTCGCTGCTGTACGCCGGCACCGCGACCTTCCTGTGCCTGCTGCTCGGCTACCCGCTGGCGTACCTCATCGCCTTCAAGGCCGGCCGCTGGCGCAACCTGCTGCTCGTCCTGGTGATCGCGCCCTTCTTCACCAGCTTCCTCATCCGGACCCTGGCCTGGAAGACGATCCTCGCCGACGACAGCCTCGTGGTCGACGCGCTGGGCGCGCTGCACGTCCTCGACGTGACCAGCTGGCTCGGCTGGACCGACGGCGACCGGGTGCTCGCCACCCCGATGGCGGTCGTCTGCGGCCTCACGTACAACTTCCTGCCGTTCATGATCCTGCCCCTCTACACCTCCCTGGAGCGGATCGACGGCCGGCTGCACGAGGCCGCCCAGGACCTCTACGCCTCCCCGGCGACCACCTTCCGCAAGGTGACCTTCCCGCTGTCGATGCCCGGCGTCGTCTCCGGCACCCTGCTCACCTTCATCCCGGCGAGCGGCGACTACGTCAACGCCGAACTGCTCGGCTCCACCGACACCAAGATGATCGGCAACGTCATCCAGTCGCAGTTCCTCCGCGTCCTCGACTACCCGACGGCCGCCGCCCTGTCCTTCATCCTCATGGCGATCGTGCTGTTCATGGTCACCGTCTACATCCGCAAGGCGGGAACGGAGGACCTCGTCTGATGACCTGGCTGCGCAAGAACCTCGTCGTCATCGCGGGCCTGCTGACGCTCGCGTACATGATCCTGCCGAACGTCGTGGTCATGGTGTTCTCGTTCAACAAGCCGAACGGGCGCTTCAACTACTCCTGGCAGCAGTTCTCCCTCGACGCCTGGAAGGACCCCTGCGGCGTCGCCGACATGTGCGAGTCGCTGACGCTCTCGCTCCAGCTCGCCGCCTGGGCCACGGTCGGCGCCGTCGTCCTCGGCACCATGATCGCCTTCGCGCTGGTCCGCTACCGCTTCCGGGCGCGCGGCGCGATCAACTCGCTGATCTTCCTGCCGATGGCGATGCCCGAGGTCGTGATGGCCGCCTCGCTGCTCACCCTCTTCCTCAACATGGGGATCGAGCTGGGCTTCTGGACGGTCCTCATCGCCCACATCATGTTCTGCCTGTCGTTCGTCGTGACGGCGGTCAAGGCCCGGGTCATGTCCATGGACCCGCGCCTGGAGGAGGCCGCCCGCGACCTCTACGCGGGCCCCGCGCAGACCTTCCTGCGCGTCACCCTGCCGATCGCCGCGCCCGGCATCGCCGCCGGCGCGCTGCTCGCCTTCGCGCTCTCGTTCGACGACTTCATCATCACCAACTTCAACGCGGGCTCCACCGTGACCTTCCCCATGTTCGTCTGGGGCTCGGCCCAGCGCGGAACCCCCGTTCAGATCAACGTCATCGGCACCGCGATGTTCGCCCTCGCGGTACTGATCGTCGTGGCCGGCCAGATCATCACGAACCGGCGCAGGAAAACAGCAACAGCCTGAGCGAAGGCCGTCTCAGGCACCGAAGGAGTTGGAAACCATGGCCCCAGTCGCCATGCGTCTCGCTGCACGATCTCTCTCCGACGCCCAGCCCGTCCCCTTCTGGCTGGAAGACCCCGGCAAGCCCGGCGCCCTGCCCGCCCTCACCGGCACCGAGAAGTGCGACCTCCTGGTGATCGGCGGCGGTTACAGCGGACTGTGGACCGCGCTGCTCGCCAAGGAGCGCGACCCCGCCCAGGACGTCGTGCTCATCGAGGGCCGCGAGGCGGGCTGGGCCGCCTCGGGCCGCAACGGCGGCTTCTGCGCCGCCTCCCTCACCCACGGCTTCGGCAACGGCCTCGCCCGCTGGCCGGGCGAGCTGCCGAAGCTGGAACGGCTCGGCGCGGCCAACCTCGACGCCATCGAGGAGGCCGTTGCCCGCTACTCGCTGGACTGCGAGTTCGAGCGCACCGGCGAGATCGACGTGGCCACCGAGGCGTACCAGGTGGACGAACTCCACGCGTGGTACGAGGAGGCCGAGCGGCTCGGCCTCGCCGGCGGCCTCACCCTCCTCGACCAGGACGCCGTCCGGGCCGAGGTGAACTCGCCGACCTTCCGGGGCGGCCTGTGGGACCGCGACGGCGTCGCCATGCTCCACCCGGCGAAGCTCGCCTGGGGCCTCAAGCGCGCCTGCCTCGACCTCGGCGTCCGGATCTTCGAGAACACCCCGGGCCTCGACCTGGTGTCGGCCGGCTCCGGCATGGCCGTCCGCACCCCGTACGGCCGGGTCGCCGCCCGCCGGGTCGCCCTCGGCACCAACGTCTTCCCCTCGCTGGTCAAGCGGCTGCGCCCGTACACCGTCCCGGTCTACGACTACGCGCTGGTCACCGAGCCGCTGACCGACGAGCAGCTGGCGTCGGTCGGCTGGAAGAACCGGCAGGGCCTCGGGGACTCCGCCAACCAGTTCCACTACTTCCGGATCACCGCCGACCACCGGATCCTCTGGGGCGGCTACGACGCCATCTACCGCTTCGGCGGCAAGGTGCAGGCGGAGATGGACCACCGCCCGGAGACGTACCTGAAGCTGGCCGAGCACTTCTTCACCTGCTTCCCGCAGCTGGAGGGGGTCCGCTTCAGCCACGCCTGGGGCGGCGCGATCGACACCTGCTCGCGCTTCTCGGCCTTCTTCGGCACCGCCCACCAGGGCAAGGTGGCGTACGCGCAGGGCTACACCGGGCTCGGTGTCGGCGCGACCCGCTTCGGCGCCGAGGTGATGCTCGACCTGCTCGCGGGGGAGCGCACCGAGCGCACCGAGCTGGACATGGTCCGTTCCAAGCCGCTGCCGTTCCCGCCGGAGCCGATCGCCTGGGCCGGCATCGGGATCACCAAGTGGTCGCTGGCCCGCGCCGACGCCAACGGCGGGCGGCGGAACCTGTGGCTCAAGGCGATGGACAAGCTGGGCCTCGGCTTCGACAGCTGACCGCACACCGGCCAGTGTGATTCAGATCACAACCGGTGGGTAGGGAAACCCGCGTAAGAGCGGGGGACCCTCGCGCTCTCTCCGTGTGGACGCGCACTCCGCGCGTCCCCATGGAGAGGAGTACGCACGATGACAGCTACGGGGGCCTCCGGCGTCAAGGCCGCGGTGGAATGGCTGGCCGCGGTCGCGCCGGATCCGGACGCCTGCCGCTGGGAGTGGGAGCGCAACCCCCACGGGGTCGCCCTGCTGCCCGCCGGCCGGCGCTGGGACGTGCTGATCCTGCCGGGCGAGCTCGGCCATCCCACCCTCGACGTCCTGACCCGCCTGGTCGACCGGCCGGGCCCGGTCCTCGCCGACTTCGGCGACTCCCGGACCGGCTTCTTCGTCCCGCCCGGCACGGCCGCCCGCTGGCTCGGCACCGGGGTCCGCGGCGCCGGCCCCGGCACCTGGATCGTCGTCCCGTACCCGGGGCGGCTGACCGGGGGAGTGCGCTGGCTGGTGCTGCCGGACGGGCGGGGCACCCTCACCGACCCCTCGCTGCTCGAACTCGCCATGCACGAGGCCGCGGGCGAGCTGGCCCGCGCGCAGCCGCCCGGAGGGAAGGCCTCCTGACGCCCCCCTCCCCAACCCCCGTGTCACCGAGAGGTCTTGACCACTCGATTGGTCTGGACCATGCTGTGCCGCGCTCCACTCCGATCCCCCACCCCCGGAGGCAGTCGTGGACCGCACCAGACCTCTCACCCTGCTGCTGGCGGGCGCGCTCGCCGTCGGCGGCCTCGCCGCGCTCACCCCGGCCGCCCAGGCCGCCGACACCGAACTCGCCCGCAACGGCGGCTTCGAGGCCGGCCTGGACGGCTGGACCTGCACGGCGGGCAGCGGCGCCGCCGTCGGCACGCCCGTCCGCAGCGGGACCAAGGCGCTCCAGGCCACCCCCGCCGGCGGCGACAACGCCAGGTGCTCCCAGACCATCACGGTCAAGCCGAACGCCGCGTACACGCTCAGCGGCTGGGTCCGCGGCAGCTACGTCCACCTCGGCGTCACCGGCACCGGCACCACCGACGGGTACGCCTGGACCCAGTCCGCCCCCGACTGGCAGAAGCTCACCAAGACCTTCACCACCGGCGCGAACACCACCTCCGTCACCGTCTACACCCACGGCTGGTACGGCACCCCCGCCTACCAGGCCGACGACCTCTCGCTGTACGGCCCCGGCGGCGACCCGGTCCAGATCCCCGCCGTCCCGACGGGCCTCACCGCCGGCAGCCCGACCGCCACCTCGGTGCCGCTCAGCTGGCCCGCGGTCGCGGGAGCCACCTCGTACCGGATCTACCGCGGCGGCACCGCCGTCGGCACCGCCACCGGCACCTCGTACACCGCCACCGGCCTCGCCCCGGACACCGCGTACAGCTTCCAGGTCTCCGCCGTGAACAGCGCCGGCGAGTCCGCCCGGTCCACGGCCGTCACCGCCACCACCACCTCCGGCGGCGGCAACCCCGGCGGCCAGCTGCCCGCCCGCGCCCTCGTCGGCTACCTCCACGCCAGCTTCGCCAACGGCTCCGGCTACACCCGGATGGCCGACGTGCCCGACTCCTGGGACGTCATCAACCTCGCCTTCGGCGAGCCGACATCGGTGACCTCCGGCGACATCCGCTTCAGCCTCTGCCCGCAGACCGAGTGCCCCAACGTCGAGTCGCCCGCCGACTTCAAGGCCGCCATCAAGGCCAAGCAGGCCGCCGGCAAGAAGGTCCTCATCTCCATCGGCGGACAGAACGGCCAGGTCCAGCTCGCCACCACGGCCGCCCGCGACGCCTTCGTCACCTCCGTCTCGAAGATCATCGACGAGTACGGCCTCGACGGCCTCGACATCGACTTCGAGGGCCACTCGCTGTCGCTCCAGACCGGCGACACCGACTTCCGCAACCCCACCAGCCCGGTGATCGTGAACCTGATCCAGGCGGTCAAGACCCTCAAGGCCAAGTACGGCTCCCGGTTCGTCCTGACCATGGCCCCCGAGACCTTCTTCGTCCAGCTCGGCTACCAGTTCTACGGCTCCGGCCCCTGGGGCGGCCAGGACCCGCGCGCCGGCGCGTACCTCCCCGTCATCCACGCCCTGCGCGACGACCTGACGCTGCTCCACGTCCAGGACTACAACTCCGGCCCGATCATGGGCCTCGACAACCAGTACCACTCCATGGGCGGCGCCGACTTCCACATCGCCATGACCGACATGCTGCTCGCCGGCTTCCCGGTCGCCGGCAACGCCGACCGCTTCTTCCCCGGCCTCCGCCCCGACCAGGTCGCCATCGGCCTCCCCGCCTCCACCCAGGCGGGCAACGGCCACACCACCCCCGCCGAGGTGAACAAGGCCCTGGACTGCCTCACCAAGAAGCAGAACTGCGGCACCTACCAGACCCGCGGCACCTGGTCCTCCCTGCGCGGCCTGATGACCTGGTCGATCAACTGGGACCGCTTCAACAACTGGGAGTTCAGCCGGAACTTCGACGCGTACCCCTGGAGCTGACCACCCCGAGGACGAGGAACCCCAGGCAGAGACTGGCCAGCACGTCCAGCGGCCAGTGGAAGCCCCGCAGCACCAGGCCCGTCCCCGTCACCGCCGTCAGCACGGCGGCGACGGGGACCAGCCGCCGCGACACCAGGTAGGCGGCGCCGAAGTACGCCACCATCGCCGTCGCCGTGTGACCGGACGGGTAGTAGCCGTGCGCCCACGGCTCCAGCGGACCGGGCCGGGCCGTCCACTCCTTCAGCGGGACGACGAGCAGCGGTACGCAGGCCATCGCGAGCACCGCGAAGAGCGCCTGCCGCCGCCGGCCGCGCCAGACGGCGTACGCCGCCGCGGCGGCCAGCACGGGAAGCGCGACCGTCAGGTTGCCGAGGTCGGAGGCGAGTTCGGAGAGGCGCCGCGGGACCGTGTCCACCAGCGAGCGGGACACCCGCTCGTCGAGCCTGGCCAAGGGGCCGTGGACGAGCACCTGCCAGGTCACGACGGCGAGGGCGACGAGCGCCGAGAAGAGAGCCGGCCGCCCTGGAACAGGGGGGGTGGTTCCGGGGCGGCCGAGGGGATCGGGCTGCCGCGCGCCCCGGGGGGTGTGGGGCGGGCGGCCATCCGATCGGTGAGGAGTCCCGGGGCACGAGGCCCCGGAGGTGTGCGCTGCGGCACGGTGCGGGCGGGGCTGGGGAGGCTCCGCCCTGGGTGTTTCTCTCATCTGGAGAAGACCGTACGGCACGAAGAAGGGGACCGACAGCGGGAAACGCATCCCGCCATCGGCCCCCCACAGAGTCTTCACACCGTGTGGGCCACGGCCGTCGCTCAGAGCGCGGCGAGCGCCGACTCGATGACGTCCAGACCCTCGTTGAGCAGGTCCTCGCCGATGACCAGCGGCGGGAGGAAGCGGAGTACGTTGCCGTAGGTGCCGCAGGTCAGGACCAGGACGCCCTCGTTGTGGCAGTACTTGGCGAGCGCGGCGGCGGCCTCGGCGGCCGGCTCCTTCGTCACCGGGTCCTTGACGAGCTCGATGGCGATCATGGCGCCGCGGCCGCGGATGTCGCCGATGACCGGGAACTTCTCCTGCATCGCGGTGAGGCGGCCCTTCATGACCTCCTCGATGCGCTTCGCCTTCGCGTTGAGGTCGAGCTCCTTCATCGTCTCGATGGCGCCGAGCGCACCGGCGCAGGCCACCGGGTTGCCGCCGTAGGTGCCGCCCAGACCGCCGCCGTGGACGGAGTCCATGATCTCGGCGCGGCCGGTGACGGCGGCGAGCGGCAGACCGCCCGCGATGCCCTTGGCCGTGGTGATGAGGTCCGGGACGATGCCCTCGTCCTCGCAGGCGAACCACTGGCCGGTGCGGCAGAAGCCGGCCTGGATCTCGTCGGCGACGAAGACGATGCCGTTGTCGTTGGCGAACTTCACGATCGCCGGCAGGAAGCCCTTGGCCGGCTCGATGAAGCCGCCCTCGCCGAGGACCGGCTCGATGATGATCGCGGCGACGTTGTCGGCGCCGATCTGCTTGGTGATCTGGTCGATCGCCTGGGCGGCGGCCTCCGGACCGGCGTTCTCCGGGCCGGTCGGCCAGCGGTAGCCGTAGGCGACCGGCACGCGGTACACCTCGGGCGCGAACGGACCGAAGCCCTGCTTGTACGGCATGTTCTTGGCGGTGAGCGCCATCGTCAGGTTCGTCCGGCCGTGGTAGCCGTGGTCGAAGACGACGACGGCCTGGCGCTTGGTGTACGAACGGGCGATCTTGACGGCGTTCTCGACGGCCTCGGCGCCCGAGTTGAACAGCGCCGACTTCTTGGCGTGGTCGCCCGGGGTCAGCTCGGCCAGCGCCTCGCAGACCTCCACGTAGCCCTCGTACGGGGTCACCATGAAACAGGTGTGGGTGAAGTCCTGCAGCTGCGCGGACGCGCGGCGCACGACGGCCTCGGCGGAGGCGCCCACGGAGGTCACGGCGATGCCGGAACCGAAGTCGATCAGCAGGTTGCCGTCGACGTCCTCGATGATGCCGCCGCCCGCGCGCTTGGTGAACACCGGCAGCGTGGACCCCACGCCCCCGGCGACGGTGTCCAGCCGGCGAGCCTGAAGCTCCTGCGACTTCGGACCGGGAATAACGGTGACGACGCGCCGCTCCTGCGGGACAGCGTTCATGCGGGGCTCCTGGGGTGATCTGGACGCTCTTGCGGGTTTCCTCCGCAGGCTAGGCGGGGGGAAGGGTCCCGGGCATGCGCCGATCGGGAGTGTTGCCGGCGTGTCGTTGTCCGGGATGGACAGGCCGCCCGGAGGGCCCGCTTTCACCGCCGCGCTCCCGGACGCATCCGGCGAAACCCTTCCGGGACGCCCGGCGCCCATTAGATTGACGCTGGCACAGAGGCGGCGACCTGGCTGGTCAGGGGGCAGGGGTTCATGGAGACCGACGGCACGTACGAGTCACGCGACACCAGGGGAGCGGCCGTCCCGCACCCGGCGCCCCCGCCGGTACCCCCCGCGCCGCCCGCGCACGCCCCCCGGATGCCGGCACAGCCCCCGGCGGCCGTCCCCGCCCCGCACGCGGGCGCTCCCGCCGCACGCGGCGCCGTCGCCGACTGGCTGGACGCGCCGCGGCCCGAGACCGCCCCCGGCATCTGGCGGTTCCGGCACGTCCCGCCCGCGCCGCCCCGGGAACGGAGCCGGCTCGCACCCGTCACCGTGGCCGGACTCGTCATCCCGATCGTGCTCGCCCTGATCCTGTGGTCCGTCTGGCGCCGGGGCGGAGTCCCCTACCTGTGGGTCCCGCTCCAGGTCCTCACCCCCGAGGAGTGGTGGTACCCCGGCACCACCACCGCCCGCGACTGGCACGGCCTCGAAGCGCACATCGTCTACAGCGGGGTCGTCTTCGGCGCGATCGTCTTCGCCGTCGCCCGGCTCGGCGCCTGGGGCACCGTCGTGCGTCACCTGCTGGAGCCGTACGGGCCGCGCGCCCGGGCCGCCCTCACCGCCGCCGCCGGGCTGCTCACCCTGACCTTCGTCTTCCCCGAGTGGTTCCCCTTCGTCGGCTGGGACCCGCTGCCCGTCGCCTCCCCCTTCTTCTCCCTCCTCGCGCTCCTCGGCGGCGGCTACGACATCGTCACCACCGTCCCCCTCTACCTGCTGTCCTTCCTCATCACCGTCGGCGTGCTGTGGCCCTTCGCCCGGGTCGGCGACTGGCGGGGCGTCCTCCGGGACCTGCGCGCGTCCCGCCGCCCCGCCGCCGCGGCCCCCGGCGCCCCCGCCCCCCGGTCCACCTGGCCCGAGCTGCGGGACGCCGGCCACGCGCGCACCGCGGACCTGCTCGCCGCGGAGCTGCTGGCCGGCCGGATGAACGACGTGGACGCCGCCCGGATCCAGCACCGCTGGGAACGGGACCGTACGGACGCCCGCCACCTCAGCGGCTTCGTCGACACCGTGTTCCGGCACGGCGCCGCCGCCTGGGCCCACCCCTCCGGCGACCGCGACCTGCCGCGCCGCCTGGCCACCCACGACCTGCTGCTCGGCCAGGTGCGCATCGGCCGGGCCGTGGCCGGCGAGCGGAACCCGGCGGCGTACCGCGGCGCCGGAGTCGCCCTCGACCCCGCCGTGCTCGGCACCTCGATGCTCGTCGTCGGACCGGCCGGCGGCGGACCCGCCGGCAGCCTCACCGCCGCCGCCGCCGAGGCCCTCACCCTCCAGGCCCTCACCGGCACCTGCGCCGTCGTCGCCGTCGGCGGCGCCTCCGCCGCCCACGGCCCCGACGCCGCCTACGACGTGGTGATCCGGCTGGGCGACCCCACCTCCCCGTACGACCTGGACCTCTACGGCGGACTCACCGGACCCGACGAGGCCGCCGCCCTGCTCGCCGAGGGCCTCGCCGGCGACGTCGAGTCGCTCGACCCGCGCCGGGCCGGCACGGTCCTCGCCCAGCTGCTCGGCCCCTACCGGACGGTCCACGGCACCTTCCCCACAGTCCCGGTGCTGAGGGAGCTGCTGGAGGCCGGCGCCGGACCGCTCACCGCGCTGCTCGACCGGCTGCCCGCCGACGCCACCGCCATGCGGCGCGAGCTGGAGGGCCGGATCCGGCAGGCCGGCGGAGCCGGCGACCCCGGGCCGCTGCTCGCCGACCGGCTCGCCCTCCTCGACCGCCCCGCCTTCGCCGGCTTCTTCGGCGCCGGCCAGGGCGCGGCACGTCCCTTCGCGCTGAACACCGTCGCCCACCATCCGCTCCGGGTCCGCCTGGAGCTGCCCGAGCAGGGGCACGAGGAGGCGTCCCGGCTGCTCGCGCGGCTCGTCCTCGCCCAGTTCCTGGCCGCCACCCGCTCCACGGGCCGCAGGACCCACTTCGCCGGGCTCGTCCTGGACGACGCCGGCGGCGCCCTCACCGGCGGGACCGTCCGTGCCCTGCAGCGGCTCCGCTCCCACGACGCCGGCGTCGTCCTCGGTCTGCGGACCCTCGGCGACGTGCCCGAGCAGCTGCACGGCCCGCTGCTCGCCGCCGTCGGCTGCCGGGCGGCGCTGTCCGGCGTCACCACCTGGGACGGCCGCGGCTTCGCGGAGGCGTGGGGCACGGAGTGGGTGGAGACCGAGGAGGTCGCCCACCACACCGTCTTCGCCGACCAGCCGATGACCAGGGCGCTGCACGCCCTGCGCAAGCGGGTCACCGGCAAGGCCGTCACCACCGACGCCGTGACGCTGAAGAAGGTCGAGCGCGAACGCTGGTCCGCCTCCGAACTCGCCCACTCCCTGCCGCCGGGCCACGCCGTCGTCTCCCTGACGACCGTGCGGGGCGAGCACATGCCGCCGGTCCTGGTCGATCTGCGCGCCTGACCCCGGCGCCGGAGACCACCGATCCGGAGAGTGCCCGCGCGGGCCCGCGCGGGCACTCCGCCGCCCTGGCACAATCAGGTGCGCCGCCCTCCCCAGCGGTGTCACCCCGCCGGGTGTGGAGTCGTCCGCGTCCGGTCGCGCTCAAAGGTCCGCCGGTTCCCGATGCCGCCCACCCTCGCCTCGCTCGTTCAGCACTCCTCCCTCCGGCTCGTCGTCCGGGCCGGCGAGGACCGGCTCGACACGCCCGTCCGGTGGGCGCACGTCAGTGAGCTGGCCGACCCCGTGCCGTACATGGAGGGCGGGGAGCTGCTGCTGACCACCGCCCTCACGCTGGACGCCGAGGACGGCGAGGCGATGCGGCGGTACGTGCGGCGGCTCCTCGGCGCCGGGGTGGTCGGGCTCGGGTTCGCCGTGGGCGTGAACTACGACGCCATCCCGGACGCCCTGCTCGACGCCGCCCGCGCCGAGCACCTGCCGCTCCTGGAGGTGCCGCGCCGCACCCCGTTCCTCGCCATCAGCAAGGCCGTGTCGGCGGCCATCGCGGCCGACCAGTACCGGGCCGTCACGGCCGGCTTCGAGGCGCAGCGCGAGCTCACCCGGGCCGCGCTCGCCGAGGGCCCGGACGCCGTCGTCGCCCGGCTCGCCGCGCACGTCGACGGCTGGGCCGCGCTCTACGACGCCGCCGGCAGCGTCGTCGCCGTCTCGCCCGAGTGGGCCGCCCGCCGCGCCGCCCGCCTCACCCCCGACGTGGAACGGCTGCGCGAGCGCCCCGCGCCCGCCAGCGCCGTCGTCGGCGGCACCGAGGACCGGATCGAGCTCCAGTCGCTCGGCACCGGCCGCCGGGTCCGCGGCGCGCTCGCCGTCGGCACCGGCGCGCCCCTCGGCACCGCCGAGCGGTACGCCGTCCACTCCGCGATCGCGCTGCTCACGCTCACCACCGAGCGCTCCCGCTCCCTCCAGGCCGCCGAGCACCGGCTCGGCGGCGCCGTGCTGCGCATGATGCTCGCCGGGCAGACCGAGCACGCCCGTACCGTCGCCGGCGACGTGTACGGCGGCCTCCTCGACGCCCCCTTCCGGCTGCTCGTCGCCGAGCCGGCCGGCGGCGAGCAGGCGACCGCCGAGCCTCCGCTGCCGGTCCTCGCCGAGGCCCTGGAGGCCGCCGCCGCCCGCGCCGGCGAGGCCGTGCTGACGGTGCCGGAGGGCGACGGCCGGCTCGTCGTGCTGGCGGGCGACGGCGGCGCGGTCGTCACCGCCGCCGCCGGGTACGCCGAGCGCGAGGCCGAGGACGCGGGGATCGTCGTCGGGCTCTCCGCCACCGCCGGTCCGGCGACCGCCGCCGCCGCGTACAAGCAGGCCGAGCAGTCCCTGTCGGTGGCCCGCCGGCGGGGCCGCGCGCTGGTCGAGCACGAGGACCTGGCGGCCGGCTCCGTGCTGCCGCTCCTCGCCGACGACGCCGTACGGGCCTTCGCCGACGGCATGCTCCGGTCGCTGCGGGACCACGACGCGACCGGCCGCGGCGACCTCGTCGCGTCGCTGCGCGCCTGGCTCTCGCGGCACGGGCAGTGGGACGCCGCCGCCGCCGACCTCGGGGTGCACCGGCACACCCTGCGGTACCGGATGCGCCGGGTCGAGGAGATCCTCGGGCGGTCGCTGGACGACCCGGACGTCCGGATGGAGCTGTGGCTGGCGCTGAAGGCGACCGGCGAGGGCGAGAAGTAGCTGTCCGGCGGCGCGCTCCCGGCCGCTCCTGCCCGGATACGGGCAGAATTCCTGGCCGGACGCGCGCCGACTGCCTAATCTCCTGCTCATGACAAGCCCTGCCGTCGATCCCGTCCCCGACTCACCCACCGCCCCCGCCGCCCCGGGAACCCCCGCCCCCGGAACCTCCGCCCCCGGACCCGCCGCCCCCGGAACCGTCCCCGCCCCGGCGAAGCCCGCGCGCCGCATAGGCGGGGCCGTCTGGGCGGCCCTCGCGATCGTGTACGTCGTCTGGGGCTCCACCTACCTCGGCATCCGGATCGTCGTCGAGACCGTCCCGCCCTTCCTCGCCTCGGGCGCCCGGTTCATCGTCGCCGGCCTGCTCCTCGCCGCGATCGTCGCCTGGCGGCACGGACCCGCCGCCCTCAAGGTGGACCGCCGCCGGCTCGGCTCCGCCGCCCTCGTCGGCCTCCTGCTGATCCTCGGCGGCAACGGCCTCGTCAACCTCGCCGAGACCGACGTGCCCTCCGGCCTCGCCGCCCTCCTCGTCGCCGCCGTCCCCGTCTGGGTCGTGCTGCTCCGCACCGCCGCAGGCGAGCGCCCCGGGCTCGGCGCGTACGGCGGCGTGCTCCTCGGCATGGCCGGCCTCGCCGTCCTCACCCTCCCCGGCCTCAGCGGCGAGGTCGGCATCGGCGGCGTGCTGACCGTCCTCGTGGCCGCCCTGCTCTGGTCGCTGGGCACGGTCTCCTCGGCCCGCCTCCCGATGCCCGCCAACCCGTTCACCGCGAGCGTGTACGAGATGCTGGCCGGCGGCGTCGCCGGCATCGTCGTCGGCCTGCTCCGCGGCGAGCACCGGGGCTTCGACCCGGCGGCGGTCTCCACGGGTTCCTGGGCCGCCCTCGGCTACCTGGTGGTCTTCGGCTCGCTGATCGCCTTCACCGCGTACGCCTGGCTCCTCCAGTCCGCCCCGGTCTCGCTCGTCGCCACCTACGCCTACGTCAACCCGGTCGTCGCCGTCCTGCTCGGCGCGCTGATCCTCGACGAGGTCCTGAACTGGCCGATCCTCCTCGGCGGCGGGATCGTCGTGGCGGCCGTCTGCCTGATCGTCTCGACCGAGCGGAGGGGGTGACGGCGAAGATCGCCGTGGCCCTACCCTGATCCCTCGTATCGATCGGTCGTGAGCACGGCGACAAGGGGTGGGGACCGGATGGCGACAGCGGCGAAGGCGGGCAGACCGGCCGGCGGCAAGCCCGGCGGCAGCGGCGGCAGCGGCGGTGGCGGCGCCGCGCCGAAGGCGAAGGGCTCGCGGCTCGCCCGGTACTCGGTCGTCGGCGGCGTCCTCCTCGCCGTCCTCGCCGGCTGCGGCGGCATCACCGCCGGCGTCCTGGCCGGCGAGGGCTACCTCCCCGGCGACGCGATGCGGCAGGTCTGGAGCACCTCGGCCGCCGGCGGCACCCCGGCCTCCGGCGGCGCCGTCTGGGCCGCCGGCGACACCCTCGTCCACAGCTCCGCCGACGGCGTCTCCGGCGTCGACGCCCGCACCGGCGACCGCCGCTGGCGGTACGAGCCCTCCGGCGGCGCCACGATCTGCTCCGCGAGCCGCACCGCCGACCAGGGCATCGCCCTCGTCGCCCAGGGCACCCCCGGCGGCGACGACAAGCGCGGCGGCTGCACCGCCGTCGTCGCCCTCGACCTCGCCACCGGCCGCGAACGGTGGCGCACCGCCCGCACCGCCGCCGACGGCGAGATCCGCGCCCAGCACGACCTGGTCGCCGCCGGCGGCGGCCTCGCCGTCGTGCGCGACGAGGACCCCGGCTGGCGGTACGCCTCCGTGCTCGACGGACCCGGCCTTCTCGACCCGGACCGCGCCCTGCGCGCCTTCGACGTGACCACCGGCGCGCCCCGGTGGACGGCGAAGATGCCGAAGGGCTGCGTGCCGTACGCGGTCGCCGCGGGCGCCCGCCGGATCTCCGCGCTCCTCGCCTGCGACGGCGGGAACGGCGAGGACACCCGGCTCGCTGTCCTCGACCCCGCCGACGGACGGGTGCGCGCCGAGTCGGTCCTCGACCGGCGCCGGCTCGTGGACCCGTTGACGTACACGCCGTCCTTCGTCTCCGCCGACCCGATCGTGGTCGCCGTCGACGGCCTCGACCACTCCGGGTACGCCACCCTGCTGGCCTTCGACGGCGAGGGACGCGCCCAGGGCGTCGTCGACTCGGGCGTCGCGAACGGGCGGATCACCTCCCCGGTCCAGGAGCCGGCCCGCACCCGCGTCGCGTACGGCCGGATCTACACCGTCGCCATGGAGTCCGACGGCGACGACGTGATCAGCGCCTTCGACCTGCGCAGCGGGCAGCGGCTCTGGCGCGCGGAGCTCGGCGACCTGGAGGACGTCATGGGGCTGCGGGTGGCCGGCGGCCGGGTCACCGCCCTGATCGACCTCTACGGGTCGACGGCCGAGGACGGCCTCGTCGTCCTCGACGCCGACGACGGCGAGGAGCGCGACGTACGCACCTTCCCCGACTCGGTGAGCAGCACGACCGGCGAGGTCAAGGACGTCCTCGGCCACCAGGACCGGCTGATCGTGGCCCGCTGGGGCGACGCGTACCTGCCGCCGCTCACCGCGTACGAGGAGCGCTGACGGCACCGGACCCCCGCCCCGTTCGGACGAAGCGGACAGACCGCGGCCGCCATCACTCCACGACGGACAAACGTCACGCGGCGGTCCCGGCCCTAACGTGTCAGGAGAGCAACCGCTCGCACCCCGACAACGGAAAGGGCCGGGACGCGCAATGACGACCACCCACGCCTTCTGGGTCGCCGGCCGCGAGGCCACCGGCGACACCACCTTCGACGTCACGAACTCGTACGACGGACGTCTGGTCGGCAAGGTCGCCGTGCCCACCGAGGCCCAGGTCGAAGAGGCCGTCGCCGCCGCCCACGCGGTCGTCGACGAGTTCGCCGCCACCCCGGCGCACGTCCGCGCCGCCGCCCTCGACCACGTGTCGAAGCGGCTCGCGGAGCGCACCGAGGAGATCGCCCAGATCATCTCCGCCGAGAACGGCAAGCCGATCAAGTGGGCCCGCGGCGAGGTCGGCCGCGCCGTCTCCGTCTTCCGTTTCGCCGCCGAGGAGGCCCGCCGCTGGAACGCCGGCGAGGCCCAGCGCCTGGACACCGAGGCCGGCGGCGTGGGCCGCCTCGCCGTGACCCGTCGCATCCCCAAGGGCGTCGTCCTCGGCATCGCGCCGTTCAACTTCCCGCTGAACCTCAGCGCCCACAAGGTCGCCCCGGCCATCGCCGTCGGCGCCCCGATCGTCCTCAAGCCGGCCCCGGCCACCCCGATCTCCTCCCTCGTCCTGGGCGAGATCCTGGCCGAGACCGACCTGCCGGCCGGCTCCTGGTCGATCCTCACCGTGCCGAACGACCGGATGCCCGCCCTCGTCCAGGACGAGCGCCTGCCGGTCATCTCCTTCACCGGCTCGGACAAGGTCGGCTACGCCATCCAGCAGTCCGTGCCGCACAAGCACTGCACCCTGGAGCTCGGCGGCAACGCCGCCGCCGTCGTCCTCGCCGACTGGTCCTCCGAGGCCGACCTGGACTGGGCCGCGACCCGCATCGCGACCTTCTCCAACTACCAGGGCGGCCAGTCCTGCATCTCCGTGCAGCGCGTGATCGCGGACGCCTCCGTCTACGACCGCCTGCTGCCGAAGATCGTCGCGGCCGTCGAGGCCCAGGTCACCGGCGACCCGGCGGACGACGCCACCGACGTCGGCCCGCTCGTCGACGAGGCCGCCGCCCGGCGCGTCGAGTCCTGGGTGGACGAGGCCGTCGCGGCCGGCGCCACGCTGCTGGCCGGCGGCAAGCGCGAGGGCGCCACCTACGCCCCGACCGTCCTCACCGACCTCCCCGCCGACGTCACCCTGGCCCGCTCCGAGGTCTTCGGCCCGGTCCTCACGGTCGCCAAGGTCGACGGCGAGGCCGAGGCGTTCGCCGCGGTCAACGACTCCGACTTCGGCCTCCAGGCCGGCGTCTTCACCCACGACCTGCAGACCGCCTTCCGCGCCCACCGCGCGCTGGAGGTCGGCGGCGTGATCGTCGGCGACGTCCCCTCGTACCGCGCCGACCAGATGCCGTACGGCGGCGCCAAGCGCTCCGGCGTCGGCCGCGAGGGCGTCGCGTACGCCATGGACGACTACACCTACGAGCGCGTGCTGGTCCTCACCGGCCTCGCCCTCTGACGGATCCGTCCCACGAGACCAGGCGGTCCGGGCCCACTGTGCGGGGGCCCGGGCCGCCTCTTCGCGTCCCCCTCCGGAAGGCGTTCCAGCAGGCGGACCGCACGGCGGCGGCGCGGCCCGCCACGGCAGGATGACGCGCGTGACCGTCATCGACATCCCCGGCTCCAAGTCCGTCACCGCCCGCGCGCTCTTCCTCGCCGCCGCCGCGGAGGGCACCACGACCCTGCTGCGCCCGCTGGTCTCCGACGACACCGAGGGCTTCGCCGAAGGGCTCGCCGCCCTCGGGTACGCCGTACGGCGCGAGCCCGGCGCCTGGCACATCGAGGGCCGCCCCGCCGGGCCCGGGTCCGCCGAGGCGGACGTCCACTGCCGCGACGGCGCCACCACCGCCCGCTTCCTGCCGGCCCTCGCCGCCGCCGGCCGCGGCACCTTCCGCTTCGACGCCTCCGCGCAGATGCGCCGCCGCCCGCTCGGCCCGCTCACCACCGCCCTGCGCGAGCTCGGTGTCGACCTGCGGCACGGCGGGCAGGACGGCCACCACCCGCTCACCGTCCACGCCGACGGCGTCCGGGGCGGCGCGCTCACCCTCGACGCCGGCCAGTCCTCCCAGTACCTGACCGCGCTGCTGCTGCTCGGCCCGCTCACCGCCGACGGCCTCGACATCACCGTCACCGACCTGGTCTCGGAGCCGTACGTCGAGATCACCCTGGCGATGATGCGGACCTTCGGCGCGGAGGTCACCCGGGAGGGCCGCACGTACAAGGTCGCCCCGACCGGCTACCGGGCCGTGCGCTACCCGGTCGAGCCCGACGCCTCCACGGCGAGCTACTTCTTCGCCGCCGCCGCGCTCCAGCCCGGCCGCTCGGTCACCGTCCCCGGCCTCGGCACCGGCACCCTCCAGGGCGACCTCGCCTTCGCCGGCGTGCTGCGCCGGATGGGCGCCGAGGTCGAGACCACCGCCGACGCGACCACCGTCCGCTCCACCGGCACCCTGCGCGGCCTCACCGTGAACATGCGCGACATCTCCGACACCATGCCCACGCTCGCCGCGATCGCGCCCTTCGCCGACGGCCCGGTCCGCATCGAGGACGTCGCCAACACCCGGGTCAAGGAATGCGACCGGCTCGACGCCTGCGCCGAGAACCTCCGCCGCCTCGGCGTCACCGTGGAGACCGGCCCCGACTGGATCGAGATCCACCCCGGCACCCCCGCCGGACCCGCCGAGATCGCCACCCACGGCGACCACCGGATCGTCATGTCGTTCGCCGTGACCGCCCTGCGCACCCCCGGCATCACCTTCGACGACCCCGGCTGCGTGAAGAAGACCTTCCCGGACTTCCACCGCGTGTTCGGCGCGTTCGCCCGGACCCCGTGAAGGACCCGAGGCGATTGCGGCAAGAATGGGGGGCATGAGCGACCGCCCCTCTCCTCTCGCCGATCCGCACATCGCCTTCGACCGCGCCGAAGGCCGCCGGGACGTCGTCGTCCTCGGCTCGACGGGATCCATCGGCACCCAGGCCATCGACCTGGTGCTGCGCCACCCCGACCGCTTCCGGGTCACCGCCCTCGCCGCCTCCGGCGGCCGGGCCGGGCTCCTCGCCGAGCAGGCCCACCGGCTCCGGGTCGCCCAGGTCGCGGTCGCCCGCGAGGAGGCCGTCGGCGAGCTGCGCACGGCACTGGAGGCGCGGTACGGCTCCGAGCCGCTGCCCGAGATCCTGGCCGGCCCCGACGCCGCCACCCAGCTCGCCGCCTCCCCGTGCCACACCGTGCTCAACGGCATCACCGGCTCCATCGGCCTCGCGCCGACCCTCGCCGCCCTGGAGGCCGGCCGCACCCTCGCCCTCGCCAACAAGGAGTCGCTGATCGTCGGCGGCCCGCTGGTCAAGGCGCTCGCGAAGCCCGGCCAGATCATCCCGGTCGACTCCGAGCACGCCGCCCTCTTCCAGGCGCTCGCCGCCGGCACCCGCGCCGACGTCCGCAAGCTGGTCGTCACCGCCTCCGGCGGCCCCTTCCGCGGCCGGACCCGCGCCGAGCTGGAGCACGTGACCCGCGAGGACGCGCTCGCCCACCCCACCTGGGCGATGGGCCCGGTCATCACGGTCAACAGCGCGACCCTCGTCAACAAGGGCCTGGAGGTCATCGAGGCCCACCTCCTCTACGACATCCCCTTCGACCGCATCGAGGTCGTCGTCCACCCCCAGTCGTACGTCCACTCGATGGTCGAGTTCAGCGACGGCTCGACGCTCGCCCAGGCCACCCCGCCGGACATGCGCGGCCCCATCGCCATCGGCATCGGCTGGCCCGAGCGGGTCCCCGACGCCGCCCCCGCCTTCGACTGGACCAAGGCGTCCACCTGGGAGTTCTTCCCGCTGGACGACGAGGCGTTCCCGTCGGTGAGCCTCGCCCGGCACGTCGGCGAACTCGGCGGCACCGCCCCCGCCGTCTTCAACGCCGCCAACGAGGAGTGCGTCGCCGCGTTCCTCGACGGCCGGCTCCCCTTCACCGGCATCATGGACACCGTCACGGCGGTCGTCACCGAACACGGACGGCCCACCGGGGGAACCTCCCTGACGGTGCCGGACGTCCTGGAAGCGGAGACCTGGGCCCGGGCCCGGGCCCGAGAGCTCGCAGCGAAGGCAACCGCGGAGGCGCGCGCATGACGGAAGTGCTCCTGACGATCCTCGGGGTCGTCCTGTTCGCGCTGGGGCTGCTCGTCTCCATCGCCTGGCACGAACTCGGCCACCTCTCCACGGCCAAGCTCTTCGGCATCCGCGTGCCGCAGTACATGGTCGGCTTCGGCCCCACCCTCTGGTCGAAGAAGCGCGGCGAGACCGAGTACGGCATCAAGGCCATCCCGGCCGGCGGCTACATCCGCATGATCGGCATGTTCCCGCCCGGCAAGGACGGCAGGATCGAGGCCCGCTCGACCTCGCCCTGGCGCTCCATGATCGAGGACGCCCGCGAGGCGTCGTACGAGGAGCTGCAGCCCGGCGACGAGACCCGGCTCTTCTACACGCGCAAGCCGTGGAAGCGCGTCATCGTCATGTTCGCCGGACCCTTCATGAACCTGGTCCTCGCCGTCGGCCTCTTCTACGGCTCCCTGATGACGCTCGGCATCGAGGGGCAGACCACGCGGGTCGCCGGCGTCCAGAAGTGCGTCATCGAGCAGAGCGACAACCGGGACTCCTGCGCCCCCGGCGACCCGGTCTCCCCGGCGCACAAGGCGGGCCTGCGGGAGGGCGACCGGATCGTCGCCTTCAACGGGGCCCCGGTCGCCGACTGGGACACCCTGTCGAACCACATCCGGGACACCATCGGCCCCGCCACGATCACCGTCGAGCGGGGCGGGCAGCGCCTCGACCTGCACCCCACCCTGGTCGCCAACGAGGTCCTGAAGAAGGACGAGGACGGCCAGGTCGTCCGCCCGCTCGCCTACGAGCAGGCCGGCTACCTCGGCTTCGCCTCCAAGACGGAGGTCGCGCCGCTCACCTTCGGCGAGACCACCGACCGCATGGGCGAGCTCATGGAGAACGGCCTGGAGTCGGTCGTCGCCCTCCCCGGCAAGATCCCCGGCCTGTGGGACGCCACCTTCGGCGACGGCGAGCGCGCCGAGGACTCGCCCGTCGGCGTCGTCGGCGCCGCCCGCATCACCGGCGAGCTCATGAACCTGGACCTCCCGCCGGAGCGCATCCTGGTCATGTTCATGAACCTGCTGGTGTACTTCAACGTCTCCCTGTTCCTGTTCAACATGCTCCCGCTGCTGCCGCTCGACGGCGGCCACATCGCGGGCGCCCTGTGGGAGTCCGTCCGCCGCCACACGGCCCGGATCTTCAAGCGCCCCGACCCCGGCCCGTTCGACGTGGCCAAGCTGATGCCCGCCGCCTACGTGGTGGCCGGCGTCTTCGTCTGCTTCACCCTGCTCGTCCTCGCCGCGGACATCGTCAACCCGGTGAAGCTCACGTAACTCCCTGGGGGGCCGGGCACCGCCGTGTCCGGCCCCCCGCCCCCGGGGCGGTAACCTCGGAAGCCCGAGCCCGCCGACGCACGACCTTTGAGGTTGCACTACAGATGACCGCGATTTCTCTCGGTATGCCCACCGTCCCGACCCGGCTCGCCGAGCGCCGCAAGAGCCGGCAGATCCAGGTCGGCAGCGTGGCCGTCGGCGGCGACGCACCCGTCTCGGTGCAGTCGATGACGACGACCCGCACGTCCGACATCGGCGCCACCCTCCAGCAGATCGCCGAGCTGACCGCCTCCGGCTGCCAGATCGTCCGGGTGGCCTGCCCGACCCAGGACGACGCCGACGCGCTCGCCACCATCGCCCGGAAGTCGTCGATCCCCGTGATCGCCGACATCCACTTCCAGCCCAAGTACGTCTTCGCCGCGATCGACGCCGGCTGCGCCGCGGTCCGGGTCAACCCGGGCAACATCAAGCAGTTCGACGACAAGGTGAAGGAGATCGCCCGGGCCGCGAAGGACGCGGGCACCCCGATCCGCATCGGCGTCAACGCCGGCTCCCTCGACGCCCGCCTGCTCAAGAAGTACGGCAAGGCCACCCCCGAGGCGCTCGTCGAGTCCGCCCTCTGGGAGGCGTCGCTCTTCGAGGAGCACGACTTCCGCGACATCAAGATCTCGGTCAAGCACAACGACCCGGTCGTCATGGTCGAGGCGTACCGCCAGCTCGCCGCCCAGTGCGACTACCCGCTGCACCTCGGCGTCACCGAGGCCGGCCCCGCCTTCCAGGGCACCATCAAGTCGGCCGTCGCCTTCGGCGCGCTCCTGTCCCAGGGCATCGGCGACACCATCCGCGTCTCCCTCTCCGCCCCGCCGGCCGAGGAGATCAAGGTCGGCATCCAGATCCTGGAGTCGCTGAACCTGCGCCAGCGCCGCCTGGAGATCGTCTCCTGCCCGTCCTGCGGGCGTGCCCAGGTCGACGTCTACAAGCTCGCCGAGGAGGTCACCGCCGGCCTCGACGGCATGACGGTCCCGCTCCGCGTCGCCGTCATGGGCTGCGTCGTCAACGGCCCCGGCGAGGCCCGCGAGGCCGACCTCGGCGTCGCCTCCGGCAACGGCAAGGGCCAGATCTTCGTCAAGGGCGAGGTCATCAAGACCGTCCCCGAGTCGAAGATCGTCGAGACCCTGATCGAGGAAGCCCTCAAGATCGCCGAGCAGATGGAGAAGGACGGCGTCATGAGCGGCGAGCCCACCGTCGCCGTCGCCGGCTGACCCCCTCGCACCTCCCCGAACCCCCCGCCGCCCACCCGGGCGCCGGGGGGTTCGGCGCGTGCAGGCCCCCGGCGAGCGAGCCGGGCGACGGGGGGCGGCGCGGAGGACCCCCGGCGAGCGGGCCGAGCACGGCCGGGGTCGTGAGCCCGGCATGAAGCGCCCCGGAGGCGAGCCGAGCCCCAAAAGAGAGGGGTACAGTGCCAGGACGAAGCAGAACCCGCACGGTGAGGCCCCACGTGTTGACACAGACCACCACCCGGGTCCTCGAACCCGCCGACCTCGGAGCCGCCCTCGCCGTCCTGGAGAGCGCTCCGGTCGAGAACGCCTTCGTGACCGCGCGCGTCCGCGCCGCCGGGCTCGACCCGTGGCGCCTGGGCGGCGAGATGTGGGGCTGGTACACCGAGGGCCGGCTCGCCTCGCTCTGCTACTCGGGCGCCAATCTGGTCCCGATCTGCGCCACCCCCGAGGCCGTCCGCGCCTTCGCCGACCGGGCCCGCCGGATCGGCCGCCGCTGCTCGTCGATCGTCGGCCCGGCCGGTCCCACCGCCGAGCTGTGGAGGCTCCTCGAACCGTCCTGGGGCCCGGCCCGCGACGTCCGCGCCCACCAGCCCCTCATGGTCGCCGAGGAGCCGTCCGCCGGCGTCGCCCCCGACCCGCTGGTCCGCCGCGTCCGCAAGGACGAGATGGACGTGATCATGCCGGCCTGCGTCGCCATGTTCACCGAGGAGGTCGGCGTCTCCCCGCTCGCCGGCGACGGCGGCCTGCTCTACCAGGCGCGGGTCGCCGAGCTCGTCGCCGCCGGCCGCTCCTTCGCCCGCATCGAGGACGGCAAGGTCCTCTTCAAGGCCGAGATCGGCGCCGCCACCAGCCAGGCGTGCCAGATCCAGGGCGTGTGGGTGGCCCCCGAGCACCGCGGGAAGGGCCTCTCGGAGACCGGCATGGCCGCCGTCCTCCAGTACGCCCTCGCCGACGTCGCCCCGGTCGTCAGCCTGTACGTCAACGACTACAACACCCCGGCCCGGGCCGCGTACCGCCGTGTCGGCTTCCGTGAGACCGGCGCCTTCATGAGCGTCCTGTTCTGAACCGCCGGGCGCTTGTAGGGTGCGCCGCATGGACGACGCCCCCACCGTGATCGGACCCGTCAACCTCGCCGCCCGGGTGGACGAGGCCCTGGCCGTGCAGGCGGTCGCCTTCGGCCTGGACGCCGCCGAGGTCGCGGTGCGGCGGCACATCGTGCTGCGCCACCTGATGAACCCGGGCGCCCGCGCCTTCGGCGCCACCACCCCGGACGGGCGGCTGGCCGGCTTCGTGTACGGGATGCCCAACGACCGCACCCACTGGTGGTCGACCGTGGTGGAGCCGTATCTGCGCGCCACCGGGACCGCCGACTGGCTCGACGGCTCCTTCGTCATCACCGAGCTGCACGTCCACCCCGCCTTCCAGGGCCGGGGGGTGGGTCGCGGGCTGATCACCGCCATCACGGACACCGCCGACGAGAAGCGCTCGATCCTGTCCGCGATCGACACGGACTCCCCGGCCCGCGGCCTCTACCGCTCGCTCGGCTACGTCGACCTCGCCCGCCAGGTCCACTTCCCGAGCGCCGCCCGCCCGTACGCGGTCATGGGCGCGCCGCTGCCGCTCCCGCGCCGGAACTGATTTCTCGCGGACGGGGCGGCCCGGATAACCTCCTAGCCATCACCTTCAGTCCCGGCAGGAGTACGAGAACCATGGCCAACGCACCGGTCCAGCGCATGTCCCAGTTGATGGCGAAGACGCTGCGCGACGACCCGGCGGACGCCGAGGTCCTGTCCCACAAGCTCCTCGTCCGCGCGGGCTACGTCCGCCGCACCGCCGCCGGCATCTGGAGCTGGCTGCCGCTGGGCAAGAAGGTCCTCTCCAACGTCGAGCGGATCGTCCGCGAGGAGATGGACGCCGTCGGCGCCCAGGAGGTCTCCCTCCCGGCGCTGCTGCCCCGCGAGCCGTACGAGGCCACCGGCCGCTGGGACGAGTACGGCGCCGAGCTGTTCCGGCTCCAGGACCGCAAGGGCGGCGACTACCTCCTCGGCCCCACCCACGAGGAGATCTTCACCCTCCTGGTGAAGGACCAGTGCTCGTCCTACAAGGACCTGCCGGTGATCCTGTACCAGATCCAGACGAAGTTCCGGGACGAGGCCCGTCCCCGCGCCGGCATCCTGCGGGGCCGCGAGTTCCTGATGAAGGACTCGTACTCCTTCGACACCGAGGACGAGGGCCTGGCCCACTCCTACGCGCTGCACCGCCAGGCGTACCAGCGGATCTTCGAGCGCCTCGGCCTCGACTACCGCATCTGCGCCGCCACCGCCGGCGCGATGGGCGGCTCCAAGTCCGAGGAGTTCCTGGCCCCGGCGGAGGCCGGCGAGGACACCTTCGCCGACTGCCCGAACTGCGACTTCGCCGCCAACACGGAGGCCGTGTACCAGGAGGTGAAGCCGGTCGACGGCTCCGCCGTCCCCGCGGCCGAGGACATCCCGACGCCCGACACCCCGACCATCGAGACGCTGGCCGCCTCCCTCGGTGTCCCCGCCTCCGCCACCCTGAAGAACCTGCTGGTGAAGGTGGACGGCGAGATCGTCGCGGTCGGCGTGCCCGGCGACCGCGAGGTCGACATGGACAAGGTCGAGGCGCACTTCGCGCCCGCCGCCGTCGAGCTGGTCACCGAGACCGACTTCGCGGCCCGCCCCGACCTGGTCCGCGGCTACGTCGGCCCGCAGGGCCTGGACAAGGTCACCTACATCGCCGACCCGCGCGTCGCCCCCGGCACCGCCTGGATCACCGGCGCCAACCAGGAGGGCCTGCACGCGAAGAACGTCGTCGCGGGCCGTGACTTCGAGGTGTCGGAGTACGTCGACGTGGTCGTCGTCCAGGACGGCGACCCGTGCCCGAAGTGCGGCACCGGCCTCACGCTGGACCGCGCGATCGAGATCGGCCACATCTTCCAGCTCGGCCGCAAGTACGCGGACGCGCTGAAGCTCGACGTCCTCGGCCAGAACGGCAAGCCGGTGCGCGTCACCATGGGCTCGTACGGCATCGGCGTCTCGCGCGCCGTCGCCGCGCTCGCCGAGCAGACCGCCGACGACAAGGGCCTGTGCTGGCCGGCCGAGGTCGCGCCCGCCGACGTCCACGTCGTCGCGGCCGGCAAGGCGCTCCAGACGGAGCTGGCCCTGGAGGTCTCCGACAAGCTGTCCGCCGCCGGCCTGCGGGTCCTCGTCGACGACCGCGCCGGCGTCTCGCCGGGCGTCAAGTTCACGGACGCGGAGCTGATCGGCGTCCCGAAGATCCTCGTCGCCGGCCGCCGCGCGGCCGAGGGCGTCCTGGAGCTGAAGGACCGCCGCACCGGCGAGCGCGAGGAGCTGACCGTCGAGCAGGCCGTCGCCGCCCTGACCTCCTGACGCTCCGCGGCCGGACGGGCCGGCGTCCTTCTCCGGAGGGGCGCCGGCCCGCGCGCGTCAGGCCGCCATGCCGCCGGGGGTCCGGCGGGGTGCCGGCTCCACCGAGGAGCCCGTCAGGTCCTCCACGGGCGGAAGCGGACCGGGGGGAGGGGGCTCGGGCGGCGCGGCGGGCGGGGGAGCGGCGGGCGCCTGCTCGGGCGTGGCCCGCTCCAGGAACCGCAGCAGCTCCACCGGGATCGGCAGGACCAGCGTCGAGTTCTTCTCGGCGGCGACCGCCATGACGGTCTGGAGGAGCCGCAGCTGGAGCGCGGACGGCGCCTCCGCCATCTGGTGCGCGGCCTCCGCCAGCTTCTTCGACGCCTGGAGCTCGGCGTCCGCGTTGATGAGCCGTGCCCGCCGCTCGCGGTCCGCCTCGGCCTGCCGGGCCATGGACCGCTTCATCGTCTCGGGCAGCGACACGTCCTTGATCTCGACCCGGTCGATCTGCACGCCCCAGCCGATCGCGGGGGAGTCGAGCATCAGCTCCAGGCCCTGGTTGAGCTTCTCGCGGTTGGACAGCAGGTCGTCGAGGTCGCTCTTGCCGATGATCGACCGCAGCGAGGTCTGCGCCATCTGCGAGACCGCGAACTTGTAGTCCTCGACGCGCACCAGCGCCTCGGCCGCGTCGACCACTTTGAAGTAGACGACGGCGTCGACCCGGACCGTCACGTTGTCCCGGGTGATGCCCTCCTGCGCGGGCACCGGCATCGTGACGATCTGCATGTTGACCTTGTGCAGCCGGTCGACGCCCGGGACGATCATCGTGAAGCCGGGCGCGCGCACGGCGCCCCGGAGCCGGCCGAAGCGGAAGACGACGCCGCGCTCGTACTGCTTGACCACGCGGGCCGCCGCGGCGACGTAGGCCACGGCGGCGGCACCCGCTCCCGCGGCCGCCAGAAGGATGTCCTCGATCATCACGGCCCCCTGAGAAAGGGATACACCTCAGGGTATGCCCGCTCACGGTCCCGCGGACCCTCCACCGGCGCCCGGACTCACCGGACGCCCGGACTCACCGCGCCGGGCCCCACCGCGTCCGGGCTCACAGCCAGCCGGCGAACTCCAGCAGCCACTCGGCCTCCTGCCGCCGCCCGCCGGCCAGCGCGCGGGTGCCGGACTCGACGGTCCGGAAGAGCGTCCAGCCGCGCAGCCGCTCCCGGTCGACGTCCAGCGAGTCGGCGAGCTTGTTGACGCGGCGCCGGGCAGCCGGGGCGCCGGCGGCGGAGGCGACCAGGTCCTCGACCCGCTCCCGTACCAGCCGCGCGAGGTCGTAGGCCCGCTCGCCGACCAGCGGGTCGGGCCCGACGGCCAGCCAGGGCGCGCGGTCGCCGGCGAGCACCTTGCCCTGCCGGAAGTCGCCGTGCAGCAGCAGTTCCTCGGCGGGCGCGGCGAGCAGTTCCTCGCGGGCGGCGAGCGCGGCGGCGGTCAGGTCGCCGGCGACGGGGTCGGCGCGGTGCCGCTCCATCGCCTCCGCCTGGCGGGCGGTGCGGGCGGCGACGGTGTCGAAGCCGTGCCCGGCGGGCGGGTCCACCCACAGCTTCCGCACGGTGCCGGCGGCCTCCAGCAGCGCCTTGGCCTCGGGCAGCGAGCGGAGGGACACCTCGGGGTGCAGCCGTTCGAGGACGAGGGCGCCCTCGGGGGCCTGTCCGAGGAGCTGGACGGCGCCCCAGCCGTTCCAGTGCGCGAGCGCGTCCCGCTCCTGCTCCGGACGGGTGTACGGCGGCGCGATCTTCAGCGCGGCGGGCGCGCCGGCGGCGTCGCGGACGAGCAGGACCAGGCTGCCGCGTCCGCCGGGGGCCACCACCCGCTCGACGGTCAGACCGGCCTCCCCGGGCACCCGCTCGGCGAGGGCGGGGAGCTTTCCGAGCCAGTCGGCGGCGGCGTCGCCGTACCGCTCGTGGAGCGCCGTCACCAGTCGCCGGGGTGCTTCGAAACCCATGCGTGCGTTGTTCCTTCTGCTGGGGCGGGGTGATCAGGGCTGGTGGGGGCCGGACTCTCACACCCGCTCGGCGAGCCCAGGAAAGGTTACGTCGCTGCCGCGCCACCGCACCGCGCGGACCGCCGCCTCCCGGAGCGCCGCCGCGGCCTCCCGGCGCAGCGCGCCGTCGGCGGCCCGCACCAGGTCGGAGTAGACCCCGGCGACCCGGTCCTCCAGCACGGCCGCGAGCCGGACCGCGCCCGCCGGGTCCGCCACCCGGAACGGCAGCTCGTACGCGGCCGCGGCGGCGGCCGGGGTGCCGCCGAGGTCGCGGACGGTGCGGCGCAGCGCGTCCCGGCGGGCCCGGTGCGCCTCGTACGCGGCGGTCGCCTCGGCCCGGCGGGCGTCGGCGACCCGGCCGCCGACGACGCCGTAGCCGTAGACGGCCGCGTGCTCGGCGGCGAGGGCGGCCTGGGCGGCCTGGAGGGCGCTCATGCGCGGGCCCCTTCGGTGAGGAGGTAGGCGTGGGCGGCGCCGGCGGCGGCGACGGAGGCGAGCAGCCGGGCGTACTCGGGCGGGGCCGCGACCAGCTCGGCGGTGTGCGCGTCGGACGCGGCCCGCGCGGCCCCGGCCAGCTCCCGCAGCGCGGCCTTCGGATCGGCGGGTACGGCCCTCCCGGCGGCGGGCGTCGCGGTGGCGGAGCCCGTACCGGCGCTCGGGGTCCCGGGGGACGGGGAGGCGGTCTCGCCGAGGGCCTTCACGTGGGCCGCCGCGGAGGTGCGGAGGGGCGCCACGCGCGCGTGGAGGGCGGGATGGGCGGCCAGGACCGCGTCGTAACGTTCCAGCAGGGTCCGCGAGGCGGTCACCGCGCGGCGGCGGAGCGCGGCCTCCGCGCGGGCCACCCGTTCGGCCTCGCGGGCCGCCGCCTCCTCCGCGGCGCTCGGCCGGGGCGGGCCCGCGCCGTCGGAGGTGCACCCCGTCAGGGCCGCCGCGGCGGCCGAGGCCCCCGCCGCGAGCACGGCGCGTCTGCCCGTCGTCGTCACGCTCTCTCCCTCAGCATTCCGGACCCCTCCCGGCCGCCCGTCGAAGATCACCGCAGGCGAGCGTACCCGCGGGGGCCCCGGCGGTGGACGGCAACACCCTCCGGGACCGGATACCCTTGATCCGACACGCAGCGACAAGCGACGCACCCACAACAGCACACGCGGCCGAGGAGTCACCCGGATGAGCACCACCCAGAGCGACAGGCTGCGCGGACTCATTGAGCCGCTCGTCCACGCGGAGAACCTGGATCTGGAGGAGATCGAGGTGTCCCGGGCCGGCCGCCGCGGACTGCTGAGGATCGTCGTCGACTCCGACGAGGGCGTCGAGCTGGACACCTGCGCGGAACTGAGCCGCGCGATCTCCGCCAAGCTGGACGAGACCGACGCCATGGGCGACGGCGAGTACGTCCTGGAGGTCAGCTCCCCGGGCGCCGACCGCCCGCTCTCCGAGCACCGCCACTACGTCCGGGCCACCGGCCGCCTGGTGAAGCTCCAGCTCGTCGAGGGCGGGGAGCTGGTCACCCGCATCCTGGCGGTGGACGAGGACGGCCTCGACACCGAGGTGCCGGGCGTGAAGGGCCGCAAGGCCACCGCCCGCCGCGTCGCGTTCGACGAGATCGCGAAGGCGCGTGTCGAGATCGAGTTCAACCGCAAGGACAAGAAGGAAGAGGAGGCGTAGCCGTGGACATCGACGTGAAGCTTCTGAAGGGCTTGGCGCAGGAGAAGGAGATCTCCTTCGAGATGCTGGTCGAGGCGATCGAGTCGGCCCTCCTCATCGCGTACCACCGCACCCCGTCCGCCCGCCGCCACGCGCGCGTGGAGCTGGACCGGCACACCGGGCACGTGACGGTCTGGGCCGAGGAGGACCCGGCGGACCTGGAGGAGGGGCAGGAGCCCAAGGAGTTCGACGACACCCCGTCGGACTTCGGCCGCATCGCGGCGAGCACCGCCCGCCAGGTCATCCAGCAGCGGCTGCGCGACGCCGAGAACGACGTCACCTTCGGCGAGTACGCCCGCCGCGAGGGCGACGTCGTCGCCGGTGTGGTGCAGCAGGGCAAGGACCCGAAGAACGTCCTCGTCAAGCTGGACGACAAGCTGGAGGCCATCCTTCCGGTGCAGGAGCAGGTGCCGGGCGAGGAGTACACGCACGGTCTGCGGCTGCGCACGTACGTCGTCCGGGTGGCCAAGGGCGTCCGCGGCCCGTCCGTCACCCTCTCGCGCACCCACCCCAATCTGGTGAAGAAGCTCTTCGCCCTGGAGGTGCCGGAGATCGCCGACGGCTCGGTGGAGATCGCGGCGATCGCCCGCGAGGCCGGCCACCGCACCAAGATCGCGGTCCGTTCCACCCGTTCGGGCCTGAACGCCAAGGGCGCCTGCATCGGCCCCATGGGCAGCCGGGTCCGGAACGTGATGGCGGAGCTGCTGGGCGAGAAGATCGACATCGTCGACTGGTCGGACGACCCGGCCGAGCTGGTGGCGAACGCGCTGTCGCCGGCCCGGGTCTCCAAGGTCGAGGTCGTCGACGCCGCCGCCCGGTCCGCCCGGGTGACCGTGCCCGACTACCAGCTCTCCCTCGCCATCGGCAAGGAGGGCCAGAACGCCCGGCTGGCCGCGCGGCTCACCGGCTGGCGGATCGACATCCGGCCGGACACGGAGACCGCGGCCGAGGAGGGCTGAGCGGCGACTCCGCAAGCCGGAGATCGTTTTTGGCCAACAGCTGTTCGATTTTTGCCCCAAAGGGGTGAGGTCGGTACGGGGAGGTAGACTTAATCGTGTCTGGCCGGACGCATGCCCGCGCGTGCCCTGAGCGAACCTGTGTGGGATGCCGGGAGCGAGCGGCCAAGAGCGATCTGCTGCGGATCGTGGTGATCAAGGACGAGTGCGTCCCCGATCGTCGCGGTACGCTGCCCGGCCGGGGTGCGTACGTGCACCCCGCCTCGCACTGTCTCGACCTCGCGGTCCGCCGCCGGGCGTTCCCCAGGGCCTTCAAGGTCCCGGGACCGCTCGACACGGCGGCCCTGCGGGAGCACATCGAGCAGGCCGCCCCGGCGGCACCGCAGTGAACAGGAAGTACGGCACGGAACCCCGTGCGGTCAGGTACCTCGCGAGTCGGAAGTAGGTCGAGATTGCGATGAGCACTCGATGAGTACGCGATGAGTACGCCCATGAAGTAGCGACGGTCCGGCGGTAACCGGACCTATAAAGGAGCGATGTGGCTAAGGTCCGGGTATACGAACTCGCCAAGGAGTTCGGTGTGGAGAGCAAGGTCGTCATGGCCAAGCTCCAGGAACTCGGTGAATTCGTCCGTTCGGCGTCCTCGACGATCGAGGCGCCGGTCGTGCGCAAGTTGACTGACGCTTTGCAGGGTCCCGGCGGTTCCGCCGGCAAGACCGCTGCCAAGCCCGGCGCGCCCCGCAAGGCGGCGCCCGCCCCCAAGCCGGCGGCCCCGGCGCCCTCTCCGGCGCAGGCCGCCCGTCCCGCCGCCCCCAAGCCTGGCGCGCCCACCCCGGCGCCCAAGCCCGCGGCGGCCGAGAAGCCCGCGACGCCGGCCCCCGGTCCGCGTCCGACCCCGGGTCCGAAGCCCGCGGCCCCGGCCCCCAAGCCGGCCCCCGCCGCCCCGGCTCCGACCAACCCGGAGTTCACCGCGCCTCCGGCGGCCCCGGCCGCGGGCGGCCAGCGTCCCGGCGGTGCCCCCTCCGGCCCGCGTCCGACCGGCGCCCGTCCGGGCCAGGGCGCGCCGCGCCCGGGCCAGCAGGCGCCCCGTCCCGGCCAGCAGGCCCCGCGTCCGGGCGCCCCGCGTCCGGCCGGCCCGCGTCCGGGCAACAACCCCTTCACCTCCGGCGGCTCCACCGGCATGGCGCGCCCGCAGGCGCCCCGTCCCGGCGGCGGCGCTCCGCGTCCCGGCGGCCCCGGTGCCGTTCCGGGCGCCCCGCGTCCGCAGGGCGGTCCCGGCGGTGCTCCCCGTCCCCAGGGCGGCGCTCCGCGTCCGACCCCGGGCGGCATGCCCCGTCCGCAGGCCCCGCGTCCCGGTGGCGCGCCCGGCGGCAACCGTCCGAACCCGGGCATGATGCCGCAGCGTCCCGCTGCCGGCCCGCGTCCCGGCCCCGGCGGCCGTGGTCCCGGTGGCCCCGGCGGTCGTCCCGGCGGTGCCGGCGGCGGTCGTCCCGGCTTCACCGGTCGTCCGGCCGGTCCCGGCGGCGGTGGCGGCGGCTTCGCCGGCCGTCCCGGCGGTCCCGGTGGCGGCGGCGGTCGTCCCGGCGGTCCGGGTGGCGGCGGCGGCTTCGGCGGTCGTCCCGGCGGCTTCGGCGGCCGTCCCGGCGGCCCGGGTGGCCGTGGTGGCACGCAGGGCGCCTTCGGTCGTCCCGGCGGTCCCGCGCGCCGCGGTCGCAAGTCGAAGCGGCAGAGGCGCCAGGAGTACGAGGCCATGCAGGCCCCGTCCGTGGGCGGCGTGATGCTGCCTCGCGGCAACGGCGACACCATTCGCCTGTCGCGCGGTGCGTCCCTCACCGACTTCGCGGAGAAGATCGGCGCCAACCCGGCGTCGCTCGTCGCGGTCATGATGAACCTCGGCGAGATGGTCACGGCCACGCAGTCCGTCTCCGACGAGACGCTGCAGCTCCTCGGCGACGAGATGAACTACACGGTTCAGATCGTCTCCCCCGAGGAGGAGGACCGTGAGCTGCTGGAGTCCTTCGACCTCGAGTTCGGTGAGAACGAGGGCGGCGAAGAGGCCCTGGTCGCCCGTCCGCCGGTCGTGACCGTCATGGGTCACGTCGACCACGGAAAGACCCGCCTCCTCGACGCCATCCGCAAGACCAACGTGGTCGCGGGCGAGGCCGGCGGCATCACCCAGCACATCGGTGCCTACCAGGTGGCCACCGAGGTCAACGACGAAGAGCGCAAGATCACCTTCATCGACACCCCGGGTCACGAGGCGTTCACCGCCATGCGTGCCCGTGGTGCGAAGTCGACCGACATCGCGATCCTCGTGGTGGCGGCCAACGACGGTGTGATGCCCCAGACGATCGAGGCGCTCAACCACGCCAAGGCCGCCGAGGTCCCGATCGTCGTCGCGGTCAACAAGATCGACGTCGAGGGCGCGGACCCGGTCAAGGTCCGCGGTCAGCTGACCGAGTTCGGCCTGGTCGCGGAGGAGTACGGCGGCGACACGATGTTCGTCGACATCTCCGCCAAGCAGGGCCTGAACATCGACAAGCTGCTCGAGGCGGTCGTCCTGACCGCCGACGCCGCCCTGGACCTCCGGGCCAACCCGGACCAGGACGCGCAGGGCATCGCCATCGAGTCGCACCTCGACCGCGGTCGCGGTGCCGTCTCGACGGTCCTGGTCCAGCGCGGAACGCTGCGCATCGGCGACACCATCGTCGCCGGCGACGCGTACGGCCGCGTCCGGGCCATGCTCGACGACAAGGGCAACAACGTGGAGGAGGCGACCCCGTCGACCCCCGTCCTCGTCCTGGGTCTCACCAACGTCCCGGGTGCCGGTGACAACTTCCTCGTCGTCGACGAGGACCGCACCGCCCGCCAGATCGCCGAGAAGCGTGCCGCCCGCGAGCGGAACGCGGCCTTCGCCAAGCGCGTCCGCCGCGTGTCGCTCGAGGACCTGGACAAGGTGCTCAAGGCCGGCGAGATCCAGCAGCTGAACCTGATCATCAAGGGTGACGCCTCTGGTTCCGTCGAGGCCCTCGAGTCCTCCCTGCTCCAGCTGGACGTCGGCGAGGAGGTCGACATCCGCGTCCTGCACCGCGGCGTGGGTGCCGTCACCGAGTCCGACATCGACCTGGCGATGGGCTCCGACGCCATCGTGATCGGCTTCAACGTGCGCGCCGCCGGGCGTGCGCAGCAGATGGCCGAGCGCGAGGGCGTGGACGTCCGGTACTACTCGGTCATCTACCAGGCGATCGAGGAGATCGAGGCGGCCCTCAAGGGCATGCTCAAGCCGGAGTTCGAGGAGGTCGAGCTCGGCACCGCGGAGATCCGCGAGGTCTTCCGCTCCTCCAAGCTCGGCAACATCGCCGGTGTCCTCATCCGCTCCGGCGAGGTCAAGCGCAACACCAAGGCGCGCCTCATCCGCGACGGCAAGGTCATCGCCGAGAACCTCAACATCGAGGGTCTGCGTCGCTTCAAGGACGACGTCACCGAGATCCGCGAGGGCTTCGAGGGTGGTATCAACCTCGGAAACTTCAACGACATCAAGGTCGACGACGTCATCGCGACGTACGAGATGCGCGAGAAGCCGCGCGCGTAACACGCGGTGAAGTGCCGGGGCCGGTCGGCGGAGGTTATTCCGTCGATCGGCCCCGGCCGTTCCGTGTACGGTTTCGGTGTCCCCGTCCAGCGGTTGGCGGGGCCACTGACCCCGAACCGGCGGGACATCCGGACACACATGTATGTGGGGACTCTGTCCTTCGACCTGCTCCTCGGCGACGTCCATTCGCTCAAGGAGAAACGCTCCCTCGTGAAGCCGATCATCGCCGAGCTCCAGCGGAAGTTCTCGGTGAGCGTCGCGGAGGTGAGTGGCCAGAACCTCCACCGGCGGGCCGAGATCGGCGTCGCCATGGTGTCGGGTGACCTGGGACACCTGAACGGCGTCCTCGACCGCTGCGAGCGGCTGGTCGCCGCGCGGCCGGAGGTGGAGCTGCTCTCGGTGCGCCGGAGGCTCCACACTGATGAAGACTGAACGAGCAAGGCAAAGAAGGAGACGGACCAGTGGCCGACAACGCGCGGGCGAAGAAGCTGGCGGACCTCATCCGGGAGGTGGTCGCCGAGAAGCTGCAGCGCGGCATCAAGGACCCGCGCCTGGGTACGCACGTGACCATCACGGACACCCGCGTCACCGGTGACCTGCGGGAGGCCACGGTCTTCTACACGGTCTACGGCGACGACGAGGACCGGGCGAGCGCCGCGGCCGGCCTGGAGAGCGCCAAGGGCATCCTCCGTTCGGCCGTGGGCAAGGCGGCGGGGACCAAGTTCACCCCGACGCTGGCCTTCGTGGCCGACGCCCTCCCGGAGAACGCGCGGACCATCGAGGACCTCCTCGACAAGGCCCGTGCCTCCGACGCCCAGGTGCGGGAGGCGTCGTCCGGCGCCACCTTCGCGGGCGAAGCCGACCCGTACAAGAAGCCGGGCGAGGACGAAGCCGCCGAATGAGCACCACGACCAGGACGCCCGACGGCCTTGTCATCGTCGACAAGCCGTCGGGCTTCACCTCGCACGACGTCGTGGCCAAGATGCGCGGGATCGCGAAGACCCGCCGCGTCGGCCACGCCGGCACGCTCGACCCCATGGCGACGGGCGTCCTCGTCCTCGGCGTGGAGCGGGCCACCAAGCTCCTCGGCCACCTCGCGCTGACCGAGAAGGAGTACCTGGGCACCATCCGCCTGGGCCAGACCACGATCACCGACGACGCCGAGGGCGAGATCACGGCGTCGGTGGACGCGTCGAAGGTCACCCGCGAGCAGATCGACGAGGGCGTCGCGGAGCTGACCGGCGCCATCATGCAGGTGCCGTCGAAGGTCTCCGCGATCAAGATCGACGGCAAGCGGTCCTACGCGCGCGTGCGCGGCGGCGAGGAGTTCGAGATCCCGGCCCGGCCGGTCACCGTCTCCTCCTTCCGGGTGTACGACGTGCGCGAGGAGACCGCCGAGGACGGCACCCCGGTCGTCGACCTCGTCGTCTCCGTGGTCTGCTCCTCCGGCACGTACATCCGGGCGCTGGCCCGGGACCTCGGCGCCGGACTCGGCGTCGGCGGACACCTCACCGCGCTGCGGCGCACCCGGGTCGGCCCGTACAAGCTGGACAGCGCCCGCACCCTGGACCAGCTCCAGGAGGAGCTGGCCGTGATGCCGGTCGCCGAGGCCGCGGCGGCGGCGTTCCCGCGCTGGGACGTCGACGAGAAGCGGGCCCGGCTGCTGCTCAACGGGGTGCGGCTGGAGATGCCGGAGTACCCGAAGGGCCCCGTCGCCGTCTTCGGGCCGGACGGGCGGCTGCTCGCGCTGGTCGAGGACCAGCGCGGCAAGGCGAAGAGCCTGGCCGTCTTCGGCTGACCGGCCGGCGGCCGGAGCAACTCCGAACAACGCGGAACAACTCCGAGCAAAGCGGGAGGGCGGGTGCGCGCGGCGCGCCCGTCCTTCCGCGTTTCTTCACCCCATCGGGGAAGCGCTCGGAGTGAACCCCGGGCGCGCGAGGGGGCGCGTTCGCCGATCCAGGTCGGGTGGCGCGCGCCCCCGGCCTACCCTCCCCACCATGGGACGCGGGGACCTGGCGGAGCCGGTGGGACTGGTGCGCATCTGCGATCTGGCGGGCCGGCCGCGCGGCACCGGATTCCTCGCCGACCACGAGGGCACCCTCGTCACCAGCCACGAGGCCGTCGACGGGCTCACCCGCGTCGTCCTGCACGCCCCCGGCGAGCGGACCTGGCTCGCCGAGCACGACGCCGTCACGGCCCTCCCCGAGCACGGGCTCGCGCTGATCCGCACCGAGGGCCTGGGCGTGCCCCCGCTGCCGCTCGCCACCCGGCCGGCCGTCGAACCCGGCACCTACGTCCGGATCGCCGCCCACGGCTGGCGCGAGGCCCGCGTCCTCGGCCCCGCCGCCGTCACGTACACCGCCACCGACCGCTTCCACGTCCTCGCCGACGCCCTCGAACTCGCCATCGGCACCGAGGGCGCCGAGGCGCTGCGGCTCGGCGGGCCCGCCGCCGGCGGCCCCGTCCTCGACAGCGCCACCGGCACCGTCCTCGGCGTCGTCGGCACCGCCCTCCAGGGCGACCCGCGCGCCGCCGGACACGCCGTCCCGCTCCGCCCGGACGGCCCGCTGGCCGAGCTGCTGCGCCGCAACGCCGCCACCGTCCCCGCCTACGGCCCCGACCTCAACCTCGCCGCCGTCCTCGAACTCACCGCCCCCACGGCCGTCCCGCCCCGCGAACCGTCCCCCTGGCCCGCTCCCGTCGCCCGCCCGGACGCCCTCGCCGCCCTCACCCGCTTCGCCGCACCGGACCCCGGCCCGGACGACGCCGCCGCCGTCCCCGTCCTCGCCGTCGTCGGCGCCCCCGGCAGCGGGCGCACCACCCTGCTCGACGCCCTCTGCGAGGAGCGCACCGCCCCCGCCGCCTCCCGGCCGACCGTACGGCTGCGGGGCGCCGACCTGCGGGAGACCGACGGCTCCGTCGCCGACGCCGTCGCGCGGCTGCTCCAGCAGGCCGCCCGGATCGCCGCCGCCTCCGGCACCGGCAGCGACCCCGTCACCCCGGAACGGGCCGCCGCCCTCGCCCGCGCCGCCGGACGCCCCCTCCTCGTCGTCCTCGACGCCCCCGAGGAGATGCCCCCGCTCCTCGGCCACCGGCTCGCCGCCTGGACCGGGGCCACCGAGGGCTGGCTGCGCGCCCACGGCACCCGGCTCGTCCTCGCCTGCCGCCCCGAGTACGCCGAGCGGGCCGCCGCCCTGTGGAGCGCCGCCCCCGCCGTCCTGCCGCTCGGCGACCTCACGGAGGCCGAGGCCAGGGCCGTACGCGAGGGGTACGGGCTCGGGGACGACGACCTCGACCCGGCCGACGCCCGGCACCCGCTGGCCCTGCGGCTGCTCGCCGAGGTGCGGGCCGCGCTCCCCGGCGAGGTCCCCGGCCGGCCGGACCGCACCGAGATCTTCACCGCCCACCTGGACCTGGTGTGCCTGCGGATCGCGGTCCGGATCGCCGCCTCCGCCGGCACCCGGCCCGGCGGCCCCGCCGTCCGCCGGCTCGCCGCCCGGGTCACCGGCCAGGTCCACGAGGCCGCCCGGCGCTGCCTCGGCCCCGGTCACGGCCTGCTCGACCGGACCTCCTTCGAGGAGCTGTTCCCGTGGCGGGACGGCTGGGCGCCCGCCGTCCTCACCGAGGGCCTGCTGGTCCCGGCCGGCGCCGGCTACCGCTTCGCCCACGAGGAGGTCGCCGACTGGCTCCAGGCCGCCCACCTCGACCTCGACACGGCCCTCGACGCCCTCGTCCACACCCGCCGCCCCGCCGACCCCGACCCGGAGCCCCCACCAGCCCCCGAGCCGTCCGGCGACGCCGCCGGCCCGGACCGCGCCCGGAGACGCCGGCGACGCGCCGAGGAGACGGAGGCACCGGCCGGGACCGCGCCGCCCTCCGTGCCCCGGCACCGGATCGGGACCGTCGTCCACGCCCTGCTGCTCGCCCACCGCCAGGACGGCCCCGCCGCCCTCGCGCCCCGGCTCACCGGCCTCGTCGACTTCCTCGCCGGCACCGGCCCCGACACGCCGGAGGACGCCGTCTGGTGGGCGAGCACCCTGCTCGCCCGGACCCTCGCCGGAACCGGCGACGCCCGCCCCTACCTGCCCGTGCTGCGCCGGCTCGCCGACAGTGCGGGGGAGCGCGCCGGCCGGCCCGGGGTCTTCGACGCCTTCGACGCCGGCTGGTGGCGGAC
Organism: Streptomyces sp. NPDC057854; assembly: GCF_042797055.1. NCBI lineage: Bacteria > Bacillati > Actinomycetota > Actinomycetes > Kitasatosporales > Streptomycetaceae > Streptomyces > Streptomyces sp. NPDC057854. The sequence goes on from NZ_JBHVMF010000005.1 coordinate 261,181, forward strand.
GGCGGCCGTCGGCGCCGACGAACGCCTCGACCTGCTGCGCCGCCTCGTCACCGCCGACCCGCCGCCCCCCGGCCCCACCCCCTTCCTCGACGCCGTCGCCGAGCTGCTCACCACCCGCCCCCGCGAGATCCAGCCGCTGCTCTGCCGCTGGTTCACCGACCGCCGCCCGCTGCCCGCCCGCCCGTACACCACCGTCGCCGCCACCGCCCAGGAACTCCTCCACACCCACCGCGGCCACGCCGTCGACGACCTGTGCGAGGCGCTGGCCGGCACCGCCCACCCGCTCGCCGAGGGCCTGCTCGCCGCCCTCGCCGACGACGAACCGGCCGCGCTCTGCCGGGCCGTCGACCGCTGGGCCCACGACGACCTCCGCCCGGAACGGCGCACGGCCGCCGCCGCGTACGGCAGTCTGCTCGCCGCGCGCCGCCCGCACGGCCAGGACCGCGAACTGCTGCGGTACGCGGCCGGCGCGCTGCTCGCCCGCCCCGGCGACCGGGCCCTGCACGGCGCCGCCCTCGGCATCCTCGTCCGCGACCCGGCCGCGCGGAGCGGCTGCCTCGCCCGCGCCCTCGCCGACCCCCGGGTACCCGCCGACGCGCTCGTCAGCGCGCTCGCCGACCACCCCGGACCCGTCCTCGACGCCCTCCGCGACCGGCTGGACGAGGACCGCGACCCGGGCGCCGTCCTGCGCGCGCTCGCCGCCGTCGACACCCCCGCCCTCACCCGTCGCATCGCCCTCCTCGTCCGCGCCTACGTGGCCCGCAGGCCCGAGGGCGCCGTCCACGCCGCCGCCTACGCCGACCTGCGGTTCGAGGAAGGACCGACCGCGCGGGCCGTCCTCTTCCCGCTGGTCGTCGGCCTGATCCACGGCCGGCCCGCCGCCGTCCGCGCCGCCCTCGCGCCCGTCCTCGCCGCCCCCGGCACCGGCGCCTCCCGCCACCTGCGGGCCGAACTCCTCGACGTCCTCCTCGACCACGAGACGTACGCCGCCGAGCCGGGCGACCGGACCGTCGCGGACGCGCTGCTGACCGCCGCCGCCGAGGGCGCCGCCCGCCGCTCGCGCCCCCGCAGCCGCGCCCTGCTCGCCCGTACCGCCGCCCTCTACGCCCGCGACCCGGGCGGCGCCGCCCACCGCGACCGGCTGCTCGCCGCGCTCGCCGCCGACCACCCGGCCTTCGCCGCCCTGCTCGCGGAGACCGTGCCCGCGCCGCGCGCACCCGGCAGTGCCCATGCCGATGCGGACCGACGGCCCCGGGCATGGCAGTCTTAGACCTGCGTAATGGGCGCACAGGGCGAACAGGCGGACGAGGAGCGGTCACAGTGCAGCGCTGGCGTGGCTTGGAGGACATCCCCCAGGACTGGGGGCGCAGCGTCGTCACCATCGGCTCCTACGACGGTGTGCACCGCGGACACCAGCTGATCATCGGGCGGGCCGTCGAGCGCGCCCGCGAGCTGGGCGTCCCCGCCGTCGTGGTGACCTTCGACCCGCACCCCTCCGAGGTGGTGCGCCCCGGCAGCCACCCGCCGCTGCTCGCCCCGCACCACCGGCGCGCCGAACTGATGGCCGAACTCGGCGTGGACGCGGTGCTCGTGCTGCCGTTCACCGCCGAGTTCTCGCAGCTGTCGCCGGCCGACTTCATCGTCAAGGTGCTCGTCGACAAGCTGCACGCCCGGGCCGTCATCGAGGGCCCCAACTTCCGCTTCGGCCACCGGGCCGCGGGCAACGTGGAGTTCCTGACCGAGCTGGGCGCCACCTACGACTACGAGGTCGAGGTGATCGACCTGTACGTCAGCGGCGCCGCCGGCGGCGGGCAGCCCTTCTCCTCCACCCTCACCCGCCGCCTGGTCGCCGAGGGCGACGTGACCGGCGCCGCCGAGATCCTCGGCCGCCCGCACCGCGTCGAGGGCATCGTGGTGCGCGGCGCGCAGCGCGGACGCGAACTGGGCTTCCCCACGGCCAACGTGGAGACCCTGCCGCACACCGCGATCCCCGCCGACGGCGTCTACGCCGGCTGGCTGACGGCGGACGGCGAGCGGATGCCCGCCGCGATCTCCGTCGGCACCAACCCGCAGTTCGACGGCACCGAGCGGACGGTGGAGGCGTACGCGATCGACCGCGAGGGCCTGGACCTGTACGGGCTCCACGTCAGCGTCGACTTCCTCGCCTACGTGCGCGGCATGCTCAAGTTCGACACCCTCGACGACCTGCTGACGGCCATGGCCGCCGACGTGGAGAAGTGCCGCGCGCTGACCGCCGCGTACGACGCCGCCGGGGAGTGACGACCCCGCCGGGGCACGTCACCAGGTGACGTACAGCTCCTTCGGGCCGCGGATCAGGCCCTGGGACTGGAAGGGCACGTCCTCCGGGCGGCCCGCGAGCCGCAGCTCCGGGTAGCGGGCCAGCAGCGTCGCGAGCATCACCTCGGACTCCATCCGGGTCAGCATCGCGCCCATGCAGTGGTGCGGCCCGTGCCCGAAGGACAGGTGCCCGGTGCCGGTGCGGTCGAAGTCGAGGGCGTCGGGGTCGTCGAAGACCTCCGGGTCCCGGTTGGCCGCCAGGTAGGACGCGTACACCGCCTCGCCCGCGCGGATCACGACCCCGCCGATCTCGACGTCCTCCGTCGCGATCCGGGGGAGTCCCACGCCGTTGCGGTGCGGGATCCACCGCAGCAGCTCGTCCACCGCCTGCGGCAGCAGCTCCGGCTCCGCGCGCAGCCGGGCCAGCAGGTCCGGGCGGGTGAGCAGCACGTACACCATGTTGGCGCTGTTGTTGCGGACCGCGTGGGCGCCGCTGATCAGGATCGCCATGGCGAGCGAGACCGCCTCGTCGGCGCTGATCCGCCCCGCCGCCAGCGACTCGGCCAGCTCCCCGGCCAGGTCCTCCCGGGGCTCCGCCCGCCGCTGCTCCAGCAGCCGGGTGACGTAGCCGTGGATCTGCGCCTTCGCGGCGCGGCTGCCCTCCGGGCCGGGGCCCGAGGAGAGGATGAGGTCCGGCCACGACGCCAGCTCCGCCCGGTCCTCCTCGGGGATGCCGAGGAGATCGCAGACCACCGCCATCGGCAGCGGCCCGTGCAGGTGCCGCATGAGGTCGGCGGGCCGGCCCGCCGCCTCCATCGCGTCGAGGAGCCGGTCGCAGGACGCCTGCGCGAGCGGACGCAGCCGCTGGGTGCCGCGGCCGGTGAACGTCCTGGCCACCGCCTTGCGCAGCCGGGTGTGGTACGGCGGATCGGCGTAGTTCAGCGCCGCCTTCGACGCCACCATGTGGCCGGTCATCGTGGTCACCTGCCGGTCGAGCAGGGCCGTCCGGCTGAACCGGGGGTCCGAGGTGACCGCCCGGACGTCGGCGTACCGGGTGACCAGCCATGCCTCGTTCTCGGCGGCGAACGGCAGCCGGATCCGGGACACCGGCTCCTTCGCGAGCAGTTCGGCCAGGAGCGGGTCGAAGTCGAGACCGGGCAGGTCGGCCACGGACCAGGTGCGGGCCGGACGGGTGGTGGCGGGGCAGCCGGCGGGGGCCGCTATGGGGGACGCGGCGGGGGCGGCGGCCGGAGCTCCGGCCGGCGGGGCCCCGGACGGCCGCGGATCGGACGTCAGCGGTTCGGAGGTCATGCGGAGGCTCTTCCCGGCGGCGGGCCGACGCGACACGCCGAAGGCCGTACAGCCCCTCGTACGGCTCACATTCCCGTTACACGCCGTGACCAACCGGCGACGCCCGCGGTTGCGGGGTGCGGACCACCGGGTGAGTGTGGGCCGCAGTTCGCCGATCGAGAAGAAGAAGGAGCGAGGCACGTGGTGACCTTGTGCAAACCCGCGGTGGCCGTGCCGGAGCACGTGATCACGATGGAGGAGACGCTCGACCTCGCCCGCGCCCGCCACGCGGATCATCCCCAACTCCCGCTGGCGCTGCGGCTGATCGGCAACACCGGAGTCGCCAAGCGGCACATCGTCCAGCCCATCGAGAAGACCTTGGCCCACCCCGGCTTCCAGGAACGCAACGAGCTGTACGAGGCCGAGGCGAAGGCCCGGGTGCCCGCCGTCGTCGAGGAGGCCCTCGGCCACGCCGGACTGCGCCCGGCCGACATCGACATGATCGTCTACGTGTCGTGCACGGGCTTCATGATGCCCTCGCTCACCGCCTGGATGATCAACACCATGGGCTTCCCCAGCCACACCCGGCAGCTGCCCATCGCCCAGCTCGGCTGCGCCGCCGGCGGCGCGGCGATCAACCGCGCGCACGACTTCTGCACCGCCTACCCGGACGCCAACGTCCTCATCGTGGCCTGCGAGTTCTGCTCGCTCTGCTACCAGCCGACCGACCTCGGCGTCGGCTCGCTGCTCTCCAACGGCCTCTTCGGCGACGCCGTCGCCGCCGCCGTGGTGCGCGGGCGGGGCGGCAGCGGCATCGTCCTGGAGCGCAACAACTCGCACCTGGTGCCCGACACCGAGGACTGGATCGCCTACAGCGTGCGCGCCACCGGCTTCCACTTCCTGCTCGACAAGCGGGTCCCCACCACGATGGAACCGCTCGCCCCCGCGCTCCGCGACATCGCCGGGGCGCACGGCTGGGACGCCGGCAACCTCGACTTCTACATCATCCACGCGGGCGGTCCGCGGATCCTCGACGACCTCAGCCTCTTCCTCGAAGTACCGTCGGACGCCTTCCGGTTCAGCCGGGCGACCCTCACGGAGTACGGCAACATCGCCAGCGCCGTCGTCCTCGACGCGGTCCGGCGGCTCTTCGACGAGGGCGGGCAGCAGGAGGGCGCGCGCGGCATCCTGGCCGGCTTCGGCCCCGGCATCACCGCCGAGATGGCCCTGGGCCGCTGGACCACCTCCCCCCACCCGGCCGAACCCCAGCTCGGCGCGCGCCGGATCGTCGGCTACTCGCCGCGCTTCCAGCACGCCCGCAGCCGGGCCTGACCGGCCCGCCGCCCCCGTCCCGTCCCGTCCGTCACCCCGCAGCACCCACCCGCCAAGGAGAGTCGTATGTCCCCCACACCGCCCTCCCGCCGCCGGCCGCGCGGCCCCGTCGCGCTCGCCGCGCTGCTCGCCGGAGCGACCGCCGTCTCGCTCGCCGGGGCACCCGCCCAGGCCGCGGCCCCCGGTGCGGTCCGGGTGCCGATGCACCAGTGCTGGGTCAACGGGGTCTCCGCCCCGCCGGGCGACCAGGTCAACGGTTCCTCCGGAGACGACCACATCTTCTGCGACAGCGACCTGGAGAACGTCACCGTCTGGGGCGGGGGCGGCAACGACATGATCGAGGTGCGCGGCCTGGTCATCGACTCGGCCGTGATGGGCGGCGACGGCGACGACGTCATCCGCGCCAAGCACCTGGTGCCGCAGAACGCCTCCAGCATGGTCCGCGGCAACCGCGGCAACGACGTCATCAAGGTGGCGACGGTCGTCGGCGAGGGCGCCGAGCACGGCGCCGTCGTGCACGGCGACGACGGCGACGACAAGATCACCACCGGGTCGGTGAGCGGCGCGCCCGGCAAGTTCAACCGGGGCGGCGGGATCGTCACCGGCAACGACGGCGCCGACACCATCAAGGTCGGGGTCGTCGACTTCTCCGGCCGGGTGCTCGGCGGCAGCGAGGCCGACACCATCGAGGCCGCCGGCCTCGGCCCGGAGTCCGGCGGCCTCATCCAGGCGGGTCCCGGCGACGACACCATCAGCGGCCCCGGCGGCGCGGTCCTCACCGTCGGCCCGCACTGGGGGATGGTCGACGCGGGCGTCGGGAGGGACACCTGCACGGTGAAGTCGGTGTCCACGCGGACCTCGATCAGCGCGTGCGAGGTGATGCCGAAGACGACGGCGGCACCCCCGACGGGCGCCAAGCCCGCGGCCCCGAACGGCGCCAAGCCCGCGGCGCCCACGGGCGCGAAGCCCGCGCCGCAGCCGGCCGGCTGACCCCGGCCCGCCCCCCGGACCACCGCCCGGCGACCCGCCGCCCCCAGGGTCGCCGGGCGGTTCCCTGCTAGGAACCGGCCCCGCCGGCCGGGGCGGCCCAGTGGCAGGCCACCGCCTGCTCGGTGCCGGACGCGCGGAGCACCGGCAGGGGGCGCGTACGGCAGTGGTCGGCCACGGCGGACGCCTCGCCCGAGGCGAGGACCTGGCAGCGGGCGTGGAAGCGGCAGCCGCCCGGGATCCGGGCAGGGTCCGGCGGCTCGCCGCTCAGCACCACCGGCTGCGCCCCGGACTCCGGCAGCACCGACAACAGCGCCCGGGTGTACGGGTGCCGGGGCGCCGTCAGCACCGACTCGACCGGACCCGTCTCGACCACCCGGCCCAGGTACATGACGGCCACCCGGTCCGCGATGTTCCACGCGAGCCCCAGGTCGTGGGTCACCACCAGCGCCGCGAGCCCGAGTTCGTCGCGCAGCCGGAGCAGCAGCGCCAGGATCTCGCCGCGTACCGACGCGTCCAGGGACGCCACCGGCTCGTCCGCGACGATGAGTTCGGGCTCCAGGACCAGCGCGCCCGCGATCACCACGCGCTGCCGCTGGCCGCCGGACAGCTCGTGCGGGTAGCGCAGGAAGAACCGCTCGGGCGGGCGCAGCCCGGCGCGGGCGAGGGCTTCGGCGACCGCCGCCCGCTCGTCCGCCGCGCTCCGGTGGACGCCGTGGATCCGCAGGCCCTCCGCGACCGCGTCGTACACGGTGTGCCGGGGGTTCAGGGAGCCGCTCGGGTCCTGGAGGACGAGCTGGGCGCGCCGCCGGTACGCCTTGAGCGCCTTGCCGGAGTACGCGAGGGGCCGGCCCGCGAAGGAGACCGTGCCGGCCCGCGGCTTCACCAGGCCGAGGAGCGTCCGCGCCAGGGTCGTCTTGCCGCAGCCGGACTCGCCGACGAGCGCGACGATCTCGCCCGCGCCGATCTCCAGGTCCACCCCGTCGACCGCCCGGGCGGGCGGGGCGCCCCGGCGGCCGGGGAAGGAGACGTGCACCCCGCTGGCGGTGAGCAAGGTCATCCGCGGTCACTCCCCACGTGCAGGCAGGCGGCGCGGCGCCCGGCGCCCGCCACCCGCAGTTCCTGGTCGTCCTCGGCGCAGGCCGCGACCGCCACCGGGCAGCGCGGGTGGAAGGCGCAGCCGTCCGGCAGCGCCGCCGGGTCGGGCGGGTCGCCCGGCAGGCCGCGCGGCGCCCGCCGCGAGGCCGGGTCCCCGATCCGGGGGAACGCCGACGACAGCGCCCGCCCGTAGGGGTGGGCGGCGCCCTGGTACACCTCGCGGGCCGGGCCCTCCTCGACGATCCGGCCCGCGTACATGACGGCGAGCCGGTCGCAGGTGTCGGCGAGCACCGCCAGGTCGTGGCTGATCATCATCAGGCCGAGGGACTCCTCGGCGACCAGCCGCTCGATCAGGCGCAGGATCTGCGCCTGGATCATCACGTCGAGCGCGGTCGTCGGCTCGTCGGCGACGATCAGCCGGGGTTCGCAGGCGAGCGCCATCGCGATCATCACGCGCTGGCGCTGGCCGCCGGAGAGCTCGTGCGGATAGCCGGCGGCCCGGGAGGCCGGGAGGCCGACCTGTTCGAGGAGGGCGCCGACCCGCTTGCGGGCCTCGGCGGGGGTGGCCCGCCGGTGCACGAGCAGCGGTTCGGCGATCTGGTCGCCGATCCGGCGGACCGCGTTCAGCGAGTGCATCGCGCCCTGGAAGACGATCGAGGCGCCCGCCCAGCGGACCGCCCGCAGCCGCCCCCACGTCATGGTGAGGACGTCCTCCCCGTCGAGGAGGATCCGCCCGTCGAGCCGGGCGGACGCGGGCAGCAGCCGCAGCAGCGCGAGCGCCAGCGTCGACTTGCCGCACCCGGACTCGCCGGCCACGCCCAGCTTCGACCCGGCCTCCAGGGTGAGGTCCACCCCGCGCACGGCGGGCACGGCCGCCGCCCCGGAGCCGTACACGACCCGCAGGTCCCTGATCTCCAGGAGGCTCAACGCCCCACCCCCAGCCTCGGATTGAGCACGGATTCGACGGCCCGGCCGCAGAGCGTGAAGGCGAGCGCGACCAGCGCGATCGCGATCCCCGGCGGGGCCAGGTACCACCAGTGCCCGGAGGACACCGCGCCGGCCTCGCGCGCGTCCTGGAGCATGCCGCCCCAGGAGACGACCGTCGGGTCGCCGAGACCGAGGAAGGCGAGCGTGGCCTCGGTGAGGATCGCGGTGGAGATGCCGAGCGTGGTCTGGGCGAGGACCAGCGGCATCACGTTCGGCAGCACGTGCCGGATCATGACGTGCCCGTGCCCGCCGCCGAGCGCGGTGGCCCGCTCGATGTACGGACGGGACTCGACGGCGATCGTCTGCGCCCGGACGAGCCGCGCGGTGGTCGGCCAGGACGTGACGCCGATGGCGAGCACCACCGTCCACATCGACCGGGACATCACGGTCGCGAGCACGATCGCCAGGACCAGCGCCGGCATCACCAGGAACCAGTCGGTGATCCGCATGACGACCGTGGACAGCCAGCCGCCGTAGTGGCCCGCGAGGACCCCGACGAGGGTGCCGATGGCGACCGACAGGACGGCCGCGAGCAGCCCCACGAGCAGCGAGATCCGGGCGCCCCAGATCAGCAGCCCGAGCAGCGGGCGCCCGAACTGGTCGGTGCCGAGCGGGAACCGCGCGCTCGGCGACTCCAGGGCCGTGCCGGGCGCGTTCGTCACCGACTGCACGTCGGCGCCGACCGTGAGCGGCGCGGTGAGCGCGAGCAGCGCGATCAGCGCGAGCCCGGCGAGCCCGTACAGGCCCGCCCGGTGGGTCCGGTACGACCTCCAGAAGCGCGCCGCGGAGCCCTTGCGGCGCTCCCATGCGAGAGAGGTCATCGGCCCACCCGGGGGTCGAGCAGCGGATAGAGCAGGTCGGCGAGGAGGTTCATCAGGATCATCGCTCCGGCGAAGACGACGAACAGGCCCTGGACGAGCGGGAGATCGGGCACGCTGAGCGCCTGGTAGAACAGCCCGCCGAGCCCCGGCCAGGAGAAGACGGTCTCCACCAGGATCGAACCGGCCGCCACGTGGCCCAGGTTGATGAAGATCATGGTGACGGTCGGCAGCAGCGCGTTCGGCACCGCGTGCCGGCGGCGGACGTCGTCGTCCCGGAGCCCCTTGGCGCGGGCGGTCGTCAGGTAGTCGCCGCCCATCTCGTCGAGGAGCGAGGACCGCATCACGAGCAGCGTCTGCGCGTAGCCGACCGCGACCAGCGTCACCACCGGCAGCACGAGGTGGTGGGCGACGTCGAGGACGTACGCGACACCGGTCTCGCCGGTCCCGGACTCCATGCCGCCGGTCGGGAAGAGCCCCGGGACCGGCCCCATGCCCACCGAGAAGACGATGATGAGCAGCAGCCCGAGCCAGAACGACGGCACCGACCACAGGGTGAGCGCGATCCCGGTGTTCACCCGGTCGCCGAGGCCGCCGTGCCGCCACGCCGAGCGGGTGCCGAGCCACAGCCCGAGCGCCGAGTAGAGGACGACGGCGACCCCGGTGAGCAGCAGCGTCGCGGGCAGCTTCGCCGCGATCAGCTCGCCGACCGGGGCGCGGAACTGGAAGGAGGTGCCGAGGTCGCCGGTGAGCGCCTTGGCGCAGTAGTCGGTGAACTGCTGCCACAGCGGCAGGTCGAGGCCGAACTGGCGGCGCAGCGTGGCCAGTTGTTCGGCGGAGGTGGGGATGCCGTGGGTCATCGCCTTCACCGGGTCGCCGGGGATGATCCGGAACAGGAAGAAGCTGGTGACCAGCACGGCGAAGAGGGAGACGAGTGCGCCGCCCAGCTTCCCCGCCGCGTGGCGGAGATAGCCGGAGGCGACGCCGGTGCGGGGTGCGCCGTCCGTGGCGCGGGCCTCGTCGGCCCGCGCCACGCCGGCGGGGGTGCTTGCCGTCGTCATCGCTACTCGCGGTCGTCGGCGGTGGCGCGCCGGCGCGTCCGGAGCAGGAGCAGTCCGCCGGCGACGACGACCGCGGCCGCGCCGACCCCGATCCAGACCCCGGCCGAGGACGAGCCGGAGCCGTCGCCCGACCCGGACGCGGAGGCGGCGGGGACGGCGGACCACCAGCTCCAGTAGCCGTCCTGCCCCCACAGGTTCCCGGCGGCCTCGGGCATGGTGGTGATGGACGCGATCTGGTCGGTGCGGTACGCCTCCAGGGCGTTGGGGTAGGCCATGATGTTCATGTACCCCGTGTCGTACAGCCGGGACTGCATCCGCTTGACCAGGTCCGCCCGCTTGGCGGTGTCGTACTCCACCGCCTGCTGCGCGTAGAGCGCGTCGAACTCCTTGTCGCAGATGAAGTTGTCGGTGGCGCCGGTGTCCTTCGGGGTGGCCGGGAGGGTGCCGCAGGTGTGGATGGACAGGACGTAGTCCGGGTCCGGGTTGACCGACCAGCCGTCGAAGGCGAGGTCGTAGTCGCCCTTGACCCACGGGTCGGACACGCTGTCCAGGCACTCGACGGTCAGCCCGATGCCGAGCGCGCCCCACCACTCCTGGAGGTACTTGCCGACCGCCTTGTCGTTGGGGTCGGTGGCGTGGCAGAGGATCCGGAAGTTCAGCGGCTTGCCGTCCTTGCCGAGCCGCTTGCCCTCGGCGTTCTTCCGGTACCCGGCGTCGTCGAGGGTCTTCGCGGCGGCGGCCGGGTCGTAGCCGCGCTTCTGGGAGCCCTCGGGCTTCCAGAAGTACGTGCCGAAGCGGGGCGGGATGTACCCCTCGCCCTCGACGGCGTGCCCCTGGAAGACCTTGTCCACGAGGGCGGAGCGGTCCACGGCGAGGAAGAGCGCCTTGCGGACGGCCGGGTCGAGGAGCGCCGGGTGGCCGTTGCCGAAGGTCTTCCCGTCCTTGGCGCGGGCGCCCGGGTTGGTGGCGAGCGCGTAGAAGCGGCGGCCGGGGGCGTCGTTGACCTTGATGTTCTTCTGCGTCTTCAGCGCCGCCGCCTGAGCGGGCGTCAGATTGGGGACGAAGGACACCTCGCCCTTCTGCAGGGCGGCGACGGCCGCGTCCCCGTCCTTGTAGTACTTGAAGACCAGCTCGTCGAACTTGGGCGCGCCCCGCCAGAACGTCTTGTTCGGCTTCAGCTTGATGTACTGGTCGACCTTGAAGTCGGTGATGACGAAGGGGCCGTTGCCGACGATCGGGAACTGCTGGTCGTTGTTGAACTTCGAGAAGTCGCCGACCTTCTCCCACACGTGCTTGGGCGCGATCGGCACGTCCAGCGCGGTCATCGTCGCCTGCGGCTTCTTCAGCTTGATGACCAGGGTGCGCGGGTCGGGCGCGGTGACCTTCTCGAAGTTGGCCGTGAAGCTGCCGTTGGCGGTGGCCGCGTTCGGGTCGGTCATCATCTTGTTGAAGGTCCAGGCCGCGTCCTCGGCGGTGGCCGGCTTGCCGTCGGACCAGGTGGAATTGTCGCGGATCGTGTACGTCCACGTCAGCTTGTCCGCCGAGGAGGACCACTCGGTGGCGAAGCCCGGGACGGTCCTCGCGTCCTTCGGGTCGTAGTTGGTGAGGTACTCGTACGCCAGCCGGTGGATGCTGGTCGAGGTGAGCTTCTGGGCGAGGAACGGGCTCAGCGAGTCGATGCTCTGCGAGACGGCGACAGTGAGCGTCGTCCCGCCGGACTTCTCGTCCTCCGCGACGGCGGTGGTGGCGGGGAGGGCCGCGAGCGAGGCGGTCGTGAGACCGGCGGCGAGCAGCAGACGGGCGGCCCTGCGGGGCCGGTGCGGCCGGCGGGGGAGCGGACGGGGTGGAACCTTCGTGACCATGACCATGGACGTGACCTCGCGTCGGTCGAGCTGTCGTGGAGTCGTGGATCTTGGGCTGACGTCAGGTGAAGCGAAGATGTATCAGCGGTGGTCTGCCGTCGTCAACGATGACTCAAACCCCGCGTGGGCTGCGGGAATGCAAGGAGGCTCCGTACCGGTGACCCGGTACGGAGCCTCATTGGTCTACTCCTGTGACGCCCTACTGCTGAGGGGCTGGCGGCGCCTGCGGAGGCGTCTGCGGCGGGGCCTGCGGAGGCAGCGGCTGACCGAACGGCTGCCCGGCGGCCGGCGGCTGCCCGTACGGCTGCGCGGGCTGCCCCGGCTGGCCGGAAGCCGCCCCCGGCGGGTACGGCTGCTGCCCGTACGGCTGTCCGGAGTACGGCCCCGGCTGCCCCGGCGTTGCCTGTCCCGGCTGCGGCTGCCCCGGCTGCGGGTACGGCTGCGGCTGGCCCTGCGGCGGGTACGGCTGACCGGGCGCGGGCTGACCGGGGGCCGGCTGGCCGGGGCCGTACGCGCCGGGCATCGGCTGTCCGGGGTACGGCCGGCCCGGCCCGGGCGGAGCGCCGTACGGCTGCCCCGGGGCCGGCTGGCCGGGCTGACCCGGCTGGGCGGGGCCGTACGGGCCGGGGGCGTACTGGCCCGGCATCGGCGGCGCCATGTGCGGCGGCATGCCGCCCTGCCCGTCGCCCGTCCACAGGCCCTGCGCCTGCTGCGCCCGCGCGAAGTCCTCGGCCACCATCGCCGCGAGGTCGAAGTACGCCTCCCGGGTCTTCGGCCGCATCATGTCGAGGTCCACCTCGGCGCCCGCCGCCAGGTGCTCGTCGAACGGCACCACGACCACCCCGCGGCAGCGCGTCCGGAAGTGCTGGACGATGTCCTCGACCTTGATCATCTTGCCGGTCTCGCGGACCCCGGAGATCACCGTGATCGAGCGCTGCACCAGCTCCGCGTACCCGTGCGCCGACAGCCAGTCCAGCGTCGTCGAGGCGCTGGAGGCGCCGTCCACGGACGGCGTCGAGATGATGATCAGCTGATCGGCCAGGTCCAGCACCCCGCGCATGGCGCTGTACAGCAGACCCGTGCCGGAGTCGGTGAGGATCACCGGGTACTGCTTGCCCAGGACGTCGATCGCCCGCCGGTAGTCCTCGTCGTTGAAGGTCGTCGAGACGGCCGGGTCCACGTCGTTGGCGATGATCTCCAGGCCGGACGGCGCCTGCGACGTGAACCGGCGGATGTCCATGTACGAGTGGAGGTACGGGATCGCCTGCACCAGGTCGCGGATGGTCGCCCCGGTCTCGCGCCGCACCCGGCGGCCCAGCGTGCCCGCGTCCGGGTTGGCGTCGATCGCCAGGATCTTGTCCTGCCGCTCGATCGCCAGGGTCGCGCCGAGCGCGGTCGTCGTCGTGGTCTTGCCGACGCCGCCCTTCAGCGAGATGACCGCGATCCGGTAGCAGGACAGCACGGGGGTGCGGATCAGGTCCAGCTTCCGCTGCCGCTCCTGCTCCTCCTTCTTGCCGCCCAGCTTGAACCGCGAGGCCGCGCCCGGGTTCCGGCTCGACTTCGCCTTCTGCTTGGTGTTGCGCAGCAGCCGGTCCGAGGAGAGCTCGACGGCCGCCGTGTAGCCGAGCGGCGCGCCCGGCACCGACCGCTCGCGCTGGTCGTGCGTGACCGGCTGCGGCCAGGCCGCCCCGGTCCGCGGGTCCACGCCGCCCTGCGGCGGGTAGCCGTACCCGTCCGGACCCTGCGGCGGCGTCCCGTACCCGCCGGGGGCGCCCGGGGCCTGCTCGGCGGCGGGCGCGGGCACCGGCGGCTGGGCCTGCGGGTGGGGCTGGGCGTGGGGCTGGGGCTGCGGCTGGGCGCCGGGGTGCGGGTAGCCGTACCCGGCCGGGGCCTGCGGCGGGTAGCCGTACCCGGCGGGCGCCTGCGGGGGCTGACCGGGAGCGCCGGGCCCCTGGGGGTAGCCGTAGCCGCCCTGCGGCGGTACGGCCCCGGGCGCGCCGGCCACCGGCTGCCCGGGCCACTGCGGCGCGGCCTGCGGCTGCTGCGGGGACTGCTGGGCCTGCGGAGCCTGCTGGGCCTCGGGGGAGGCGGGCGGGAACTCGGGCGGCAGCGGCGGCAGCGGACCGCCCGCGACGGGTGCGCCGGGCGCGCCTTCGGCGGGCAGCGGTGCGGCGGCGGGGACGACGGGGGTGGCGTCGGCGGGAGCGTCCGCCGCCTGGCCCTCCTCGGGCTCGGCTTCGGCGGTGGGCTCGTCTGCCTCGGCGGCCTGCTCGTCCGAGGGGGCCGCGTCGGTGTCGTCGGTGCCGTCGGCGTCGGCCGCGGGCTCCGCCTCCGGCGTCACCTCCGCCCTCGACTCCGCCTCCGACTTCGACTCCGGCTCCGCCTCCGTCTTCGGCTCCTCGGCCGTCGCGGCGGCCTCCGGCTCGGTGTCGGGCTCGGCGGGCTCGTCGTCGGCGGCGGGGGCCGGGGGCACGTCGGCGCGGGCGAGGCCCGCCGCCTCGGGGGAGCCCGGCTGGGGCTCGGCGGCGGGCGCGGGCGCCGGCTGCGCGGCGGCGTCCGGCCGCAGCGACGCCGGGTTGAAGCGCACGGTGGCACCGCTCTCCACCTCGCCGCCGCTCTGGGGAGCGGCGGGAGCGGGAGCCGGGTCGGGCGCGGGGTGGCCGGGGCCGTACGACCCGTAAGGGTGGGCTGCGGGCGGCTGCTGGCCGGGGTACGGGCCGGGCGCGGCGGCCGGGTGACCGGGGGGCGTGCCGGGCGGCGTGCCGGGGGCGCCCGCCTCGGGGCCGTACGCCCCGTACGGGCCGGGCGCGGGGGCCTGCGGGCCGGGCGCGGGCGTCGGCGGGGCGGGCGTCCAGCCCTGCTGGAAGCCGGCCGGGGGCGCCCCGGGGACGGCGACCGGCGCACCCGTCGGCGGCGGGGGAGTGACACCGGCGTCCCCCGGACCGCCCGGCGCGTTCTGCGTGTACCAGGCCGGCGGGGTGTAGTCGATGGTGAACTCACCCGTCATCTCGGCGGGATCCGCGTCGGACTCGTCGGCGGGCACGTTCCAGCCCCCGCGGATGTCGTCGCGATCGCCGTTCACTTTGCCTCCTGGTGTGGTCGAGCACCCTTGTGCCGTCGTGCGTCGGGGCCACCGTTCACTGCCGTCGGGCCGGCTCTCCCCTCGGACCCGGCGAACGTTCCGAGGGATCCCTCCGCCGCGCCCCCACCCACCCTAAACGTCCGCAACGCCACCGCGGCAGGCCCGTCCGCTCCCGGACGGCCCCGCTCCGGCCGGGAGCGGCGCCCGCGTGACGCCCGCGCGGCGGAGCGTGAGGAAACGGACGGGGCGAAACCGTACAAGAGGGAGCAACGCGGAGGAATGCGTACGGACTTGTCCGCGGCCCTCTCCCCGGCCACCCGCCGGCGGCATGGCCCGAACGGGTGAGGCGACGCACCTGCGGCCGGGCACCCCCTCGGGGGCCCGGCCGCCGGTCCTCGTCCGGCCCCGCCGCACCGGGCGCGGGGCCGCTCCGCTCAGCGCAGGTCGAACTCGCCGTCCCGCGCGCCGAGCACGAACGCCGTCCACTCCGCCTCCGTGTACCGCAGCACGGTGCCGTGGTCCAGCGACGAGCGCATGGCGACGGCCCCGTTCGGCAGATGGGCGATCTCGACGCGCTCCTCGTCCGGGCTCGTGCCGGGGGCGCCGATCCACTCGACGTCCGAGATGTCGAGGGCGTACAACTCGTCCTTCTCCTGCGCGCTCCCCATGGGAGCTCCTTTCGCTCACGGCCTGTCGGCGGACCATGTGTCCCGTGGCACAGGGCCGTCGGGCCCGGCGCCACCAGGAGAAATAGTAGGGAACCGGCCCTCGCGCAGGGGCCGGTTCGGACGTACCGGAGGACGCGGGTCCTCAGTCCATGCGGCGGGCCGCGCCCAGCAGGCCCGACTCCGCGTCCGTCGCGTTGGTGAGGACCCAGTGCCGCTCGCCGCCCGCGCACCACAGCGTCACGCCGTCCGCGAGCGTCGGCAGCGCCTCCACCTCGCTCGGCGTCAGCCCCAGGATCCGGCCGGTCTGCTGGGCCTCCTGCGGCGAGACCCGCTGGACGCCGACGAGCGTGGCCGAGCGCATCAGGCGCGGGGCCACCGGGCTGAGGTACGGCAGCAGCGTCAGCACCGACTGCCACGGCGAGGACACGACCCGGCCGCGCGGCGGCCGCATGCCGCAGTCCCGCACCACGACCGCGGGACTGCCGACGGTCGCGCCCAGCGGCGGGACCCGGCCCACGTCGTGCAGCGTGATGCACTCCAGGCCCGCGCCCGCCGCCTGCGCCAGCCCCACCCACGCGTGCGGGCGGCCGGTCTCCACCACGACCCGGGAGCCGGTGGCGGCGGCCCGCAGCGCCAGCACCTGCGCCGTCCACAGACCGCCGATCAGCAGCACGTCGTACGGCGTCGAGCGGTGGAAGCCCACCAGCTGCGGGCGCCCCTCGGCGTCCTCGCCGATCACCACGCCGTCGTCGCCCACCGGCAGCGACAGCGCGCCCAGTTCGGCCGTCGGCACGGTGTGCCCCGCGTGCCGCGGGCCGATCAGACCGCGCAGCCCCCGCACCGCTCCGCCGCGGACCGTCATCGCGCACCCCCGAGAGGCATCGTCGCCAGCACGCCCGGCAGCTGCTCGCGGTCCAGCCGCAGCAGGCCGACCTTCGCCGTGCGCGCCGCCTGCTCCAGCGTCCGGCGGACCCGGACGAGTTCGTTGTCGGAACCGCCGGTCACCCGCACGTGCCCGCCGACCTCCATCGCGCCCTGCCGGTTCCCGCGCCGGACGGTGAGGCTGAACGTCGTGGCGTACGCCGGCACCGACGTCAGCAGCGACACCAGCCGCGGCAGCGGCGCCGCGCCCCGGCCGAGCTCGGGCCAGCGCCCGACCGCGTACGTGGTGTGCCAGCGGTCGTCGCACCGCCAGACCCGGGACGTCTCCGCCGTCCGCCGCTGCGGCGCGGCGCCGGCCCGGCCCGCCCGCGCCGCGGCGTGCGGGCTGGTGCAGGCCGCCGTCGCGATCGCCGAGTTGACTTCCTCCTGGTCCAGGACGACCGCCTGGAAACCGGCGCCGGTGATCCGGCTCGCCAGATGGTCCGCGATCCGCACCAGGCAGCGCTGCGCGCCCTCCAGGCCGCCGCCGCGCGCCGCGACCGCCTCCCGGCAGCGCTCCGGGTCCAGCTTCACCGCCACCCAGGTCAGCCGCAGCGCGGGCGCGCCGGTCCGCTCCTGGAGGGGGGTGTACGAGAGCCGGGCCACCGACTGCTGCGGGAGGTGCGGCGCCGGGGCGGGCCGCACCTGCTGCACCAGCTGCACCGACTCCACCACGATGTCGTCGACCTCCAGCGCGTCACCGAGCAGGGTCAGCGGGAAGGCGCGGGCGCCGAAGACCGGCCGCAGCGCCGAACCGCTCGCCTCGACGCGCAGCACCGCGGTCAGGAACGAGCCGTCGCCCAGCATGCCCACCGTCCGGTGGTTCCGGTCGACGTACGGCTGGGCGCCGAGGCCCCGCACGCTCTCCGTCACCGGGGCGAGCGACGGGTCCGCGTCCGGCGCCGCCGGCTCGGTGTCGCGGCGGCGCGACCGCAGCGCGAGCGCGGTGCCCATCCAGTCCTGCACGGCCTGGCCCCGGCGGCGTATCACCGCGAGCAGCACGAGGACGCCGGCGGCGACGCACGTCGGCACCAGCCACAGCCCGCCCAGCACGAAACCGACCGCCACCAGCGCCAGCGCCGACTCCACCAGCACCAGCTGGCGCAGCTGCACGGGGCCGATCCGGCCGGTACGGGACAGGGGGCGCAGCGTCGTCGTCGCGGGGACGGCACCCGGAGCGGGGGCACCTGTCCCGGCGCTTCCGTTGCTGCGTTGCCGTCGGGAAGATTGAGGCGCTCGGCCGCTGGTCCGCCGCCCGTCGCGCGCACGCGTCGCCGTACCCATCGCCGCGTTGCCCCCTCGTGTCCGTAATAGCCGAATTCCCTTGGGCGTTGACCGGGCGATCACCCTACCTGAGCGGTGAGACACGGGTGCCGCCAGGCATAGTAGGGGGCGGCGGGACGGCGGACGGGCCCGCCGAGTGTGGCAACCTGGTCGGCCGGCGGGGAGAGGGACGACACTTCAGATGGCATCACGACGGGACGAACTGAACGCCTACACCTTCGCGAAGCGGAGACTGGTCGCGCAGTTCGTGCAGCCGAACTCGACGGGCTCGGAGGAGGGCGCGCCGCGTCCGCTGCGCGCGGTGCTGCCGGGCGCCATCGTCGGCGTGGTCATCCTCGCCGGCTTCGGGGCCTGGGGCATGTTCAAGCCCGTCGCCCCCAAGGACTGGGACAAGCCCGGCCAGAACGTCATCATCGCCGACAAGTCGACCACCCGGTACGTGGTCCTCAAGACCGGCGACAAGACCCAGCTCCACCCCGTCCTCAACATGTCGTCGGCGAAGCTGCTCCTCGACCCCGACAAGGACAAGATCATCACGGTCGCCGAGTCGGTCCTCGACAGCGGCAAGATCCCGCACGGCGCCACCCTCGGCATCCCGTACGCCCCCGACCGCCTCCCCGACCCGAAGGAGGCGGGCGCCGCCAAGCGCTGGGCCGTCTGCGAGCGCCCCGGCGAGGGCGGCAGGGCCATCCAGAAGGCCGCCTTCGTCCTCGCCGCCCGCGAGGAGGCCAAGACCGACGGCGAGGAACGCCTCACCGGCGGCGAACTGCTCTACGTCGAGGGCCCCGCCCCCGACCGCACCCGCTACGTGGTCGACGCGGAGGGGACCGCGTACCCCGTCGCCAAGGACGAACTGCTGCTCCGCCAGCTCGTCGGCCAGGGCCGCGCCCCGCAGCGCGTCTCCGAGGCGTGGCTGAACACCCTGCACAAGGGCGACGCGATCTCCTTCCCGGAGATCCCCGGCGAGCCGGGCGCCCGCGCCGAGATCAAAGGCATGCTGCCCGAGGTCGACCACCTCGCCAAGGTCGGCATGGTGCTCTCCGCGTCCGAGGCCACCGAACGGAAGATGTACGTCGTCCTCCAGGACCGGGTCGCGCCCATCTCCGACTTCACCGCCAAGCTGCTGCTCAACAGCCGCCAGCTCGTCGAGGTCGGCCAGGCAGGCCAGGCCGCCAAGACCAGCGGCGGCGCCTTCCAGCCGGGCGCCGCCTTCGGAGCGGACAAGAAGTGGCCGAAGGCCGAACCCGTCCCCGTCAACGAGGCCGGCACCGGCGAGGGCAGCCGCAACACCGTCTGCAACGTGCTCCGCGCGGTCGACGAGGACAACGGCGCCACCACCCTCAGCACCTGGGCCGGCAAGGACTTCCCCGCCACCCTGCCGACCGGCTCCAGCAGCGCGTACGTCACCCCCGGATCCGGCCAGCTCTTCCGCCAGTTCAAGGGCTCCACCACCAAGACCGGCTTCCTCTTCCTCGTCACCGACACCGGCCTGCGCTACGCGATGCAGTCCAACGGCGACCTCGCCACCGACGACTCCGGCATCGGCTCCTCCGGCTCCGAGGAGGAGAAGCAGGCCCGGCAGGCCGAGGCCCAGCAGGCGCAGAACCGCCTCGGCTACAAGAACATCGAGCCGCTGCCCATCCCCGCCGAGTGGTCCACCTTCCTGCCCACCGGCCCCCGCCTCTCCACCGGCGGCGCCCGCCAGCCGCAGGGCTCATGAGGACGCCCCCGCGCCCGAGGCGCCACCCCCTGCCCACTCCGGCCGCCCTGCCGGTCCTGGCCGCGACGGTGCTCTGCGCCGTCGGCCTGCCGCTCGCCGGCGCGGCCCCGGCGGCGGCGGACGACGGCCAGTGCACGTACCCCAACAAGCCGTACGAGGGACGCCCCTGGTCGCTGCAGCGCGTCCAGCTCGACGAACTCTGGGCCCAGTCCACCGGCAAGAACGTCCGCGTCGCCGTCATCGACACTGGCGTCGACACCCGCAACCCCCAGCTCGCCAAGGCCGTCGACGCCAAGGCCGGGATCAACCTGATCCCGAAGGACGCCAAGGACGCCAACGGCTACAAGCTGAAGCGCGGCAAGGAGAACGGCACGACGGACACCGTCGGCCACGGCACCAAGGTCGCCGGCATCATCGCCGCCCGCCCCGCCAAGGGCACCGGCTTCGTCGGACTCGCCCCCGACGCCACGATCATCCCCATCCAGCAGAACGACGCCGACGGCAACGGCACCGCGGTCACGCTCGCGGCGGCCATCCGCCACGCCATCGCCAAGAAGGCGAACGTGATCAACATCTCCCAGGACACCGCCAACGCGGTGAAGCCGACGCCACTCCTGGAACAGGCCGTGCAGGCGGCGCTCGACGCCGAGATCGTCGTCGTCGCCTCGGCGGGCAACGACGGCCTGGGCGGCAACGTCAAACCCACCTACCCCGCCTCGTACAAGGGCGTCCTCGCCGTCGCCGCCTCCGACCGCAACAACGAGCGCGCCCAGTTCTCCCAGTCCGGCGACTTCGTCGGCGTCGCCGCCCCCGGCGTCGACATGATCTCCACCGTCCCCGGCGGCGGCCACTGCGCCGACAACGGCACCAGCTTCTCCGCCCCGTACGTCGCCGGGCTCGCCGCCCTCATCAAGAGCAAGCACCGGGACTGGACCCAGGAGCAGATCGTGGCCCAGATCCAGCAGACCGCCGAACGCTCCGTCGCCGGCCACGACCGCCTCGTCGGCTGGGGCGTCGTCGACCCGGTCCGCGCCCTCACCGAGGACGACAAGCCCATCGAGAAGCCGGTCGCCCACGAGGGCGTCACCCGCGCCGAGGCCCCCACCCCGGCCGCCGTCCACCTCGGCGAGACCCCGGAACAGCGCAACGCCCGCCTGGCCACGTACGTCGTCGTCAGCGGCGGCGTCCTCGTGGCGGCCATCGCGGGCGGCGCGGTCGCCGTCCGGGACCACCGGCGGCGGCGGGCGGCGGTGGCGGCGGGCCGGTGATCATTGCAGACGCACACGGCTGATAGCGTCGATCACGGCAGTGACCGTAGAAGTCTTGTGACGAACAAGAGACTTGGGCCTGTCAGACGCAATCACTAGAGTGGTATGCGCGCGATCGGTGGATGGCGAGTCGCCACGATCGCAATGCAGGACAGCAGGAGCAAACGGGGAGGATTGGCTCGTGTTCGAGGTAACGGGTGACGGGGGCGGGGGCGGCAGTGAGTGACCTTGAGCTCGGCGTCGGCGAGCTGAAGAAGTTCCGTGACCGGGTCGACGGAGTCATCAAGAACCTGGAGGGCAGCGCCGGCGGCGCCGCCCAGCTGGGCCAGCGGCGCGTGACGCGCGGCTCGCTCGGCACCGGGAGGATCGCCTTCACCGAGGCGGACGGCTTCTACAAGGAGTACGAGCGCGTCCACAGCTCGCTGGTGGCCCTGTCGAAGTCCCTCAGCGGCCAGATCGAACTCCTCCAGATCGGCGTCCACGCGGCGGACGTCGGCTACCAGAACGTGGAGGAGGACCAGCGCCAGCGCTTCCACGACATCCGGGCCCGCCTCAGCGAGGAGCGCGCCGAGGCCGTCAGGCGCGAGGAACTGGAGCGGAGCAAGAAGCCGGAGCAGCCGGAGCAGCGCCGCGGCAATACCGAGGCTTCGACGGAAGGCGTTGGGTGACGAACGATGAGTGACGAGAAGAACCCGCAGCCGAAGCTGACGCCCCAGGAGCAGGCGCAGGCGCAGGACACCGCGAACATCAACGCGACCTACGCGACGACCAACGTCCTGGAGAACCTGGACGAGATCTTCCCCTTCGGATTCGGCTCCAGGGGCAGCGTCTTCGGCTCGACGTCCTTCGAGAACGCCCGCCTCAACGACATGCTCGACCTCCTCGACAGCGCCAACCCCTCCGACCTGGAGCAGGCCGGCGAGGCCCTGGAGGCCGCGACCAAGTCCCTCAACGCCGCCGCCAAGGAGCTGAACAGCTTCATCGGCAGCATCGACTGGAAGGGCGAGGCCGCCGCGGAGTTCCAGCGGTACGGCTCCGAAGTCGTCACGTACGCCTGGGACATCGGCAAGGTCGCCAACGCCGTCGGCTCCCAGATGAAGGTCGCCAGCACCGGCCTCACCTCGGTCCGCAACGCGAAGCCGCCCCGCGACACCCGCGCCGTCCAGAAGAAGCCCACCGAATTCTCGGAGCTGGAGAAGACCGAGAAGAAGGAGGAGTACGAGAAGGCCGTCCAGGTGGAGAAGGACCGCCAGGAGGCCATCAACCAGATGAACCGCCTGGCGTCGTTCTACGCGGTGTCGCAGAGCACGCTGGCAGGCCAGAACATGCCGAAGCCGCCGGAGGCGTACAAGGCGCCGGTGCCGAAGCCGACCGGCAAGCTCAGCAGGTTCGGAGAATCGGGCGTCGGCTCTTCGTCGTCTTCGTCGCCTTCGTCGGCCGAAGGCCTGTCCCGGGCGTCCTCCGGCCCCATCAGCGCCGTCGAGGACCGCGCCGTCCCGACGATGCCCCGCACCGGCGACCAGCTCGACGGATCCCAGCCGATCCGGGAGAAGCCCTCGGGCGCGGACGACACGCGGGTCCAGATCGACACGGTCCGCACGCCCGCGCCGCCCACGCTGCCGAACACGCCGCCCACCCCGACGACGCCGACCGGTACCCCGCCTCCGACGGGGCCGGGCATGCCGCCGCCGCTCACGCTCGGCACGCCGCCGCGTGCGGGCGGCCCCAAGCTCACCGGCAACCCCGGGATGCCGCGTACCGCCACCGGCCGTCCCGGCCCCGGCCGTCCGGTCGGACCGACGACGCAGCCGGCCGTCGGTCGCGCCGGCGGACCGAACGGCCCGCAGGCCCTGTCCCGTACGGCCGGCCCCACGAGCGCGCCCATGGCGGGACGCCCGGGCACCCCGACGGGTTCGCCGGTGGTGGGCCGTCCCGGAGGCCCGACGAGCTCCCCGGCGACGGGACGCGCCACAGGCGGCCCCATGGGCCGCGCCGCAGGTCCGACGGCGACGCCGCAGGCGGGCCGCCCCGGTCAGCCCGTCACCGGGCGCACGGCCGGCGGCAGGACCAACCCCATCGTCGGCGGCACCCCGCAGCGCACCACCGGCGGGAGCACCGGTTCCCGGATCCCGAGGGGCACCGTCGTCGGCAGCGAGGGCCCGGCGGGCCGCGCGGCAGCGGCCCGCCCCAGCCAGGCGGGCGTGGTCGGCGCCAACAACGCCAAGGCGGCGCCGCGTCCCGCCGGGCGGGGCACCACCGGCTCCAACGGCGTGGTCGGCACGCCCCGCGGCGTAGGCGGCCGGGGCACCCAGCGCCCGGATCGTGAGGAGCAGGAGCGCGAGGGTTCGACGCGCCCCGACTACCTGACGGAAGACGAAGAGACCTGGAACAGCCGCCGGCGCGGTGCCGTGCCGCCGGTGATCGACTAACCACCCCCGGAAGGCGCGGAAGTCAGGATGACGGCAGGAATGATCGAGGGCGGCAGGCTTCGGCGAGCGCTGCTCGGCACCACGGCGACGGTGGTGCTGGCGACGGCTCTCGTCGGGGTCGCTCCGACGGCAGTCGCTGCCGACGCGCGGTCGCAGCAGTGGTACCTCGACGCCATGAAGGCCGAGGAGATCTGGAAGAAGGCGACCGGCAAGGGCATCACGATCGCCGTCATCGACAGCGGAGTCGATCCGGACACCCCCTCGCTCAAGGGCAAGGTCCTGAAGGGCTGGGACGCGTCCAAGACCAAGGGCGACGAGACGGACGACTACACCGGCCACGGCACGTCCATCGCCGAGATGATCGTCGGTTCCGGTGCGGGCGGCGGCCTCCGGGGTCTGGCCCCGGATGCCAAGGTGATCCCGTACCGCGTGGCCGACACCGAGCGGCAGAACGCGCAGGCCGTCAACGCCTTCGACATCGAGGAGTCGATCCGGGCGGCGGCGGACAGCGACGCGAAGATCATCAACATCTCCTGGGGCAGCGACTACTACGACGAAGACGAACGAGAGGCCGTCAAGTACGCGCAGCAGAAGGGCAAGCTGGTCTTCGCGGCCGCCGGCAACAACGGAGCCGAGGGCAACAAGAAGCAGTACCCCGCGGGCTACCCCGAGGCGATCGCCGTCGCGGCGACCGACCAGGACAACTCGGTGGCCGACTACTCGCAGCACGGCGACGCCATCGACATCGCGGCTCCGGGAAGCAAGCTGCCCGGCTACTGCGACAAGAGTCTGACGAAGTACTGCGTGACCGACGGCACGAGCAACGCCACCGCCATCGCCTCCGCCTCCGCCGCCCTCATCTGGTCCGCCCACCCCGACTGGACGGCGAACCAGGTCCTCCGCGTGATGTTCGACTCGGCCGCGCGCGGCGACGGCTGGGAGCCCGGGACGGTCAGCAACTACCTCGGCCACGGCATCGTCCGCCCCAACGCCAACATCTCGCGCAATGAGGGCAACCCCGGCGACCCCAACATCAGCCCCCTCACCAACGAACCCACGGGCGGTGGCGCCGCGGCCGGCGGCGCCACCCCCTCCGCGGACCCCTCGACTTCCGCGGACCCGTCCGCCACCGCGTCGGCGGGCGCCCCGGCCGCCCCCTCCGCAACAGCTTCGACACAAGCGCCCGACGGCAAGCCGACGTCCGGCTCCGCTGTGGCAGGCTCCACGGAGACCGCGGCGGACAGCAGCAGCGGCGGCAGCAGCACGGGGATCATCATCGGCGCGGTCGCGGCCGTGGTCGTCCTCGCGGGCGTCGGGGTCGTCATCGCCCGGAAGCGCCGTACGGCCTGACGCGCGGCGGCCGGAACCACCACCCCACCCATACCGAACTGCGCGCCGCGAACGTGCGGACGCAGCCTCGCTGAAAGAGAACCCGAGAAAGGGAGAGCGACACATGTCAGTCTTGAAGGTTGGCGATCAGAGTCTCAAGGATTTCCAGGACGAGCTCACCCGCAAGTTCGATGACGTGAAGGGCCAGCTGCAGGCCCTCCAGGGCGTCATCGACAGCCTCGAAGGCCGCTGGAAGGGCATCGGCGCCGGCGCGTTCGACGCCAAGCAGACCGAGATCAACCAGGGCATGGTGCGGATCGCCAAGCTGATGCTGAACTTCCAGGAGGCCATCCAGGTCACCCGGACCACGTCCAGCAACACCGACGACGAGGTCGAGGCGGCCCTGCGCGGCGTCGACGTGACCGCGGGCTTCTCCGGCGACGCGGGCGCCGAGAAGGCCGCCCGTTCCGGCATCGCCGGCCTCTGACGTCTCCGACGGGCCCGCGCAGGTCCGTCACCTGAACGACACCACCAACACCGGAGGGAACATGGCCGCCAACGACGGCATCATGCTCGTCACGTACGCGTCGCTCGACGACGCGGCGAACCAGATCGACGCGCAGGCGAAGCGCCTGGACCAGGCCCTGGAGGACATCCAGACCCGGATCCGCTCCGTCTCCAGCACCTGGGAGGGTGAGGCGAAGACCGCCGCCGACTCCGCCCACGCCAAGTGGGACCAGGAGACCCGCGCGATCCACAACGCGCTGCAGAGCATCTCCAAGGCAGTCCGCCAGGCCGCCCCGGCCTACCAGGCCGGCGACAAGCGCGCCGCGGGCTTCTTCTAAGCACCAGCCGTACGACGGCACACAGGGTGGGCGTGCACGGGAGGCGCCCACCCTGTCGCGTTACCCGGGGCCGGGACGTCCCCCGGCCCTCGCCTGCCGCTCCCGTCGCCTCTCCCGATCTCGCTCCAACTGGCCCTCAACTGACCGGAATTCGTCGCATCGGGGCCTGAGAGTTCCGTGCTTCTCGTTAGGTTGAGCGGGACGAGAAGGCGGCCCGAGACGGGCCGGGACGGCTACGGGGAAGAGGCGTGTCGATGACGTGGGAGGAATGGAACGACCTCAAGGCGGCAGCCGCCGGGCGACAGGCCGCGCACATGAACCTGAACGGTCTGCCCGACGAACGCGGCGGTGCCAGGACGCCCGCGGGAGGTGACCTCCGGGTCGACCAGCAGGACCTGGCCGCGATCGGGGACTCCGCCTACCGCCTGCATACCGACCTCATCCGCGTCGGTGGCCATGCCCGCGCCACGTCGGTGATGGCGGCCGGCGGTCTCTCGAGCGAGGGGTTCGCCCTCGGCGGCGCTCTCGGTCACGTAGCCGAACGCTGGGTGGAGCAGGTGCGTTCGCTGCTGGACGCGACCGCGCACATCTCCAACCACCTCGACTTCACCAAGGGCGCGCACGCGGGCGACGAGGTCCACATCGCGGGAACCCTCAGCAGCATCGCCCAGCTGGAGACCGGCTTCGACGAGCGGAGGGCGAACTGATGGACCTCGACGCCCTGCGGTTCGGCACCTTCTCCCAGCTCGACGAGGCGATCGGTGACTGGGAGGAGATGGTAAAGAAGCTCAAGGCCCTGGAGACCAGCGCCCGGGACGACCTGAAGGCGAAGGCTCTGAAGGCGAACTGGGAGGGCGCGAACGCGGCGGTCTCCCGCGAGTTCATCGGCAAGACGGCAGGGGAGTTCGGCGACGCGCGCACCCAGGCGGACACCATCGCGAAGATCCTCCGGGACACCCGCAACGAGTTCGTCGCCTACCGCGAGCAGCTCAACGAGGCGATCGCCCGCGGGCTCAAGAAGAACCTCACGGTCACGGACACGGGCTGCGGCACGTTCACCGTCACGATGAACGTCCACCCGGACCGCGCCGCCAAGGGAACGACCACGCCCGATCACACCCAGCAGGACGTCGACGCGCTCGCCGACGAGATCGGCCGCATCCTCGGCAAGGCGGTGGAGAGCGACACCTCGGCGGCCCAGGTGCTGCGCCTCCTCGTGGACCAGACCGAGCAGGGATTCTCGGACGCGGTGTACGCGGACCGCGACTCGGCTGCGAAGGCGGTCAAGGCGGCCGAGGAGATGGCCGCGCTCATGAAGAAGAACCCGCGCGACGTCACCACCACGGAGCTCAACCGTCTCACCGACACCCTGGCCCGCTACAAGAACGACCCCCTGTTCGCGGAACGCTTCGCCCTCGACGCCACTCCGAAGCAGACCCTGGAGTTCTACGCGGGCATCGCCGACCCCGGCATCCCCACGTACGACCCGAAGCGCGGAGAACTGGCCAAACTGCTCCAGCGGGACCTCGGCATCACCCTGGGCACGGCGACGCGCTCCGACAGTTCCCGGATGCAGGCATGGGAGCAGGAGCTGGTGAAGCTCGGCCAGGATCCGCTCGACGCCGAGCATGCCGGGAGCCCGCGCGGTTTCACCGTCATGAGCAACCTCATGCGCTTCGGCGACTACGACGACGACTTCCTCAACGACTACGGCGAGAAACTCCTCGCGTTCGACAAGGAGAACAGCGGCAACGGCCTCAACCCGTGGACGCACCCGGGGATGCTCGGCGCCGATCTCCACCTCTGGGGCGGCAACTCGCGGGGCTTCGACCCGGTCACCGGCTTTCTGGAGGCGCTCGGCCACAACCCGGACGCCTCGACCCGCTTCTTCGGACGGCCCGCCGGCGCGGACGGGCCCCTGGACGACGACTCTCCCCTGAACGAGCACCTCACCTACCTCACCAAGGAGCGCGTCTGGCCTCCCGACGCGCCCATCGGCAGCGACGACACGTCCGTCGCCGGGCGCGACTCCCTCGGCCACGCCCTCGAAGCCGCCACCACCGGCTACGCCTACGACGCCGCAGCGGACCCGGGCAAGGGTCCCGTGGACCCCGGTGAAGCGGACCGCCGCACCGCGGCCACGGCCGGCGTCATGGAGCAGATCGCCCATCTCTACGGCAGCAAGGACGGTCCCGCGATGCTCCGGGCCCAGCCCGAGATGGCCGACAGCCTCGGCCGTATGGGGTCCGCGTACGTCGACGACATCGACTACGCGCTGTCGGGCATCGGAGACGTCGACAAGGACGCGGGGGACTTCCCCGCCAAGTACGACGGGCGAGCGGACTTCGGCGAGCAGGGCGCCATCGACTTCCTGAGCGTGCTGGGCCAGAACGAAACCTCGCACGGCATCGTGACGGCCGGCCAGCACATCTACACCCTGAGCCTGCTGGACGCCCATCCCGCCACGAACCAGGCGAACTTCGAGCACGGCCGGGACGCCCTCTCGATGGAGGCCGAGGTCCGGGGCATCCTCGACCACTCGCGCGTGCAGCAGGCCGAAGCCGACTTCAAGCACGACGCCGAGGAGGCCAACAAGTCCCTCGCCCGGTCGGGCGAGTGGGGGAAGTACGCGGTCGGGGCCGTGATCACCGGCGGCATCGCGGCGATCCCGGTCCCCGGTGCGACGGCCGGCGCCATCGCCTTCGCGCCCATCGCCACCGACATCGCCGGCGAGGCCCTGGAGACGTTCCTCGGCCAGGAGATCGACAAGAGCGTGGAGAAGGGCGAGAAGAAGGCGACCGAGGACGCCCAGCAGACCAGCGCGGAGTTCTACGCGAAGGGCATCGGCAGCATCGCGGACAGCTACGGCAAGTACGTGGGCGACGGCAGCGTCGCCGCCGAGCGAACCGACTCCGAGGACATCAAGAGGGACCTGGAGTCGACGTACATGGGCCTCGGGTCCGGTGAGAACCAGTACCGCGGCCGTCCGCCGTCGGAGAAGGAAGAGGACTGAGACCTCGTGACGGGAAACGAAGCACGGCGACGCCGGTCCTCGGGTGCCGCCCTCTGCCTGTCGGCTCTGCTGGTCCTCGGCGCCGGCCTCTCGGGCTGCGCACAGGATGATCCGGACGAGCCTCCGGCAGCCGCCGCGACACCCGCGACCCGCGTCTGTGACGGCGCCCTGGACGAAGCGGCGGCCAAGGCGCTGGAACGTCTCGGGGGCACGCAGGGCTTCTACGAGTCGCCCGGCGAGAATCCGGCCGGTGAGCCGTACACGTTCGCGTTCTCCAAGGCGGTGGCGAGCCTCCGCGACGGTCTGACGCGGTACGCCGGGTGCGGCATCCACCTGACGAACGGCACGAAGGACTCCCGGCCGATCAGCTTCTGGATCGAGGCGAGGGAGGACCCGCTGCGGAAGGAGGGCCCGGACCGCCGCCCGGAGCGGGTGACGTACTACCCGCTGGGGGTCTACGCCGACACGAGGGACGGAACCTCGGCGCTGCTGCAGTTCCGCTGCCGGGTGGGGAAGGCCGGCCACACCCGTCCGTACCTCGCGGTGCAGATGAGCCATCCGGATGCCAAGGCACCCGAGTCCGCCACGAGCAAGGACCGGATGACCGTCCTCACCTCGTTCGCCCGCACGCTCGCGGACGAACTCGGCTGCGCCGGCGAGGCACGCCTCCCGGCAGAGGCCCCTGACCCGGTGTCGTCCTGACCCTCCGCCGCCCACCGGCACGGCGCTGGGAGAAGCGGGGGCGGAGGGGGCGGGAGCCGGCCACGTGCCGTCCCGCCCCCCGCACCTCGCCTACAGCTCCGCCATCACAGCTCCGCCATCCGCCCCGTCTGCACCAGCGGGTTCCCGCGCTGGCGGGACACGAAGATGCCGCGGCCCGGGGGCATGGGGCGCATGCGGACGCCGCCGAGGATGTCGCCCTCCTGGGGGTCGCCGGACAGGAGCAGGCCCTGGGCGCCGAGTTCCATCATGCGCTGCATGAAGGACTCGTACGCCGCGCGGCTGGCGCCCGCCGCGCTGCGGGCGATGATGAAGCGGACGCCGACGTCCCGCGCGAACGGCAGCAGTTCCGTCAGCTTCGCCAGCGGGTTGCCGCTCGACGTGGACACCAGGTCGTAGTCGTCGACGACCACGAAAAGGTCCGGTCCCGTCCACCAGCTGCGGTCGCGCAGCTGCTGGGCCGTGACGTCCGCGGACGGCGAGCGGCGGCGCATCAGATCGGCGAGGGCGTCGACGTGGTGCTCCATGTTGTTGGACATGGGCACGTACTCGGCGAGGTGGGTCGCCGGCGTCACGTCCAGCAGCGCGCGCCGGTTGTCGATCACGAAGAACTTCGCCGCGGCCCCGTCGTACCGCTCCGAGATCTGCTTGATCATCAGACGCAGCAGGTTCGACTTGCCGGACTCGCTCTCGCCGAAGACGAGGAAGAACGGGTCGCGGTCGAAGTCGACGAAGACCGGCTCCAGGTTGTTCTCGTCGATGCCGAACGCGACGCCCCGCTGCGGCTCCGCGTAGCCCGCCGGCAGCGCGTGCGCGTCCAGCTCGCGCGGCAGCAGCCGCACCTGCGGCGCGCCCGGCGCCGTCCAGTGCCGGGTGACCTCCTGCGTCATCGCGGCCGTCGCCTCGGCGAGGTCGCTGTCGGAGCTGATGCCGTCGATGCGCGGGACGGCCGCCATGAAGTGCAGCTTCTCCGGCGTGAGGCCGCGGCCGGGGACGCCGGTCGGCACGTTCGCGGCGATCTTGCGGTCCAGCTCGGAGTCCATCGTGTCGCCCAGCCGCAGCTCCAGCCGGTTCATCAGGTGGTCCTTGAGGTTGGCCCGGACCTCCATCGAGCGCGACGCGGTGATGACCACGTGGATGCCGTAGCCCAGACCGCGGGCCGCGATGTCGACGACGGCCGGCTCCAGCCCCTCGTACTCGGTGCGGAAGTTGCCCCAGCCGTCGATCACCAGGAAGACGTCGCCCCACGGCTGGTCCGTCACGGAGACGTCGCCGCGGGCCCGCAGCCGCCGGAAGGTGCCGATCGAGTCGATGCCGGCGGAGCGGAAGTACTCCTCGCGCCGCGACAGGATGCCGTACACCTCGGCGACCGTGCGCCGGACCCGTTCGGGGTCGAGCCGGGACGCCACCCCGCCGACGTGCGGCAGCCCCGCCACCGACGCCATGCCGCCGCCACCGAAGTCGAGGCCGTAGAACTGCACCTCGTGCGGGGTGTGGGTGAGCGCGAACGCCGAGATCAGCGTCCGCAGCAGCGTCGACTTGCCGGACTGCGGACCGCCGATGATCTGCATGTGGCCGGCCGCGCCGGAGAAGTCCCGGTAGAGCGTGTCGCGGCGCTGCTCGTACGGCTTGTCCACCACGCCCAGCGGGACGACGAGCCGGCCCGCCGCCTCGTAACCGGGCTGCGTCAGCCCCCGGCCCTCCACGCCCGCGAGCCCCGGCAGCAGCGAGTCCAGCGCCGGCGGGTTGTCCAGCGGCGGCAGCCACACCTGGTGCGCCTCGACGCCGCGCCCCTCCAGCCGGCGCACGATCACGTCCAGCACCGAGTCGGCCAGCGCGTCGTCCTCGGCCTCCCGGGCCTCCGGCACCCGCGCCTGCTCGGCCGGCTCCAGAAAGCGCACCGGCACCGGGGCCGCCGTGAACGGCACCGGCCGGCGGTCCACCGGCAGCGGCCCGCCCGGCGCCGCCGCGTGCTGGTTCGCGCGGTACGTGCCGGAGACGTACGCGGCCTTGAACCGGACCATCTCGTCGGTGCCGTACTTGAGGTAGCCGGAGCCCGGCACGTTCGGCAGCGAGTACGCGTCGGGCACGCCGATCGCCGCCCGGGACTCCGCCGCCGAGAAGGTCCGCAGACCGATCCGGTACGACAGGTACGTCTCCAGGCCGCGCAGCCGGCCCTCCTCCAGGCGCTGCGAGGCCAGCAGCAGGTGCACGCCGAGCGACCGGCCGATGCGGCCGATCTGCACGAACATCTCGATGAAGTCCGGCATCGCCGTCAGCAGCTCGGAGAACTCGTCGATGACGAGGACCAGCGACGGGATCGGCTGGAGCGGCGCGCCGGCCGCGCGCGCCTTCTCGTAGTCGTGGATGTTCGCGTAGTTGCCCGCGTCGCGCAGCATCTCCTGGCGGCGGTTCAGCTCGCCGCGGATGGAGTCGCCCATGCGGTCCACCAGCGTCAGGTCGTCCGCCAGGTTGGTGATCACCGCGGCCACGTGCGGCATCTGCGACATGCCAGCGAAGGTGGCGCCGCCCTTGAAGTCCGCGAGGACGAAGTTCAGCGTCTCCGAGGAGTGCGTCACCGCCAGGCCGAGGACCAGCGTGCGCAGCAGCTCCGACTTTCCGGAACCGGTGGCGCCGACGCACAGGCCGTGCGGGCCCATGCCCTCCTGCGCCGCCTCCTTGAGGTCCAGCATCACCGGGACGCCGTCCTCGCCGACGCCGATCGGCACCCGCAGCCGCTCCGACCGCGACCGGGGCCGCCAGGTGCGGCTCACGTCGATCGAGGCCGCGTCGCCGAGGTTCAGCAGGTCGGTGAAGTCCAGGTTCGCGAGCAGCGGCTCGTCGTCGTCGGAACCGCTCCCCACCCGCAGCGGCGCCAGCTGCCGGGCCAGCGCCTCCGCCGCGTCCAGGCTCAGCGCGTCCGGGGTGCCGTCGTACACGTGCCCGTGCCCCGACTCCAGCCGCAGCGCGCCGCCCTCCACGACCACCGACAGGTCGCCGCGGACACCCGCGCCCCGGCCGTGCACGACCTCGATCACGGTGACGCCCTGGATGCCCTCCGGCGAGGCCAGCGCCGACGTCTGCGGGATCGACTGCCCGTCGAGCACCACGACCAGGTGCGGGAAGTCCAGCAGCGGATGGTTCGGCCCCTGGAAGCGCGGCCGGCCCTCCAGCCGGCCGGCCACCAGGTCCTCCAGCTCCCGCGCGTCCGTCGTGATCAGCCGCCGGCTGCCCGCGCCGTCGCCCGGGCCCGGCGCCTGCACGTGCGGCAGCCACTTCGCCCACTCCCACGCCGGGGCGGCGCCGTCGTCCGTGGCGACCACGATGACCAGGTCCTCGGGGGAGTGCAGGGACGCCAGCGACCCCACCATGGCGCGGGTCGTCGAACGGGCCGCCTCGGTGTCCCCGCTCACCGTCAGGTGGTAGAAGGCCCGCAGCGACACCGCCATCGGCAGCCCGTCCACGGTGCCGTGCGTGGTCAGGAACTGCCGCATCGCCCCCGCCGTCAGCGGCTCCAGCTCGTCGACCGGCGCCGTCTCGGGGGCGATCAGCGGGGTCGCGAGCTGCTGGCTGCCCAGACCGACCCGGACCTGCCCGAAGTCGGCGTCCCCGATCCGCCGCTCCCAGATCCGGCTGCCCTCGGCGACCAGCGCCCACAGCTGCTCCGGCGACGGGTGCAGGTAGAACTGCGCGTCCCGCTGGAGGTGCGCCGTCCGCAGCACCGCGCGGCGCGTCTGGGTCAGGTACTTGAGGTAGTCGCGCCGCAGGTCGGCGAGCTGCCCCTGGGTACCCCGCCGGTAACGGACCAGCATCGCGATCGCCATGGCCACCGTCGAGGCGATCATCACCATGCCCATGATCCGCATGATCGGGTTCGGCGTCATGAAGAAGAAGACGACCGAACCGCCCATGCCGAGCATCGGCAGGAGCTGCATCAGGGCACCCTCCTGCTGCCCCCGGGGCAGTTCCGGCGGAGGTTGCAACTGCACCTGCTCGTCAGGCACTTCGGACGGCAGAGCCCGCGGTGGACGCTTGACGACGATCTGGCTCACAGCTCACCAATTTCCGTTGCCGGACGGAAAGTTCCTCCAGACGCCCCCGTGGCGACGGGATCCATCCGCGGGGAGGGATCCTACTTTGGTGCGGGGTCGCGGGTGGGCGGTAGGGTGGCCCGAAATATTTGCGTGGCCATGAACTATCGCAAAAATCGGGTCATTCGGAGCGCAATGTCCGCGGCCCGGCGGCGACGGTCCACGAGCGGGCCCGGACAGGCCCACCAGCCGGTCCGGACAAGCCCGCGGACCGGCCCGGACAGGTCCGCGGACCGGGCCGGGCCGGCCGCGGACCGCGGCAGGACCCGCCGACAGCCCGTCGGCAGGACCGGTCGGTAGGACCCGCCGACAGGACCCGTCGGTAGGACCCGCCGACAGGACCCGCCGGCGGGCCCATCGGCAGGACCCGTCGGCCGGACCCGCCGGCCGGACCACCAGGATCACCACGAGGGGAAGCAGCAGGTGAGTATGACGGCCCCAGCCACGGCCGGCGGAGCCGGCCAGTCGGCTCCCACCACCGTGTTCCACGGCGGCACCGGCTTCTGCCGGATCACCGTCGTCGCACCCGACGGCCGCGTCGACGTCGCCCTGCCCGAGGACGTCGCCCTCGCCGACCTCTACCCGGAGGTGCTCCGCCTCTCCGGCCAGACCCCGGCACCCGGCGCCCCCGTCGGCTACCACCTGGTCCGCCGCGACGGCACCGTCCTCGACGGCAGCCGCTCCCTGGCCGCCCAGCGCATCCTCGACGGCGAACTGCTGTCCCTGCGCCCCTTCGCCGAGTCGCTGCCCCCGGCCGTCTTCGACGACGTCTCCGACGCGGTCGCCTCCGCCGTCGCCAAGGACCGCACCCTGTGGACCGACGCCCTGATGCGCGGCGCCGGCCTCTTCGGCGGGGCGACCCTCCTCGTCCTCCTCGCCTTCGTCCTGTGGACGGCCGACCCCCGCCACGACATGCACGGCCTGCCCGGCATCCTGGCCGGCGTCACCGCCGTCCTGCTCCTCGCGCTCGCCGCCGTCCGCGCCCGCGTCTACGACGACCGCGGCTCCGCCGTCGCCCTCGGCACCGGCGCGCTCGCCAACGCCGCCGTCGCCGGCTCCGGCGTGCTCGCCCTCGCCGACGGCCAGGGCATCGGCAAGCTCCAGTTCCTGCTCGCCTGCACCGCCGTCCTCGTCTGCGCCGTGATCCTCACGATCGTCTCGCCCGGCGGGGACAGCCCCTTCGTCGCCTTCTCCGTCGCCTCCGGCATCGGCGTGCTCGTCGCCTTCACCGCCATCCTCACCACGCTCACCCCCGCCGAGACCGCCGCCGTCTGCGCCCCCCTCGCGGTCGGCGCGCTCGCCTTCCTGCCGGGCCTCTCCACCCGCTTCGCCCGCCTCCCCATCGGCTTCGAACCGCCCCGGACCAGCCTCGGCGGATACGGCTCCGAGACCGAGGCCCAGGGCCCCGTCGACGCCGCCCGGATCGCCGCCCAGGCCCGCCGCGGCCACGAACTCCTCGTCGGCCTCGTCGGCGGCTGCGCCCTCGTCGCCGTCGGCTCCGCCGCCGTCCTCGGCTTCTCCGACACCGTGTGGGGCCAGCTCCTCGCCCTCGCCACCGGCATCGCCATGCTGATGCGCGCCCACCTCTTCCGCTACACCGCGCAGGTCGGCTGCGCCCTCGCCGCCGGCCTCGGCTCCCTGGTCCTGCTCGGCCTCGGCCTCGCCCTGAACCCGCCGACCGAGCTCCTCCTGGAGGCCCTGAAGGGCGACGGCACGGCCCTCGACATCCGTACCGTCTGGCTCTCCGCCGCCATCGCGGCCGTCGCCGCGCTGCTCACCGCCATCGGCCTGATCGTCCCGCGCAAGGGCGTGACCCCCTTCTGGGGCCGCTTCCTGGAGATCGCCGAGACCTTCGTGCTGCTCACGCTGCTGCCGCTCTGCCTCGCGGTCTTCGACGTCTACCACTCCATCCGGGCGCTCACGTCCTGAACTGCCTGGTACGCTGTGTGACGGCCGTTTGTGTAAGCGCTCCCGGAAGCACACCAGCAGCACCCCGCCGATGCCCCGCATCGGCCGCCTCCGGGCGCAGCGCCCAGCGGACCCCGCTCCCGAGTCACGGAAGCTCCCCTGAGAAGAAGACCAGGGGCACTCGTGGGCACGAAACCTGAGGAGAACCGCGTGGCTCTCGACGCCGCCGTCAAGAAGCAGATCATGGCCGAGTTCGGCACCAAGGAGGGCGACACCGGCTCCCCCGAGGTCCAGGTCGCGATGCTGTCCCGCCGCATCTCGGACCTGACCGAGCACCTCAAGACCCACAAGCACGACCACCACTCCCGTCGTGGTCTGCTCATCCTGGTGGGCCAGCGCCGCCGCCTGCTGCAGTACCTGGCCAAGAAGGACATCCAGCGCTTCCGTACGCTGGTCGACCGTCTCGGCATCCGCCGTGGTGCGGCCGGCGCCAAGTAAGACGCCGTGAAGGGAGCGGTTCCCACTTTCAGGGGGCCGCTCCCTTTGCTGTACGTGCGCGAAGTACCGACCGGCAATTACTCTGGTCGCAGAACGCCACGCGCAGAACCGCGCGAGAAGCAGCCGGCACGCCGCCGGTCCTCGGTAGTGGCCCCCGGGCATCGTCCCCGGGTGCTTCGATCGAAGACCGGCCCGCCACATCAGTGCTTCTCCCGCACCCGTCCCGCGCCACACGGGCGCGCGGACCAAAGACGAACGTAGGAGAAACCCATAGTGGAGAACGAGACCCACTACGCCGAGGCCGTCATCGACAACGGAACCTTCGGCACCCGCACCATCCGCTTCGAGACGGGCCGTCTCGCCCGACAGGCCGCCGGCTCCGCCGTCGCCTACCTCGACGACGACACGATGGTGCTTTCGGCGACCTCCGCCTCCAAGCGTCCCAAGGACCAGCTCGACTTCTTCCCCCTCACGGTGGACGTCGAGGAGCGGATGTACGCGGCCGGCAAGATCCCCGGCTCCTTCTTCCGCCGCGAGGGCCGCCCCTCCGAGGACGCCATCCTCACCTGCCGCCTGATCGACCGCCCGCTGCGCCCGTCCTTCAAGAAGGGCCTGCGCAACGAGATCCAGGTCGTGGCCACGATCATGGCGCTCAACCCCGACCATCTGTACGACGTCGTCGCGATCAATGCCGCGTCCGCGTCCACCCAGCTGGCCGGCCTGCCCTTCTCCGGCCCGATCGGCGGCGTCCGCGTCGCGCTGATCAAGGGCCAGTGGGTCGCCTTCCCGACCCACACCGAGCTCGAGGACGCCGTCTTCGACATGGTCGTCGCCGGCCGTGTCCTGGAGGACGGCGACGTCGCGATCATGATGGTCGAGGCCGAGGCCACCGAGAAGACCATCGCCCTCGTCAAGGACGGCGCCGAGGCGCCGACCGAGGAGGTCGTCGCCGCCGGCCTGGAGGCCGCGAAGCCGTTCATCAAGGTCCTGTGCAAGGCCCAGTCGGACCTCGCCGCCAAGGCCGCCAAGCCCGAGGCCGAGTTCCCGATCTTCCTGGACTACCAGGACGACGTGTACGCCGCCCTCGACGACGCCGTCCGCTCCGAGCTGGCGCAGGCGCTGACCATCGCCGGCAAGCAGGAGCGCGAGGCCGAGCTGGACCGCGTCAAGGAGATCGCCGCCGAGAAGCTCCTCCCTGCCTTCGAGGGCCGCGAGAAGGAGATCTCCGCCGCGTACCGCTCCCTGACCAAGGCCCTGGTCCGCGAGCGCGTCATCAAGGACAAGGTCCGCATCGACGGCCGCGGCGTCACGGACATCCGTACGCTCGCCGCCGAGGTCGAGGCCATCCCGCGCGTGCACGGCTCCGCCCTGTTCGAGCGTGGCGAGACCCAGATCCTGGGCGTCACCACCCTCAACATGCTCCGCATGGAGCAGCAGCTGGACACCCTCTCCCCGGTGACCCGCAAGCGGTACATGCACAACTACAACTTCCCGCCGTACTCCGTCGGCGAGACCGGCCGCGTCGGTTCCCCGAAGCGCCGCGAGATCGGCCACGGCGCCCTCGCCGAGCGGGCCATCCTCCCGGTCCTGCCGTCCCGCGAGGAGTTCCCCTACGCGATCCGCCAGGTGTCCGAGGCCCTCGGCTCCAACGGCTCGACGTCCATGGGTTCCGTCTGCGCCTCCACCATGTCGCTGCTGAACGCCGGTGTGCCGCTCAAGGCCCCCGTCGCCGGCATCGCCATGGGCCTGATCTCCCAGGAGATCAACGGCGAGACGCACTACGTCGCCCTCACCGACATCCTCGGTGCGGAGGACGCCTTCGGCGACATGGACTTCAAGGTCGCCGGCACCAAGGAGTTCGTCACCGCCCTCCAGCTCGACACCAAGCTGGACGGCATCCCAGCCTCCGTCCTGGCCGCGGCCCTCAAGCAGGCCCGCGACGCCCGCCTCCACATCCTCGACGTGATGATGGAAGCGATCGACACCCCGGACGAGATGTCCCCCAACGCCCCGCGGATCATCACCGTCAAGATCCCCGTGGACAAGATCGGCGAGGTCATCGGCCCCAAGGGCAAGATGATCAACCAGATCCAGGAGGACACCGGCGCCGAGATCACGATCGAGGACGACGGCACCATCTACATCGGTGCCGCCGACGGCCCGGCCGCCGAGGCCGCCCGCGCCACGATCAACGGCATCGCCAACCCGACCATGCCGGAGGTCGGCGAGCGCTACCTGGGCACGGTCGTCAAGACCACCACCTTCGGTGCCTTCGTCTCCCTGCTCCCGGGCAAGGACGGCCTGCTGCACATCTCGCAGATCCGCAAGCTCGCCGGCGGCAAGCGCGTGGAGAACGTCGAGGACGTGCTCGCGATCGGCTCCAAGGTCCAGGTCGAGATCGCCGAGATCGACCAGCGCGGCAAGCTCTCCCTGATCCCCG
Organism: Streptomyces sp. NPDC057854; assembly: GCF_042797055.1. Lineage (NCBI taxonomy): Bacteria > Bacillati > Actinomycetota > Actinomycetes > Kitasatosporales > Streptomycetaceae > Streptomyces > Streptomyces sp. NPDC057854. Next base: position 299,130 of record NZ_JBHVMF010000005.1, read on the forward strand.
TGATCGAGGGCGAGGACGAGCAGAAGGACGACGCCTCCTCGTGACGTCCCGTAGTTCCGCGACGACGGCCCGCCCCTCCTCCGAGGGGCGGGCCGTCGCCCGTACCCAAACGCTTCTCCCGGGCAAGGACGGCATCGGCACCGTCCGCCGCACGACCCTCCCCGGCGGCCTGAGGATCGTCACCGAGACCCTTCCCTCGGTACGCTCCGCGACCTTCGGCATCTGGGCCCACGTCGGCTCCCGCGACGAGACCCCGGCGCTCAACGGCGCCACCCACTACCTGGAGCACCTCCTCTTCAAGGGCACCGCCCAGCGGTCCGCCCTCGACATCTCCTCCGCGATCGACGCGGTCGGCGGCGAGATGAACGCCTTCACGGCGAAGGAGTACACCTGCTACTACGCCCGGGTCCTCGACACCGACCTGCCGCTGGCGATCGACGTCGTCTGCGACATGCTCACGGGCTCGCTCATCCTCGACTCCGACGTGGACGCCGAACGCGGCGTCATCCTGGAGGAGATCGCGATGACCGAGGACGACCCGGGTGACGTGGTGCACGACCTGTTCGCGCAGACCATGTTCGGCGACACCCCGCTGGGCCGCCCGGTCCTCGGCACCGTCGACACGATCAACGCGCTCTCCCGCGGCCAGATCGCCCGCTTCTACAAGAAGCACTACGACCCGACCCACCTGGTCGTCGCCGCCGCGGGCAACGTCGACCACGCCACGGTGGTACGCCAGGTCCGCCGCGCCTTCGAGAAGGCCGGCGCCCTCACCCGTACGGACGCCACCCCGATCGCCCCGCGCGACGGCCGGAAGACCATCCGCACGGCCGGCCGGGTCGAACTCCTCGGCCGGAAGACCGAGCAGGCGCACGTCGTCCTCGGCATGCCGGGGCTCGCCCGCACCGACGAGCGCCGCTGGGCGCTCGGCGTGCTGAACACCGCCCTCGGCGGCGGCATGTCCTCCCGCCTCTTCCAGGAGGTCCGGGAGAAGCGCGGTCTGGCCTACAGCGTGTACTCGTACACCTCGGGCTTCGCCGACTGCGGCCTCTTCGGCGTGTACGCGGGCTGCCGCCCCAGCCAGGTCCACGACGTGCTGCGGATCTGCCGGGACGAGCTCGACAAGGTCGCCTCCGACGGCCTCGGCGACGACGAGATCGCCCGCGCCGTCGGCCAGCTCTCCGGCTCCACCGTCCTCGGACTCGAGGACACCGGCGCGATCATGAACCGCATCGGCAAGAGCGAGCTGTGCTGGGGCACCCAGATGTCCGTCGACGACATGCTGGCCCGGATCGCGGCCGTCACCCCGGACGAGGTCCGGGAGGTCGCCCGCGACGTGCTGACCCGGCGGCCCTCGCTGTCGGTGATAGGCCCGCTCAAGGACAAGCAGGCGGACCGCCTCCACCAGGCCGTCTCCTGACCTCCACCCCCTAGGAAAGAAGTGTGATGAGCAAGCTGCGCGTGGCGGTCCTCGGCGCCAAGGGCCGGATCGGCTCCGAGGCCGTCCGGGCCGTCGAGGCCGCCGAGGACATGGAACTGGTCGCGGCCCTGGGCCGTGGCGACAGCCTGGAGACGCTCGCCGCGGCGGGCGCCCAGGTCGTCGTCGAGCTGACCACCCCCGACTCGGTCATGGCCAACCTCGAGTACTGCGTGGGCCACGGCATCCACGCCGTCGTCGGCACCACCGGCTGGACCGAGGACCGCCTCGCGCGGCTGAACGGCTGGCTCGCCGCCTCCCCGGAGACCGGCGTCCTCATCGCGCCGAACTTCTCCATCGGCGCCGTCCTCACCATGCGGTTCGCCCAGCTCGCGGCCCCGTACTTCGAGTCGGTCGAGGTCGTCGAGCTGCACCACCCGAACAAGGTGGATGCCCCCTCCGGCACCGCCACCCGCACCGCCCAGCTGATCGCGAAGGCCCGCGCCGAGGCCGGCCTGGGCGCCCAGCCGGACGCCACCGCGACCGCCCTCGACGGCGCCCGCGGCGCGGACGTGGACGGCGTGCCGGTCCACGCGGTACGGCTCCGGGGCCTGCTGGCCCACCAGGAGGTGCTGCTCGGCGGCGAGGGCGAGACCCTCACGATCCGCCACGACTCGCTGCACCACTCCAGCTTCATGCCGGGCGTGCTGCTCGGTGCCCGCCGCGTGGTGAGCACCCCGGGCCTCACCTTCGGCCTGGAGCACTTCCTGGACCTGGGCTGACGGCCATGGGCGGAAAGATCACGTACGTCTTCCTCGCCACCGTCCTCGTGCTGGTCTTCGGGGTGGTGGCGATGGAGGGCGTCCTGCTCCTCCTGACCGGCGAGCCGGCGGCCATGGGCATGGGCGCGGTGGCGTTCCTGCTGCCCTGCGTCGGCGCCTGGTTCCTGTGGAAGAACACCAGCTTCGCGCGCCGGGCGAACCGGCTGGCCGCGGAGCTGGAGGCCGAGGGCGGCCTCCCCGTCGACGACCTCAGGCGCACCGAGGGCGGCCGGATCGACCGCGACTCCGCGGACGAGGTCTTCGCCCGGCGCAAGGCCGAGACGGAGGCGTCGCCGGAGGACTGGCGCTGCTGGTTCCGGCTGGCGGTCGCCTATCACGACGCCCGGGACACCCCGCGGGCCCGCAAGGCGATGCAGCGGGCCATCGCCCTCCACGAGGGCCGGACGGTCAGCGCCTGACGCCGTACTCGGCGTGCCAGGCCTCGACGGTGTCGGCGGCCCGGTCGAACGCCTCGATCCGGGAGAGGAAGTCGGCGTTGTGGTCGGTGAGCAGCACCAGCTGCTCGCCGGCCGTCCGGTCGAGGAGCAGGGCCTGGCCCTGGACGGTCCGCGGGAAGTTCAGCCAGCGCACCGGCTGCTGCGCGGTGCGGACGGCGGCGACCTTGGCCCAGGGGACGGTCTGGGTGGTGAAGAAGCCGACGCGGCGCAGGCCGGCGCGGCTCACCCAGGTGCCCATGCGCAGCAGCCGCAGCGCGGCGAGGATGATCAGCACGGCGACGCCGAAGGTGACGAACGAGCCGGTGACGGCCCCCGCCGCGGCGATGATCACCGCGGCGAGCAGCACGAACGAGGCGAGCAGCAGCGCGAGCGCCGCCGCGCCGACCCGGTAGGGCCCCGGACGGTACGGACGGCGCCACTGGTCGTGGTCGTCGAACGGCAGCGCGACGGCGTCGGTGGTGTCAAAGTCACGGTCGGCCGTCAGGAAGGGCAGGGGCACGGCGGTTCCTCACTCACAAGCACGCTCGAAGGGGCGGTGCCCGGTGAGGCTACCTCAGCGGTTGTCGGAGGCTTCGGACTGCTGCCGGTGCGCGGGCGAGTCCGTGCTGTCGAGCGACGGCATGCCGAGGACGAGGGAGCCCACGAGCCCCGCGGCGACGGTGAGCCCGAGCAGCGTACGGCCGACGACCTGGCCGGGACGCAGTCGTTCGCGGGGCGGCGGAGTGACGTTACTGCGGAACTCGTCGGCCTCCGCGACGAACGCGAACGGTACGGCCTCTGTCCGCCTGAACATGGGTGTCGCCCTCCTCGATGGTTGTCGTGCTCCTCACAGGTACAGACGATCGAACAGAGGGTTTGGTGCCGTTTTTCACCGAAGCGGCCCAATCTCATCCTTCCGACGGACTCGCGCTAACCTGGGCCCGCCCCACAGACGACTGGAAGGTACTCCTGGTGACCGACACCCCCACCGAGCCGGCGAAGATCGACCTCAGGAGCGACATCACCGTCGACCTGGTCAAGAGCGCCGCTGCCGACTCCGACGTCCTGTGGGCGGCCCGGGTCTCCACGGCGGGGGAGCAGTCCCTCGACGAGCTCCAGAAGGACCCGGAGCGCTCGAAGGGCCTGATCAACTACCTGATGCGGGACCGCCACGGCAGCCCGTTCGAGCACAACTCGATGACCTTCTTCATCAGCGCCCCGATCTTCGTCTTCCGCGAGTTCATGCGGCACCGGGTGGGCTGGTCGTACAACGAGGAGTCGGGCCGCTACCGGGAGCTCCAGCCGGTCTTCTACGTCCCCGACACCTCCCGCAAGCTGGTCCAGGAGGGCCGCCCGGGCAAGTACGTCTTCGTCGAGGGCACCCAGGAGCAGCACGAGCTGGTCGGCCGCGCGATGGAGAGCTCGTACCGCCAGGCGTACGAGACGTACCAGGAGATGCTCGCCGCGGGCGTCGCCCGCGAGGTGGCCCGCTCGGTCCTCCCGGTCGGCCTCTTCTCCTCGATGTACGCCACCTGCAACGCGCGCTCGCTGATGCACTTCCTCGGCCTGCGGACCCAGCACGAGCTGGCGGCGGTGCCGTCGTTCCCGCAGCGGGAGATCGAGATGGTCGGCGAGAAGATGGAGGAGCACTGGGCCCGGCTGATGCCGCTGACCCACGCCGCCTTCAACAAGAACGGACGGGTCGCCCCGTAGGGCACAGATGTTCGCTCACTCTCGCGAAGTGTCCGTATTGCGACGTTTCGTGAAGTTCATCTAGGCTGATCAAACGGACCCGGCACTGCTTGAACCCCCGAGCAGGCAGTGCCGGGCTCCTCTTCTCACGTCCCCCGAGGGGACACCCGGCGCTGAGCAGCGAGTAGCGTGTTACCCATGGCTCCGATCTCCACTCCGCAGACCCCCTTCGGGCGGGTCCTCACCGCCATGGTCACGCCCTTCACGGCGGACGGCGCACTCGACCTCGACGGCGCCCAGCGGCTCGCCGCCCACCTCGTGGACGCCGGCAACGACGGCCTCGTCGTCAACGGCACCACCGGCGAGTCCCCCACCACCAGCGACGCGGAGAAATCGGAGCTCGTACGCGCCGTACTGGAGGCGGTCGGAGACCGGGCCCACGTCGTCGCCGGCATCGGCACCAACGACACCCACCACTCCCTGGAGCTGGCCCGCACCGCCGAGCGCGACGGCGCCCACGGCCTGCTCGCCGTCACGCCGTACTACAACAAGCCCCCGCAGGAGGGCCTGTACCGGCACTTCACGGCCATCGCCGACGCCACCGGCCTCCCGGTGATGCTCTACGACATCCCCGGCCGCTCCGGCGTCCCCATCGACACCGAGACCATCGTCCGGCTCGCCGAGCACCCCCGGATCGTCGCCAACAAGGACGCCAAGGGCGACCTCGGCCGCGCCAGCTGGGCCATCGCCCGCTCCGGCCTCGCCTGGTACTCCGGCGACGACATGCTCAACCTGCCGCTCCTGTCGGTCGGCGCCGTCGGCTTCGTCTCGGTCGTCGGCCACGTCGTCACCCCCGACCTGCGCGCCCTCCTCGACGCCCACCTCTCGGGCGACCACGAGAAGGCCACCGAGATCCACCAGAAGCTGCTCCCGGTCTACACCGGCATGTTCCGCACCCAGGGCGTCATGACCACCAAGGCCGCGCTCGCCCTCCAGGGCCTCCCGGCCGGCCCGCTCCGCCTGCCGCTCGTCGAACTCTCCGCGCAGGAGACCGACCAGCTCAAGGTCGACCTGGCCGCCGGCGGGGTAGACCTCTGACATACGACTTCACAACTGAACACCGACAACAGCAAGTGCACGATTGTCACGCGCGCCACGTGCCGACCGGTACGTGGCGCGTGTGGTGAGGAGAGTCTTTTGAGCCATCCGCACCCCGAACTCGGCGCCCCGCCGAAGCTTCCCCAGGGCGGCCTCCGCGTCACCCCGCTCGGCGGCCTGGGCGAGATCGGCCGCAACATGACCGTCTTCGAATACGACGGCAAGCTGCTGATCGTCGACTGCGGCGTCCTCTTCCCGGAGGAGGAGCAGCCCGGTGTCGACCTGATCCTGCCCGACTTCACCACGATCCAGGACCGCATCGACGATGTCGTCGGCATCGTCCTGACCCACGGCCACGAGGACCACATCGGTGGCGTGCCGTACCTGCTGCGCCTGCGGCAGGACATCCCCCTCATCGGCTCCAAGCTGACCCTCGCCCTGATCGAGGCGAAGCTCCAGGAGCACCGCATCCGCCCGTACACCCTCGAAGTGGCCGAGGGCCACCGCGAGCGCCTGGGCGCCTTCGACTGCGAGTTCATCGCGGTCAACCACTCCATCCCGGACGCCCTGGCGGTCGCGATCCGCACCCCCGCGGGCATGGTCGTCCACACCGGCGACTTCAAGATGGACCAGCTGCCGCTGGACAACCGCCTCACCGACCTGCACGCCTTCGCGCGGCTGAGCGAGGAGGGCATCGACCTCCTGCTCACCGACTCGACGAACGCCGAGGTCCCGGGCTTCACGGCGCACGAGCGGGACATCTCCAACGTCCTGCGGAACGTGTTCGCCAACGCCCAGAAGCGGATCATCGTGGCGAGCTTCGCCAGCCACGTCCACCGCATCCAGCAGATCCTCGACGCCGCCCACGAGTACGGCCGCCGGGTCGCCTTCGTCGGCCGCTCGATGGTCCGCAACATGGGCATCGCCCGCGACCTCGGCTACCTCCGGGTCCCGGCCGGCCTCGTCGTGGACGTGAAGACGCTGGACGACCTGCCGGACGACGAGGTCGTGCTGGTCTGCACGGGTTCCCAGGGCGAGCCGATGGCGGCCCTGTCCCGGATGGCCAACCGCGACCACCAGATCCGGATCGTCCCCGGCGACACGGTCATCCTGGCCTCGTCCCTCATCCCGGGCAACGAGAACGCGGTCTACCGCGTGATCAACGGCCTGACCCGCTGGGGCGCCAACGTCGTCCACAAGGGCAACGCCAAGGTCCACGTCTCGGGCCACGCCTCGGCCGGCGAGCTGCTGTACTTCTACAACATCTGCAAGCCGAAGAACCTCATGCCGGTCCACGGCGAATGGCGCCACCTGCGCGCCAACGCCGAGCTCGGCGCGATGACGGGCATCCCGAAGGACCACATCGTCATCGCCGAGGACGGCGTCGTCGTCGACCTGGTCGACGGCCGCGCCCGCATCACCGGCAAGGTCCAGGCCGGGTACGTGTACGTGGACGGCCTCTCGGTCGGCGACGTCACCGAGACCTCCCTCAAGGACCGCCGGATCCTCGGCGAGGAGGGCATCATCTCGGTCTTCCTGGTGGTGGACTCCTCCACCGGCAAGATCACCGGCGGCCCGCACGTCCACGCGCGCGGCTCCGGCATCGAGGACTCCGCCTTCGACGCGGTGCTCCCGAAGATCGAGCAGGCGCTCAACAAGTCCGCGCAGGACGGCGTCGTCGAACCTCACCAGCTCCAGCAGCTGATCCGCCGCACCGTCGGCAAGTGGGTCTCCGACACCTACCGCCGCCGGCCGATGATCCTCCCGGTCGTCGTCGAGGTCTGAGCCCGAAGGGCCTGACCAGCGCGCTTACGGAGCGGGGCACCCCGATTTGCATCGGGGCGCCCCGCTCCAGTACGTTTACGGCTCCACCAGAACGGGAAGCGACGGCGCCGCAGTGCGTCCGGACCGCCGAACGGGAGGATGGAAAATCCGACCGAGATCATCTGATAAAGTCGGAGAGCGCCGGAAGGCCCCGAGGAATTGAAACTCAGGACCGGAAAGCACCGAGGAAATCGGGTCGGAAAGATCTGATAGAGTCGGAAACGAAGGAAGCGCCCGGAGCGCCTGGAAACAGGAACGAAGGAAGCGTCCGCACCTTGAGAACTCAACAGCGTGCCAAAAATCAACGCCAGATTAGTTGATACCCCGTCCAGCCGG